>DATIUQ010000040.1:0-7059 GCA_035466775.1 Arthrobacter sp.
AGCATCAGGGAGTCGTCCGCCAGGTCCGCGCGGACCATCCGGCCCGAGTGGATCAGGCCGCGGTGCTCCTTGTAGATGCCGATGAACCGCTTGAGCTCCTCCCGCTGCACGCCTTCGACCTGCCGGACGTCCCATTCCATCCCGAAGTGCCCGAACAGGGCGGTGATGGCGCGGAAGGACAGGTCGTGCGTGCGGGCCGTCGTGTGCGAGGTGGTGGGGCCGATGTGCCCGCCCACCAGCTCCGGCGGCACCACCAGGCCGGTCCAGCGCTGGATGGTCTGGCGTTCCAGGGCGTCGTTGCAGTCCGAGGCCCAGATCCGGTCCGTCCGCTCCAGGATGCCCAGGTCCACCCGGGCGCCGCCGGAGGAGCAGCTTTCAATCTCGACGCCGGGGTGCGCGGTCTTGAGCGCGTCGAAGAGCCGGTAGGCGGCGAGGGTCTGTTCGTGCACGGAGGCGCGGCCGGCGTGGCCGTGTTCCAGCAGGTCCCGGTTCTGGTCCCACTTGAGGTAGCTGATGTTGTTCTCGCGCAGGAGCGCATCCACGCGGTCGTAGATGTACTGCCAGGCGTCCGGGTTGACGAGGTCAATGATGTGCTGGTGGCGCCATTCCAGCGGCAGCCGTCCGCCGTCCTTGTAGCTCTGCACCGAGGGCCCGACAATCCACTCCGGATGCGCCCGGACGACGTCGGAGTCCAGGTTGACCATCTCCGGTTCCACCCACAGCCCGAATTCCATCCCGCGGGACGTGACGGCGTCGATCAGCGGGGTGAGCCCGGCCGGCCAGAGTTCCTCGTCCACGTACCAGTCGCCGAGGCCGGCGTGGTCGTCGCGGCGGCCGCGGAACCAGCCGTCGTCGAGCACGAACCGCTCGACGCCGAGCTCCGCGGCGGAGTCCGCGAGTTCGATCAGGGTGGTGAGGTTGTGGTCGAAGTACACGGCTTCCCACGTGTTCAGCACCACCGGGCGCGGCTTCCCGGTGCCCGCACCGTGTGCGGCAGCGGCTGTGGAGGGCAGCACGTGGTGCGGCCGGTTCCGGAACCAGGCGTAGAAGGCTTCGCTGATGCCGTCCAGGCCGCGGTCCGAGTAGGCGGCGAACAGGGCGGGCGTTGTGTAGCTGCCGCCGGGGGCCAGGACCACCTCGGCCGGGCCCAGCAGTTCGGAGCCGCCGATCATGGTCCTGCCGTCCGCGGTGCTGTCCGCGAACTGTTCGTGGTTTCCGCTCCAGGCCAGGTGGGTGGCCCAGACCTTGCCGTGGCGGTTGCCGAAGCCGGCGGTTCCCGCGGCGAAGAGCAGCGAGGAGTCATGGCCCGTGCGGCCGTGCCGGCCGGTGCGCACCCATGTGCCTTGGTCGATGGCGCGGCGCTGCGGGTGGCGTTCCCGGCACCAGCGGCCGGTCAGGTCCAGGAGTTCGACGGCGTCCGGCGCCACCGGGAGCACCGTGGCCAGTTCGTCGAGCTGGTACGGCGAGGTCCCGGTGTTGGTGACGGTGTGGCGCAGTTCCAGCAGGCCGCCGTCGTGCAGGGTGAGGGCGGACGACACGCGGATCCCGGCGTCGGCGTCGTCCTGGACAATCACCGCGGAGGTCCCGACGGCGGCGGCCGTCACCTCCGCCACGCGGAGGCGGACGGAGAAGTCGTAGCCGGGGGCGCCGTCGGCGGTCCGGTGGCCGCGCAGGGCGGGCCGGCCGCGCCAGCTGGAGGATGCCTGCGGGAGGAGCCCGGCGGGGACGGCGGCGTCGACGGCGGAGTGCGGGACGGGGGCTCCGAGGATGGCCAGATCGGGAAGGGCTGCGCCCAGATCGGCACCCCAGTGGATGACCTCGGCCTCTCCGCTGTCGAAGCTGATCACCAGGCTGGTGCTGGCGGAGCGGAGGTACAGGGGATCCATGGCAGGTCTCTTTCGGTGGTTCGGGGCGCGTCCGGGGTTGCGGAAACGCGGATCAGGCGGTGTTTGAATCACAGGGAATACCGGATGCCGCCGCCGCGAGGAGGTAGCGGCGGCACCCGGGGCGGTTGGGCCCTACTTGAAGAGGGCGTTGACCTGGTTGTTGGCTTCGGTAAGTGAGCTGGCCGGCTTCTTGCCCGCGAGGACCGCGTCCATGGCCGGCTTCATGATGCCGTCCACCTTGGCTGCCTTGTCCGCGATCGGGAAGAGGAACGTGGTGCCGTCCTTGACGTGGGTGGTGAAGGCGGAGACGTCCGTGCCCTTGTCGGCGAAGGCCTTGGCGGCGATCTCGGAGGAGCTGGTGAGGGCCGGGAAGACGACGGCCTTCTGGGCGACGACGTCCTGGCAGGCGGTGGAGCCGAGGTATTCGACCCACTTGACCGAGGCGGCCGGGTTCTTGGTGCCCGCCCAGACGGAGTCGGCCAGGCCGTTGAACATGCTGGCGCGCTTGCCCTCGGGGCCCTTGGGGGTGGGTGCGAATGCGGTTTCCACGCCCTTGTAGCTCTGGTACTGCCCGATCAGCCAGTCGCCGGTGGTGTTGATGGCGGCCTTGCCGGCGCCGAAGTTGTCGGCGAGGCTGGCGCCCACGGTGGTTTCCAGCTTGGGCATGTAGCCCTTGCCGATCAGGCCGGCCCACCACGCGATGGTTTCCTGGAAGCGGGGATCGTCGTAGTTGAACTCGGTGCCCCACGGGTTCTTGTCCGTGTGGGTCCAGCCGGTGGTCGCGGTCAGGAAGCTCCATTCGGTCTGGCCCTGGCCGGAGCCGCCGCCTGCGAGGCCGAGGCCGTAGACAGCGACGTTGTCCTTGTCGAAACCGGCCTCGTCGCCGCGCACGCCGTTTTTGTCCACGGTGAGGTGCGCGATCGCTTTCTCGTAGCTGCCGCCGTCCTGCGGGTTCCAGTCCAGGTTGGCCATCTGCTCGGCGGTGAGGCCCGCGGCGTCGGCCATGGCCTTGTTGTAGAAGAGGCCCACGGTGTCCCAGTCCTTGGGCAGGCCGTAACGCTTGCCGTCCTGGCCGACCCACAGTTCGGGCAGGCCCTTGGTGTAGTTCTCCAGCTTGATGCCGTCCTTCGCGACGGCGTCGTCCAGGGAAAGCAGCTGTTTCTTCGCCGCGTACTCGGGGTACTTGGAAAGGTGGTTGGTGAAGACGTCCGGGGCCGTGCCGGCGACGAAGCCGTTGGTCAGTGTGGTCCAGTAGTCGTCCCAGCCGCGCTGGGTGATCTTGACCTTGATGTCCGGGTTGGCCTTGGTGAAATCGTCGGCGCACTGCTGGTAGGCGGGGAGTTGGTTCGCGTCCCAGAGCCAGTAGTTGATCTCACCCTTGGCTTCGGTGGAGGGGGCGGAACCGCCGCAGGCGGACAGGGAGAGGGCGATGGCTGCGGCGGCAGCGACGGCGCCGAGGGTCTTCTTCATGGTGGACCTTTCAGGGATGTGAAGTGTGGCAGGTGGGGTGTGTTCGGGGTTACTTGATGCCGGAGAAGCCGATGGAGTTGACCACCCGCTTGCCGAAGGCGATGAAGAGCAGGAGGACGGGCAGGGCTGCGATCAGGGTGGCGGCCATCAGGCCGGACCAGTCGGGGGCGCCCTGCGGGGACTGGGACTTGAAGACGCCCAGGCCCACGGTGAGGACACGGACGCTTTCGTCCTGGCCCACCAGCAGGGGCCAGAAGTATTCGTTCCACTGGCCGATGAAGGTCAGCAAGGCCAGGGTGGCCAGCGGGGCGGCGGCGTTGGGCAGCACGATCTGGAAGAAGATCCGGACGTGCTTGGCGCCGTCGAGCATGGCGGCCTCCTCAACTTCGCGGGACATGGAGAGGAAGAACTGGCGCAGGAAGAAGATGGCGAAGGGCGTCATGAACAGGAAGGGCAGGGCCAGTCCGGCGAAGCTGTTGAGCAGGCCCAGGTTCTTGATCATGAGGAAGTTGGGCAGGGCGGTGAAGATCGGCGGGACCATCATGGTGGCGAGGAACAGTCCGAAGACCACGTTCCGGCCGGGCCAGCGGAGCCGGGAGAAGGCGTAGGCGGCCATGGCGCTGAAGAACACCTGCCCGGCGGTGGTGACGGTGGCGAAGATAATCGAGTTCCGCAAGTACAGCCAGAAGTTGATGGCGGCGCCGGAGCCCCCTTCGGCGATGGCTTCCTCCGGGGTCTGCAGGCCGAGGACCCTTTTGAAGGCGCCGAGGCTGAAGTCGGCCGGCAGCAGGTTGCTGGCATTGGAGGCGAGGGCGGCGTTGCTGGAGAGCGCGGTGCGGAGCATCCAGAGGAACGGGGCCACCGTGACGATGACGGCGACGACGACGAGCGTCCAGGCGCCGGCGCGGCGCCAGCTGAATGGCTTCTTGGGCTTCCTGGACTTCCTGTGGGCGGTTTTGGCGGACGTCTTGCGGGAAAGGGCGGATGTTGTCATGGCTGGGGTTCCTTAGTCCAGATCCGATTCGTTGCCCTTGAGGAACTTCATCTGGATGAAGGCCACGAGGGCGAGAATGACGAAGAGAATGACGGACAGAGCCGAGGCGTAGCCGAAGTCGGATTCACCGAAGGCCTTCTGGTAGATGTACATCTGGATGACGCGGGAGGCGTTGATGGGTCCGCCGCCGGTGGTCACGGCCACGGTGTCGAACACCTGGAAGGAGCCGATGACGGTGACCACGAGCACCAATACCAGTACGGGACGCAGGAGCGGCATGGTGATGCTCCAGAAGGTCCGGGTGGGCGATGCGCCGTCGAGGGACGCGACCTCGTAGACGTGGCTGGGGATCGACTGCAGCCCGGCGAAGATCAGGAGGGCCGTGTAGCCCATGTGCCGCCAGACGTTGACGCCGGCGATGGTGGGGATGGCCCACTGTTCGCTGCCGAAGAAGGCGATGCGGGGCAGGCCGAACCAGTTGATGATCTCGTTGACGATCCCGAGCTGGTAGTCGAGCATCCAGAACCACAGGAGCGCCACGATCACGTTGGCGACGAGGAAAGGCAGCAGCAGCGCGCCGCGGATCAGCGTGGACTTCGCCACGCGGTGCATCAGGAGCGCCAGCCCGAGGGCGATGACGGTCTGGAAACCGATGTTCAGGCCCACGTACTGGAGGGTGACGGCCATGGCGTTCCAGAACAGCTCGTCCGCGAAGATCGCGGTGTAGTTCCTGGTGCCGATCCAGGTGGGGTCCCCGAGCACGCTGTACTCGGTGAAGCTGAGGTAGACGCCGCGGATCGTGGGGACCAGGAAGAAGGCGACGAAGCCGACCATGGCCGGGAGGATGAACAGCAGGGCGATCCGGAGGTCGCCCAGGCGGCGCCCCCGGCCGGCCCGGAGATTTTTTCCGCGGTGCGGGGGCTTGGATCCGCCAGCCACGGGATCCGGAAGTTTGGTGATGGTAGTCATCGTTGACTCTTCCTGGTGGTGTGATGTGGGTAACAACTGATCCGAATCTACACGAGTAGATTTATGCTGGCAAGGAAAAATTCCTGCTGTTGCGGCGATATTTTCGTACCGGCCGGTAACCGTTGACTCGAGTAGATAGCCGTGGGACACTGTCTGAAATGTCCATCTCGAGAGGCGCCCCGTGAGCGATCGGCCCTGTGGCTAGCATGGAAGCCATGACGACTTCGGCAGTGCACACCCCCCGCGGCCCGGTGACCCGCAAGGACGTCGCCCGCTACGCCGGGGTGAGCACCGCCGTCGTCAGCTACGTCGTCAACGGCGGCCCGAAAAAGGTGGCCCCGGCCACCGAGGCAAAAGTCCAGGATGCGATCCGAATCCTGGGCTACCGGCCGAACGCGGCCGCCCGCGCACTGAAGCTGGGCTCCAGTGAGACCATCGGCCTGGTCATCCCGGACAACACCAACCCGTTCTTTTCGCTGCTGGCCCATGCCGTCGAGGACGCCGCGGCCGAGCTCGGCTACGCCCTGCTGCTGACCAACTCGGACGGCAACCTCTCCAAGGAGCGCCGGAACATCCGCAACCTCGCCTCGCGCCAGGTGGACGGGGTGGTGCTCGCCAGCGTGCTGTTCGAACCCGACCTCGCGGCCCTGGAATCGGCCGAGATTCCCGCCGTGCTCCTGAACCACGGCGGCAAGTCACCCGGATTCAACAGCGTGGGCGTGGACCTGGCGGCCGGGGCACGGATGGCGGTGGACCACCTGATCGGGCACGGGCACACCAGCATCGCCCTGGCCATGGGCACCAACACGGGCCAGGATTACGACCTCCGTGAAGAGGGCTGGCTGCAGGCCCTGGCTGCGGCCGGGCTGCCGGAGGGCCCCATTGTCCGCGGACCGTTCAGCCGGGAGGGCGGGTACGCCGTCGGGCGCAGGCTGCTCGCCTCGGCGGACCGGCCCACGGCAATCTTCGCCAGTTCGGACATGCAGGCGATCGGCATCCTGCGCGCCATCCATGAAGCCGGGCTGACGGTCCCGGGCGACATCGCACTGACGTCCTTCGACGGCTCTGCCGAAGCCGAATACAGCTGGCCCGCCCTGACGACCGTGGAGCAGCCGGTCCGGGTGATGGCGGAAGCCGCCGTCACCGCGCTCCTCGGCGCGCGCCGCGGCGAGCCGGCGGAGCACCGCACGTTCCCCACCGAACTGCGAATCCGGCAGTCCTGCGGCTGCCCCGCCTAAACCCCATCGACTGCTCCATCACCGCCGTTTTGAGGGGTCTAAAAGGCGGTTTGGGCCCACGCCGGCAGGGTTCCCTGGCCGAGCTTGCGAGGCGAGGGGGCCGGTGGGGAGCAGCTGACGTCAGGCGAGGCGTTCGGCTCCGGCGGCCGGCGTAACCGTGAAGATCTCCGGCGCGGTGAATCCGGCGTCCGCGAAGGCACGCACGACGGCGCCGCGGACCTGCTGCTCGTCCCGCACCGAAGTGAGGGCGATGGCCGAGCCGCCGAAGCCGCCGCCGGTCATGCGGGCCCCGATGGCGCCGTGGCGGCGGGCCGTGTCCACGGCGACGTCCAATTCCGGGCAGGAGATCTCGAAGTCGTCGCGCATGGAGGCGTGGCTGGCATCGAGGAGGGCGCCGAGGAGGGCCGGGCCCTGGGACCGGAGGGTGTCCACGGCCTGCAGCACGCGGTCGTTCTCGGTGACGACGTGCCGTACCCGCCGGAACGTCACTGGATCGAGCAGG
>DATIUQ010000041.1:0-15608 GCA_035466775.1 Arthrobacter sp.
GGTCCGACCTTTCCGGCGCGGTGATGCGCGGCGTCGACGTCGGCGGGGCAGACATCGATGCGCCGTGGCTGCTGGAGGGCGGGAACGTCCTGCGCGTCAACGGCGTCGACGTGGCCCCCTTCGTCGAGGCCGAACTCAACCGCCGCTTTCCCGGCCGCGCAGAAAGGCGCGCCGGCGACCCGGCCGGTCTTCGTGAAGCCTGGGTTGCGCTGGAGCGGACCTGGCAGGCGACGCTCGAGCGGGCCGCGGCGATGCCGGCTGGCACCCTCGACATCTCGGTCGACGGCGAGTGGTCCTTCGCCCAGACGCTGCGCCACCTGGTCATGGCCACCGACACGTGGCTGGGCCGGGCCATCCTGGAGCTCGAGCAGCCGTACCACCCCGTCGGCCAGCCGAACTTTGAGTACGAGCCGGACGGCTACGACATGTCGGTCTTCTCGGCGGCCGCACCGACGTATGCCGAAGTGCTCGAGGCCAGGGCGGGCCGGGTGGCCATGGTGCGTGACTTCCTGGCCGCTGTCACCCCGGCTGAGCTGTCCGAGGCGCGCAAGAATCCCTGGGGCCCCGACCACCGGGTGACCGTTCTCTCCTGCCTGCACACCATTCTCGAGGAGGAATGGGAACACCACCGCTACGCTGTCCGCGACCTGGACGCGATTGTGGCGCGGCTCGACGATTCAGGCGTGACGCCCTCTGTCGTCGCATTAGGATGAACACGTTTCATCACTCGAATACATGGGGGACACCTTGAGCTATCCGCAATACCCGCTACAGACAGATGCCCAGATGCAGCACGGCGGCGAACCACCACTGTGGGCTCCGTACTACGGGGCACCATTCCCGGCAGCCGTGAAACGGTTCTTCAAGAAGTACGCCACCTTTTCCGGCCGGGCCAGCCGGAGCGAGTACTGGTGGTGGACGCTCGTATCAGTGGGCGTCAGCATCATCCTGAACATCATCACCGGTGTGGGCACGGCCGCTTCAACCAATGCGTCCGGCGTCAGCCAGACGTCTGCCCCCGCCCTCACGTTCGGCACCATTGTGCTGCTCCTCTGGGCGCTGGCCACTATCGTTCCGTCCCTGGCTCTGGTCGTGCGGCGCCTGCACGACGTGAACATCAGCGGCTGGCTGGCTCTGATTGCGCTGGTGCCCTTCCTGGGTGCCCTGGCGCTGTTGGTGTTTATGATTCTGCCGTCCAACCCGGCCGGCCAGAGGTTTGACCGGGCGACAGCCTAGACGCATCGCCGGCCCGGACCGGGGCATAACCTGATTCGGAACGGACCGCCAGCAAGAAGACCCGCTGTCACTGGCAGCGGGTCTTTCTGTTGAGCCTCTTCCCCGGTCATCCCTCCGGCTCGTGCCCATGACGCTCCTGCCCGGTTACTCTTAGCCGAACCAGCCGACGCCCGAGGGATTCCGCGAAGTCCCTGGGCCGCAACCGATTCTGGAAGCGAGTAACTGGGCAGGAACGTTGCGTCACGGAGTTTAGGGTGTTCGCCGTCCGGGACCTAGAGGCGATCGAGGCGGGCCTCGACGTGTAGGACCTGAACGCCCGACGGCGGTCTTGCCGGCCGCCGTCGTGCTTCGGTTTTACTCAGGCCATAGCCATGGCGCCGATCTGCTGCATGAGCTTCATGTTGTCCGTGGTGCCCCAGTGCTCGGCCACCTTCCCGTCCTCGACCCGGATGATGTCCGTGCAGTCGAACTCGACACTCTTCCCGGTGGCCGGGATGCCAGCCAGCTCCCCACGGTGCGTGCCCGTCAGGATCACGTGGCACGCCTCCATGTTTCCGGCGCTCAGCGAGGGCGCGATCTCCTTGACCTTGATGTCAGGAAAAGCAGACCGCATGGTGGTGACGAAGAATTTCACGCCGTCCCTGCCGGCAGGTTGCCCCGGCAGGCCCTCTTCGTGGTCGACGTAGCTGTCCGTCGCCAGCTCATCGACCAGGGCGAGGTTTCCGCTCTCCATTACGTCCTTGTAAAACCGTTCTATCAGTCCAATACCTTCCGACATTTCCGACTCCTTGCAGGCGAGAGACCGAATTTGGACCCCCCAGCGCGTTGATCGGGGCACGCCGTACCACCGCGCCGCCGGGCCACTTTTCCGGGCAGTGGGCGCAACGCGGAGCGCCGCGAACGACTGTGAAAGTAGTGTGGAACGGGCGAAAATGCTCCGTTAAGGCCGAACATATTCCGGCGGTTTTGGCGTGTCAAGATGCCTTTGCCGCCTCCCGCCCGGCCCGCTCAACCGCCCCGCGGACATTGGCACACCGGCCCCATAGTCTGGCCGTGCGGCCCTCAGCCCCGCCGCTCCCGCCACAGCAGCGCCACCGCCAGCACCACTCCGCCGAGTCCCAGCATCGCGAACACCATCAGACCCCAGTTGGCCTGGTTGACACCCGTGCCGTAGAAAATCCCGATCAGCACCGTGGCCGTGATCGCCCCGAGGTACCGGCAGGTCTGGAAGATCCCGGCCGCCACGCCGCGCTCCTCCGGCCGGGTGGAAAGGTACATGCCCTGGTTGTACGCGATACTGGCCACCCCGTACGGCACACCCAGGAGTGCGGTCAGCGCAACCACCAGCGGGATGGAGAACGAGGCGGTCAGCAGCCACATCGCCGCCGAGGCCGCCATGAGCAGCACGACGCCGGTCACCAGCACACGCTTGACGCCGAACCGGTCCATGGCGCGGACGGCCACCGGCGTCGAGACCACCGAGACCGCGGCCAGCGGCAACACCAGGAGCCCGACCACCCGGGGATCGTAGCCGCCTGCTTCCTGCAGCAGCTGCGGCAGGCCGAAGAACGCGAAGTAGTAGACGCAGCTGAACAGGGCGAAGCCCAGATAGACCAGCAGCAGCGGCCGGTTCCTGCCCAGCAGCCGCAGGTCCAGGAACGGCGGGGCGAAGCGCAGTTCGCGCCGGACGAACAGCACGGCCAGCAGCGTGCCTCCGCCGAGCAGCCACCAGCGGTAGCCCGGCAGCACGTTGAGCAGCGCCATCATCACCAGGACCATGGAGCCGATGAAGGCCAGGATGCCGGGAATGTCCGAGTCCCGCAGCAGGTCCGAGGCGCGGCCGCGTTCCCGGGCCCCGTCCGCCGGGGCGAACCGCCGGACCAGGAGGATCGCGGCCAGGGCCAGCGGAACGTTCAGCAGAAACAGGGCCTCCCAGCCGACGAAGCCCACGAGCAGGCCGCCCACCACCGGCCCGACGGCCGCCGCGGAGGTGTTGGCCATCTGGATCCGGCCCAGCGGCCGGCTGGACTTCACATTCGCCTGCTGCGCCAGCGTCCCGACCATCACGACGGCGCTCGGGTAGGCGGCCGCCGTGCCGAGGGCCATGACGGCGCGGGCCACGCAGAGCACGGCGAAGTTCGGGGCGAACGGGGCCAGCGCGCAGGTCACGGCCACCAGTGCCATGCCGAGCAGGAACAGCCGCCGCGGGCCGAAGCGGTCCGCCAGCCGGCCCATGAGCGGCTGGCCCGCCGCGGAGGTGAGGTAGAAGGAGGTGATCACCCAGGTGACGGTGGCGACGTCGAGCCCGAAGTCCGCGCGCAGCACCACTAGGGCGACGGCGATCATCGAGGAGTTCAGCGGGTTCAGGGCCGTGCCCAGGCTGAGTCCTGCGACGGCGAGGCCCGTCCGGGGAGAGTTGCTCACGGCAACAGTCTGTCCCACGGCGGGCGCCAAAATCGAACCGGAGGGCACTTTCCGCGGCGCGGGGCCGGGTGGCGCGTCACGCAGCGCAGGCTTTTGGCCCTGCCGCTTTCACGGCCCCGCGGAATGCCGCGGAAGTCCTCGCTGCGGGGAGGCAAAAGAGTGCGTCCCGTGACGCCTGCCCGGCCGCCGTCACGGTCTACGGGCGACGACGTCGTAGATGTGCCAGTGTTTGGGGCCGCGGAACGACTGGCCGTCGGCGTCGTACACCTCGAACTTCACGATCTCCAGCCCGGCGAAGAGCTGCCGCGCCTCGGGTTCGGTGTGGAAGTTCCATTCCGGGATGCCCGCCCAGGAGTCCCGGTCCCCGAACAGGTTCACGGCCACAACGCCCCGGCGCCGGAGGGCGTCCAGCAGCACGGCCCAGAACCCGCCGAACGTGTCCGGGTGGATGAAGGGCAGTGAGTAGCCGGCGAAGATGAGGTCCGCCGGCGGGAGCACCCGGAGTTCCTGGAAGGCACGGACTTCGATGCTGAGCCTGCCGTCCGCGTCCGGGACGATCCCCCGCAGCCGTTCCCCGGTGTCCGGGAGGGAGTCGACGGCGTGCACGCTCCAGCCGTCGTTCAGGAGTGCCAGTGTCTCCTTGCCCGCCCCGCAGCCGAGGTCAATGGCTAGGCGGCCGATTCCCGGACCGGCGAGCGCCATGGCGTCGAGGCAAAGGGAGCGCACGGGACGGTCCGCCTGGGCCGCGTTGTAGTCAGCCCAGACCTTGCTGTCCGCGAGGCTTTCCACAGGTTCATTTTTCCACTCGGGCGGCGGCGAAGCCACAGGTCCACCCACGCCAGGGCGCCGGCGAACCACTGCCCACTGTCGCGGACCACACCCCCGCCGTCGGGCCCCCTACGCCGCGACGTGCGCCGGCGTCCGGTGCCCCCACGCCAGCTCACGGAGCCGGATCAGGTCCAGCGCCGGCTGGGCGGGCGGGACGCCCGGGCGCTTCCGCGGGACCAGGACGCGCAAGGCGGCAGGCTCCACGGTGCACCGCACCGGCGTCGGGATCATCAGGGCCTCGCCGTCAACGCCGACCGGGATCTCGGGCACATCGGCGTCGACCACCACCTCGACGGCGGTCCGCTGCACCAGTCCGCGCTTTGTCGCCCGACGCAGCAGGCCGACAGCTTCGCGTGTGCTGGACGCGGAGAGTGCCACCGCGCCGAGCACGCCGCGGTCGAGCCGGGTGCGGCGGCCCAGGCCCGCGAGGTCGTGGCTTCCGTATGGGCCGTTACTCACCAGCACGGCCTGCGGCCCGTCCACGGTGGTGCCGTCAAACTGGGCGTGCAGCCGGGCCCCCTTGTCGCCCTTGATCAGGTCCGGGAGCATCTGCAGCACGGTGCCGGTCTTGTCGTCGCGGTACTCCGGGCTCTGCACCACCTCGGCATAGACCCCGAACGAGGAATTGTTGACGAAGGTGCGGCCGTTGATCTTGCCCAGGTCGACGTGCAGTTCCACTCCGTCGCGGAGGGCGTCCAGGCAGCCCGTGGGGTCCTCGCGGTCCAGGCCCAGGTCGAGGGCGAAGTGGTTGCGGGTGCCGGCGCTGATCACCAGGAAGGGCAGGTTGTGTTCTGCCGCGATGCCGGCCACCAGCGCCTGCGTGCCGTCACCACCGGCGACGCCGAGCAGGTCGGCTCCGCGTTCCACTGCTTGCCGGGCCAACGCGTCCACATCCACCTGCCCGGGCCCCTCGAGCAGCGCCACCTCGGCGCCGAGTTCCTCGGCCTTCCGCTGGAGGTCGAACTTCACCACCTTGCCCCCGCCGGAGCGCGGATTCATCACCAGGAAAGGATGCCGCCAGGCGGGAGCCGGGTACTCGGTCATCTTTGAGCCCGCCCGGGGTTCCCGCAGGGCAGCGCGGGCGCAGACGACGGCCACAAACATCAGCCCCGCCGCGATCAGGACCTCCAACAGCAGGCCCGCCTGGATGTACAGGAACAGGACCACCAGCGGGGCGAGCACCGCCAGGGCCAGCGCACACCAGCGCAGGAATCCGCGGCTGATGAGGAACCAGTAGATCCCGGCCACGGTCACCACCACGGCGCCGGCACCGGTCAGGAGCAGCGCAACAATGCCCGCCACACCGGCCGCCGTCAACGGGACCAACACCGCGCACAGCACCGCAATGTAGGCGGCCCGCGCCCACCACCGCCGGGTCTGTGGGACCTCTTCGAAGGGAACGACAGTCATGTCCTGCTCCTTGCGGTCATCCGGCCCCGGTCGATCGCATTGGCCGGTCGCGTTGGGCCGGCCTTCCCGATCGCCTCGGCCGGTCTCCCCGCCTGCGGCTGTGGCCGTCAGGTTTTGATTTTCGCGACGGTCATCAGGATCGCCGAGTCCTCTTCCGCTTCCAGGCTGTGCAGCCCGTCCGGCACGATCAGCAGATCCCCGGTCTTCCCCTGCCAGGATTCACCGCCGGCCCGGAGCCGGACGCAGCCGCGGAGCACGAACACGGTCGCTTCGCCCGGGTTCTGGTGCTCGCTCAGCTGCGTCCCCGCCCGGAACGCCATTACCGTCTGGCGGAGCGTCTTCTCATGCCCGCCAAACGCAGTGTCCGCAGCCCGCCCGCTCGGTGCCGCCACCGCAGCCGCAATCTGCTGCCGGGCAAGGGCATCGAGCGATATCTTCTGCATGGGGCCACCCTACTCAGAATCGTGCCCGCTGCCGAGGGTCCTTCGCCCCGGTCGCGGCCGGACCGTTCCGCCTCCGGCACGTCGCCTGCTTTTGTCACTCCACCCGTGGGACATGCCCATTCTTCAGGCCCAGGAGTGGACGTAGCGGGAGTATGTCCACTGGCGGGGGCAAGGGGCGGGCATGTCCCGTGCGAGAGGGAGCACCAGGCAGACCCCTGCCACACCTCCTGTGGGACATGCCCATTCTTCAAGCCCAGGAGTGGACAGAACGGGAGTATGTCCACTGGCGGGGGCGGGGGCGGGGCATGTCCCGTGCGGAGGGGACGCATTCCCGCTGAACTCCCGTGTGGAGCATCCTGGGCCCCGGCCTACCCTCAGTACACCACTCGGAAATTACTGAACGCCCCCGTGGCCCGGGAGATCGATTCGTCCACGTTCTCCACCCGCCCCGGAGCGTCCGGCGAGCGCAGCCAGCGCCGGAACTCCAGCACCACTGACTGGGGTCCCTCAGCCGCGATGCCCACCGAACCGTCGCTGTTGTTCCGGACCGTGCCGGTCAGCCCCAGCTCCTCGGCCTTGCGCACGGTCCAGTAGCGGAAGCCGACTGCCTGCACCACACCGTCCACCCGCGCCGTCAGCCGGACCCACTCGCCGGAATCGCCCTTCGGAATCTCAGCCATGCTCCCAATTTAGCGCCCATCCCCGAGCCCGCCGCCAGAGGAACCGTGCATTGTCCACATAGGGACCTTCGCCCCTTACGTTCCGCAGAGCGCAGCCGGTTGGATGGTCAAGTGCACTGTGGGGACTTGTCGAGAAAACGGCATGGCACATGGAAGTGCTTTACCCGCCCGCCGTGCCGCATTGCCCGAAAGGACAAAAACGATGGCAGGACAATTCGAAATCTTCACGGACGCTGAGGCCAACGTCCGATTCCGGCTCCTCGGCGCCGACGGAACGGTCTTGGCGGTATCCAAGGCCTTCGAGGACAAGCGGGCTGCCGCGGACGGCATCATGGCCGTCCGCGAATGCGCCGGCACGGGCCTGATCAAGGAATCCCGCTCCAACGCCTGGGGCGGCACCGGCACCACCAGGGCGGGGCTGCCGACGCCGGCCCGGCGCCGGCACCGGCATATCCCCGCCGTCTAAAAGCGGCGGATCGGCAACACCCCGGGCGGGGCAGCCCGGCATCATCGGGAGCCGCAATGGACGAAGCACGGGTCCACATCAGCGGCTTCCGAATGGACTTCGGCGACACGACCGTGGTCCGCGACCTGTCCTTCGACGTGCACGCCGGGGAGACTTTCGGATTCCTCGGCAGCAACGGCTCCGGCAAGACAACCACCATCCGGGCCCTGCTCGGCATCTACGAGCCCACCGCCGGGATCCTCCACATCAACGGCCGGGAGTTCAAACCCGAGCACGGGGACCGGCTGGGCTACCTACCCGAGGAGCGCGGGCTCTACAAGAAGGAAAAGGTCATCGACATCATGACCTACTTCGGCCGGCTCAAGGGGATGGAACGGCGCACCGCCAAACAATGGTCGCTCGAGTACCTGGACCGGGTGGCGCTCGCGGACCGCGCTTCCGCAGTGCTGGACAAGCTCTCCAGCGGGCAGCAACAAAAGGTCCAGCTCGGCGTCACCATCATGAACAACCCCGAGCTGCTGATCCTGGACGAACCCACCAAGGGCTTCGACCCGGTCAACCGGCGACTGCTGATGGACATCATCGCCGAGCAGAAGCAGGGCGGCGCCACGGTCGTTATGGTCACCCACCAGATGGAGGAAGTGGAGCGGCTCTGCGACCGGGTCATCCTGCTCAAGGACGGCACCGCCGAGGCCTACGGGACCATCGACGAAGTGCAGAACAAGTACGGCGGCCGCATCATCCGGATCCGGCACAGCGGCCCCATCCCCCGCTCACCCCACTACGAGGCGATGCTCGAGGAGCCCAACTACTCGGAGCTCTCCATCACCGACGCCACCGACGAGGCCGCCATCCTCAAGGACCTGATCGACGCCGGCGTGACCGTCCGGAGCTTCACCACCACCAAGATCTCCCTCGAAGACATCTTCATCCGGGTCTACGGCGACCAGAACAAGCCTTCCACCTCCGGCCCGGCAGCCGGCACAGGGGCAGCCGGCCCCAAACCGGCCGGCACCAAACCATCCCCCGACCGGGAGCGGGCGTAGTGCCGTGGCGCAGCACAATCCGCATCACAATCTAGGTACCGTCCTGAGCTTCGAGTTCATCCGCACCGTGACCAAGGGCCGGTTCTGGATCGGCACGTTGTCCGTCCCGGTCATCATCGCCGTGGTCTTCGGGCTGATCTTCCTCAGCAACACCACCACGGACACCGCCGCCGCGGCGCAGAAAAGCGCCCAGTTCAGCATCTCCTACACGGACGCGTCCGGGCTGATCACCGCCGCGGACGCCGCGGTCTTCGGGGCCACCCCCGCAGACTCCCCCGACGCCGGGATCCAGGCCGTGCAGTCCGGCACCGTGGACGCGTTCTTCGACTACCCGGCCCAGCCCGAGTCGACGGCGGTGCGCGTCTACGGCGCGGACCAGGGGATCTTCGAGAACGGCAAGTACGCCGCCGTCGCGCAGGCCATGCTGACGCACGCCGTCGAACAGAAGATCGGCTCGCCGCAACTGTCCGCCCTCGCTGCCGGAAAGGTGCAGATCGAGACCGTCACCTACGACGGCACCAAAGAATCCGGCGGCCTGGGCTCTGTCATTCCGCCGCTGGTCTTCCTGGTCATTTTCTACGGGCTGATCGTGCTCCTGGCCGGGCAGATGCTGAACTCCACCCTGGAGGAGAAGGAGAACCGCGTCACCGAGATGATCCTGACCACCCTCAAACCGACCACCCTCATCGCGGGCAAGGTCATCGCGCTGTTCGCGATCGGGCTGGTGCAGATGACGGTATTCCTCTCCCCCATCGTGATCGGCAGGATGTTCTTCCCCGAGGAGCTCAGCCTCACGGCCCTGGACCTGCCGCCGCTGATCCTGGACCCGGTCCGGATGACCGTCGGCCTGCTGATCCTGGTCGGCGGCTTCGCCCTGTTCACCACCACCCTCGTGGCCATCGGCGCCGTGATGCCCACCGCCAAGGAGGCAGGGAACTTCATGGGCGTGATGATGGCACTGATCTTTGTGCCGTTCTACGCCGTGTCCCTGGTGGTCTCCGATCCGCAGTCCGTGATCGTGCAGATCTTCACCTTCTTCCCGTTCTCCGCCCCGGTCACCGCGCTCCTGCGCAACGGCTTCGGCTCCCTGAGCCTGCTGGAGGCGGGCATCGTGATCGTGATCCTGTACGTGGGCGCCGCGGTGATGCTCCGCGTCGCCGTGCGGCTCTTCCAGTACGGCTCGATCTCCTACACCTCAAAGGTCAACGTCCGCACGGCGCTCAGGTCAGGCTCGCGGCGCACCGCCGCCGATGAGCCCCCGACGGCGACGGGCCCGTAACGGTAGTCCCGCTTACTTCCCCGTCGGAGTATCCGTCGGGGTATCTGTCGGGGTGCCGGCCGACGGGGTTGCGCTGCTCCCCGGCCGAAGGGACGTGATCATCTTCCGGATGTCCTGGTACTCCGGCGTGGCCGCGTACAGCCTGGCCTTCTCCAGATACGGCAGCGCGGCGTCACCGGGCGTCGCATTGTTCTCCGGGTTGTACGTCCCGCCGAAGAACGCACCGCTGGGGGGCCACAGGAACAGGTGGAACATGGGGCACGCCAGGTCGCCGGTCTCCTCGGGAACCATGGTGATGCCGTAGGCCGCGATGGTGGACCGTGTGGCCACCGCGTCAGGGTCGTCCCCGCGGGATTCGAACACGTAGCGGGGCACGCCGCCGTCGGCGCCCCCGCTCTCGGCGAGTGCCATCATCGGCTCGGAATCGTAGACCTCGTACGGGGTTTTCCCGACGCATTCGGAACCGGTGACAATGTTGGTCCGCAGGCCGGCCATCGGTTTCCCCTCGGCGTTCAGCACGTCCACGAACTCCCCGCCGAGCGCCCCGCCGGGGTCCTTGACCGTCCAGCCCGCGGGGTAGTCGAACGCAAGGCCGCCGTCCGTCGTCGTGAACGTCTTCCAGCCCGACGACGGCGTCCCCGCCTCGGACGGCGATCCGGACGGCGTCGGGCTAGTGCTGCCTTGGGTCTGGCTTGGGGCGGAGGTCCCGCCCGGCTGGGCCGGCATCAGGCCGCAGGACGTCAGCAGCAGGACGAGCCCCAGGGCGGCGCCGGCTGTGGCACGCACCCTGGCGTCACGGGCAGTTCCGGGCAGTGCCGCCGGTTTCCTCACGCCCCTACTTTCCGGCCGGCCGCAGTGAAGTGATCGCCTGCTTCACGTCTTTGTACTCGGTGGTGTCCATGTACACCTCGGGGGTGTCCACATTCTTGGGCGCCCCCGGAGTGGTGTCGAACGGATCGTAGATGCCGCTGAACATGGCGACGTTTGGCGGCCACTTGAAGAAGTGGGAGATTGGGCAGGCCGTGTCCCCGACGGGTTCCGGCTCGGAAGTGATGCCGTAGGCCAGGGTAAGCGACCTCGACGGATCGCTTGACGCCGGGTCAGTCCGCCCCTCGTACACGAATCTGGGGGCCGTTCCGTCCTGGGCCAGTGCCGGGACGGGCTCGGTGTCGTACACCATAAAGGGCAACGTCTCCGGGCACTCGGCACCCGTGAGCATGTTGGTCCGCAGGGTGGCCATCGTCTTGCCGTAGTCACTCACCAGCGCCACAAACACACCACCTTCTGACGGCGGCCCGGCCGGATCCACGATGGTCCACGCCTCCGGATAGTCGAACGCGAGCGTGCCGTCCGACGTCGTGAACGTCTTCCAGCCCGCCGGGACCGTGACAGGCGGTGAGGTGGCCGTCGACGGCGGGGCGCTGGCCGTTGCCGCGGCGCTGGTGGCCGGCGAGCTGGTGGCCGGAGCCGGTGTCCCGCATCCCGCGAGGACGGCCGCCGCACAAACAGCGGAAATGACTGTGGCCAACGATGCGGCTGGGCGCATGACACCCTCCCCCTGGGAATATTCAGTGATTGGACAATTCTCGGGGCTTTCGGCGGGGAAACTAGGGCCTTTGGGCCCTAAGTGTCCCGGTGCGCAGGTCCGGCGCCAGCGGACCGCCGGCCGTGATGCTTCCCACGTTGGCCGCCTCCCGATTTCAGTTGGCCGCGGAAGCTTGCTAGAGCTTAAGTAATGCAAGATGTCCTCGATCCCGCCATGCCCTTTCTGGCCCCCATCCTCGCCGTGGCCCTCGCAGTGGCCGGCGGGCTCCTCGCCTCCTGGCTTCTCCGCCGGATTGTGCTCCGGTTCAACCGCAACCAGCCGGCCCTGCGCGAAACCTCCCGGGTGGCCCGCCTGCCGTTGCGCCTGGCGCTCTGCCTTATCGGCGTCCGGATCGCGCTCGGGCTGACCACGGAGGACGCCGAATGGCGGCGCAACGTGGACCACGCGCTGCAGATCGCGCTCATCGGGTCCATCGCCTGGCTGGCCGTCGCCGTGCTCCTCATCATCGAGACCATGGTGCTCACCCGCTACCGCGTGGACGTGGCGGACAACCGCCGCGCCCGCAGGCTCCGCACCCAGGTGATCCTGGCCCGCCGGATCGGGGTGGCCTTGGTCGTCATCGTGGCCCTGGGCATCGCGATGCTGACCTTCCCCGCGATCCAGGCCCTCGGCGCCGGGCTGCTGGCCTCCGCCGGCGTGATCTCGATCGTGGCCGGCCTCGCCGCCCAGACCTCCCTGGTGAACGTCTTCGCCGGCATCCAGCTTGCCTTCACGGACGCGATCCGGGTGGACGACGTCGTGGTGGTGCAGAAGGAATGGGGCCGGATCGAGGAGATCACCCTGACCTATGTCGTGGTCCACATCTGGGACGACCGCCGGCTGATCCTGCCGTCCACGTACTTCACCACCACCCCGTTCGAGAACTGGACCCGGCGGCAGTCCGAGGTCATGGGCACCGTGGAGTTCGACCTCGACTGGCGCGCCCCGGTCGAGGACATGCGCGCCGAGCTCAAAAAGGTCCTGGCCACCACCGACCTCTGGGACGAGCGCGTGGGCATCCTGCAGATCACGGACGCGACCGCCGGCTTCGTCCGGGTCCGCATCCTGGTCAGCGCCGCGGACAGCGCCCAGCTCTTTGACCTTCGCTGCCTGATCCGCGAGGAACTCGTGTTGTTCCTGCAGCAGGAACACCCGACGGCGCTCCCCCACGTCCGGCTCGAATCGCTCGGTGCTGTTTCGCTGGGGTCCGGGACGACGGGCGCCTCGGACGCGTCCGGCACGTCCGGCACGTCCGGTTCGTCCGGTTCGAACGCCGGCAAGCGCTCCGGCAAGGTCTCCGCCGCGGACGGGCACAGCCGGCACCCGGCAGATCCGCACGACTCCCAACTGTTCACCGGTTCGATCGAGGCGATCCAGCGTTCCAAGGCGTTCACCGGCCCCAGCGAGGAAGTGTACGAGGACCGGGACAAGAGCATCGCCGCGCAGAACTAGTCTCGTGGCGTCAGTGACGACAGTCACCAAGAAATTGTTTTGCCGGCCTCGCTTTTGGTATTCTTGAGAGGGTCAAGCAGGCGGCCTCGGAGTGTTTCGTAGAGGACCCTTTCTATGACCGACCAGCTTGCCACCACCTTCCCCGTCGACACGGGCGCTGCCTCCGCCGCCTGTCAATCGCCGGGACGGCTCCCCTCCAAGAACATCCGTGGCACCCCCGCGGCGCTTCGATGCGCCCAGGACTTCCTGCCCGGCGTCGACGTTCCTCCGGATGGGGACCAGCCCCATAGCAAGTCCCCCGGCGGCGATCTGCGTCCACGTGGGATCAGGGGCTGACATCGTTCCCCTGGCTTCACGGGAACTCGGTGAGCGGCGAGGATATGGCCCAGAAAACCTATTGGGGGTTGGGCCATATCCATCGTCACTCGGAAGCACTCTCCCGGGCACAGCGTGACCGCTGGGCGCGGCCCTGAGGATCGGCCCAGCGAACGACATGGGGACCAGAGGTCCCGCCACGGATGCTCCGGAACCCCGGGAATTTGCCCGGTGCAGCGACCGACCGTGCCACAATTACTCATTTGAATTGACAAAATCATCATATTATGATTTTCAAACGCGCCCCCGATGTGTCCCCCAATAACATCGGGGGCGCCTTCATGTCCTTCGACGATGTGCGCGATCTTCCATAACCGCCCAATGGCTGGTGACCACCTTCAGGCTGGCCCACCTTTTGCTTGAACATTGCCCTGCATCAGCCAACGTTGCTGTTGTGATGTTCAGGCCCAAGCCCTCCTGACGAAATTCGGCCCGGAACGAGCCGTCAAATTTGCCGCCGCGATTGCTCCATGTGTGGCATGATGTCGTCAACTGTCCAGAAGAGGGGGGTCTCGTGATCAGTTGTGCGCCGGTGAGTGAACCATCCAGAAACCGGGTCCGATAGGTGGACGAGGCCGATAGCAGACGACGGACACAAGAGCATCACCGCTCCTCTCGGCGCCTTATCCGAAAGGGCCTGCCCGCCAGGATTCGCAGTATCCCGGCAGGGTGCTGGCTGGCTGTCATCGTCTTGGCGGACGTGCTCCTGGCTCTCACAGTTCGCATTCCAGCATTGTTTTCCACGAACACCCGGAACGGCTTCAGCGCCCTGGACATCGCTCTGCTCTCGTCCGTCCCGGTCATTGTATTCGCCGCGGTGCAGCTCACCCGACGGCGCCGGCGCGAGCTCGCTGAGGCCGCCGAGTCCTCGGACGTAATCGACACCGTGATGCGAACCAGCCGCGAGTGGCTCTGGGCAGTCGACGACGCCGGGACGTTTACTTTTTCCAGCCCGGTCTGTGAGCAATTGACGGGCTACAAACCAGCTGAGCTCGTAGGCGGCCCGATTGGCCTTGTCCTGGACGCTGAAGACCTCGCCACCGCCCTCAAGTCGCAGCCTGGGACTGCAAATGGCTCTGCGTTCACCGGTCTGGTCCTCGTCTGCCGGCACCGGGCCGGCCACCGCGTGCTGATAGAAGTCACAGGCAACGCCATCGACGTAACGGCCGGAAGCTCCCCCGGATTCGAAGGCACTGCCCGGCCCGTGGATGATCTCCTGTCCACGGAACGTGCCGCTGACGAAGTCAGAGAGCGCATCACGGCGCTGGTCCCCGGTGACAGCATCGTGACGGCCTTTCAACCGATTCACTGCCTGGGCTCCGGCACGATCGTCGGCGCGGAAGCCCTGAGTCGCTTTCCCCGTTCCGGATCCACATCCCCTGAGGCATGGTTCATGCAGGCGGCGTCCATCGGAATGGAAGTGGAGCTGGAACTGCTCGCGCTGCGCACGGCCATGAGCGCAGCGGACAAACTGCCCCAGGACATGTACCTGGCTATCAACCTCTCGCCGAGAGTTTGCCTGGACCCGCGGGTGCTGGCCACCGTAACGCAGGGTTCCATCCACCCGTCCCGGCTGGTCCTTGAAGTGACCGAGCGTCAGGAGGTCGACGATTACGAGGACCTGCTCCGTCTGCTTTCCCCCTTGAGAACCTCCGGGATGCGCCTGGCCATCGATGATGCCGGGGCCGGCTATGCCTCCATGCGACATATCATCAGACTGAAACCGGACCTGATCAAACTTGACCGGGCCATCATCAGAGACATCGATACCGAGGCCAGCCACCGCGCGCTCGGAGCTGCCATGGTCAGCTTTGCGGCCGAGACAGGCGCCCTTCTTGTCGCCGAAGGAATTGAAACTACGGCTGAGCTGAATACCGTCACCTCCCTCGGCATGGCTGCCGGGCAAGGCTACCTGCTGGGCAAACCAACACTCGAGCCCTCCGACTGGGCACAGTGGGACCAGCTGCGCGCAACGGAGTTGACGGCGGGCTCGCAAGGGCGCCCGCGCTAAGCGGCGTCAGCACCCGGTATCGCTACCAGGTACGTGCCAGAGACGGTTGCGATCTGCGCATGTGGCCGCCGGGGGCTTCCCTGACTGCTGGAACTGTTCAATAATCAGACGTTGGTGAGTCGGCGTCGATGCTGCCCGCCGGAGCCCGCTGGACCAGCTGAGGAGACCCGATGACGGTAGAGCAACCGACTGACGAGTCCATTGAGGCTCCTGCCCGCGACTGGTTCCAAAGCGCCGTCGTCTATCAGATCTATCCGCGCAGTTTCGCCGATTCCAACGGGGACGGCATCGGGGACCTGCGCGGCATCATCAGCAAGCTCGACTACCTGCACCGGCTGGGCGTCGACGTCGTCTGGCTGTCCCCGATCTACAC
>DATIUQ010000042.1:0-3342 GCA_035466775.1 Arthrobacter sp.
GTTGAGCAGCATCACCAGGATGATGAGGACCAGGGCGGCACCCCAGGCGCGCATGGAGGACGGGTCCGGGTTGGACGGCGACGTCGGGTTGAGGATCTGCGTGTAGATGAACGTCGGGAGCGAGGCCATCCAGCCGCTGAACACGTTGTAGTTGATCGAGGTGGCGAAGCCGGCGGTGACGAGGATCGGCGCGGTTTCACCGATCACGCGGGCAATCGCCAGGGTGACGCCCGATGCGATGCCGGAGATCGCCGTCGGGATGACCACCTTGAGGATGGTCCGCCATTTGCGGACGCCGAGGGCGTAGGCCGCCTCGCGGAGTTCGTTGGGAACGATCTTCAGCATTTCCTCGCTGGAGCGGACCACCACGGGAATCATCAGCACGGAGAGCGCGACGGCGGCGACGGCGCCGGTTTTGGTACCGGGACCCACGACGGCGAAGAAGAAGGCCGCCGCGAACAGGCCGGCCACGATTGAGGGGATGCCGGTCATGACGTCCACGAAGAAGGTGATGGCGCGGGCCAGCGGGCGGTCGTTGCCGTACTCCACCAGGTAGATGGCGGTCAGCAGGCCGACGGGCACCGAAATGACCGTCGCGACCGCGGTGATCAGCAGGGTGCCGATCAGCGCGTGGAAGATGCCGCCGACCACCGGAGCGCCTTCCTCGACACTCTTGTTGTCGAAGGCTCCGGTGACGCCGTTCATCGACGTCGTCAGGAAGCCCGGGTCGGTGAGCCCGGGCAGGCCGTTCACGAGCACTGTCCAGATCACGGAAATCAGGGGCATCAGGGCAACCAGGAACGAGCCGACGACGAGGCACGTGGCCAGCTTGTCCTTGGCCTTGCGGCTGCCCTCAACGGCGGCACTCCAGCCGACAAGGCCGGCCGCGAACAGAATGGCGGAGACGATGCCCCAGCCGAAGGCGTTGAAGCCGATCAGGGCCATAACGGCGGCACCGAGGACGAGTGCCAGGCCCAGGACCAGGTAGGGTGCCCACTTGGGCAGCTGGCCCTTGGTGAGGGCCGAGCGCTTCTTGACGGGGGTCAGGGTGGCGGTCATTTAGTTGGCTCCCGAGAATTCTTTGTGCCGGGTGATGATCCACCGGGCAATCATGTTCACGCCGAGGGTGATCACGAACAGGACCAGGCCTGCCGCGATCAGGGTGCTGACCTGGAGCCCGCTGGCCTCAGGGAAGTTCAGCGCAATCTCGGCGGCGATGGTCTGGTTGCCCGTTTGGATCAGGCTCGCGGTGAGGGCGCCGGAGGACAGCACGAGCGCAACAGCCATGGTCTCGCCCAGTGCGCGGCCCAGGCCCAGCATGACGGCGCTGATGATTCCGGGGCGGGCGAACGGCAGTACCGCCATCTTGATCATTTCCCACCGTGTGGCGCCGAGCGCCAGGGAGGCTTCCTCATGCAGCTTGGGGGTCTGCAGGAAGATCTCGCGGGTCAGGGAGGTGATGATGGGCAGGATCATGACGGCGAGCACGATTCCCGCGGTGAGGATGGTCTTGCCGGTGGCGGAGGCCGGGCCCTGGAAGATCGGGAGCCAGCCCATGTTGCCGGCCAGCCAGTTGTAGGCCGGCGAGATCTCCTTGGCCAGGAACGCCGCGCCCCAGGCACCGTAGACGACGGACGGGATGGCGGCGAGGAGGTCCACCACGTAGCCGAGGCCCGAGGCGAGCCGCCGCGGGGCAAAGTGCGAGATGAACAGCGCGACGCCGATCGCGATCGGCGTCGCGATGACGAGCGCGATCGTGGCCGCGATGAGCGTGCCGATCACGATCGGCCAGATGTAGGCGAAGAAGCCCTTGCCGCCCTTGATCAGGTCCGGCGAGGCCGTGAGGGCTGGGAACGCCTGGACAACCAGGAAGAGCGCCACTCCGAAGAGCACGGCCAGGATGAAGCACCCTGCGGCCAAAGTGGCTCCGGAAAAGACTTTGTCTCCGGCGCGGCCTGCGCCCCGGGACGAGGTCAGGGAGGTGGTGGTCACTTCACGATCCTTCAGCTTCGAATCTTCTGATACTTCGGACAAACGCCCAGGTTCCCTGCCCCGGGCCGACGGCCGGTGACCGTCTGATCGGAACAGGGAACCTGGTTCAGGCTGGTGTTTCCACTATGCCTTGCGGCGCAAGGTATTCCCTAGGACTTGACCTTGATGGACTCGATGGACTTCAGTGCCTTGTCCGCCAGGGTCTTGGACAGCGGGGCGGACTTGGCAGCGTCGGCGGCTGCCGTCTGGCCGGCCTCGGACACTACGTAGCTCTCGAAGCCCTTGACCAGGTCAACAGTTTCCTGCTTGTCGTAGCTGGAGCAGACGATGTGGAAGGACACCAGCACGATCGGGTAGGCGCCCTCGATGGTGGTGGTGCGGTCCAGCTTGATGGAGAGGTCGTTGGCGTTGCGGCCCTCAACCGGCTTGCCGGCGTCGACTGCCTTGGCGGCCGCTTCGGCGGAGATCTTGGTGAAGGACTCGCCCACCTTGATCTGCGCGACGCCGAGCTTGCCGCTGACGGCGGAGTCGTCGGCGTAGGTCACGGCGCCGGGGGTGTCGGTGACGGTCTTGACGACGCCGGAGGTGCCCTTGGCGTTTTCGCCCTGCAGGGTTGCGGGCCAGATGCCGGAGGCCTTGTCGGTCCAGGCTTCCGGAGCCGCGGCGGCGAGGTACTCGGTGAAGTTGGTGGTGGTGCCGGAGTCGTCCGAGCGGTTCACCGGGGTGACCTTGAGGTCCGGCAGCTTCGCGTCCGGGTTCAGGGCGGCGATGGCCGGATCGTTCCAGGTGGCGATTTCGCCGCGGAAGATCTTGGCAACGGTGACGGCGTCGAGGTTCAGTTCCTTGATGTCGGGCAGGTTGAAGGCCACGGCGATCGGGGAGATGTAAACCGGGATGTTGAGGGCGCCGTCGGGGCCGCACTGGGTGGTGGAGCTGGCGTACTCCTCGTCCTTGAGGTAGGCGTCGGAGCCGCCGAACTGGGCGGAGCCGTCCAGGAGGGCCTTGCGGCCTGCGCCGGAGCCGTCGGGGGAGTACTGAACCGATGCGCCCTGGTTCGCAGAGGCGAAGTTGGTCTTCCACGCGTCCATGGCCGCACCCTGTGCGGAGGAGCCAATGCCCGTCAGCGTGCCGGTGACCTTGGGTCCCGATGCTGTGGCGGTTGCGGGGGCGGTGCCCGTCGCGTTGTCAGAACCACAGGCGGTCAGCGCGAGAGCGCCGGCTGCGATGACAGCGATTGCCGCGTGGCGGCCGAAGCGGAGTGCCTTCACTAGATGTACCCCTTCCAGGGATTTTCTATGCGTGCCAGGCCGGAGAAGGCCGGGCAGGGGATGCGTACGGTTTGTACCTTTA
>DATIUQ010000043.1:0-2281 GCA_035466775.1 Arthrobacter sp.
GACATCACGTGCTGCGGTCGTCCACGGCCGGTCCCGCGGCGACGGTCCTCGCCAGCGACATCCTGGGCCGCTGGTAGCCCGGGTTCAGCTTAAAAAGCGATCGACTGCTCCCCACCGGCCCCCTCGCCTCGCAAGCTCGGCTAGGGAACCCTGCCGGCGTGGGCCCAAACGGCCGTTCTGAGCCTTCAGAAGGGCGGTTGCGGAGCAGTCGATGCTGGTTTCGGCGGGGGCGCTACCTGACCGTGAAGCCGCGGGTGTCGACGTTCAGGTCCTCGGCAGGGTTGCCGTCCTCAAGCTGGGACACCCGGACCTCGTAGTCACCCGGTCCAAGGTTCACCGAGATGCTGAAGGCGCCCGATTGGCCCGCCTCGGCGGAGGCCGTGACCGTCCCGTTCAGGTAGCTGGTCTTGACGCTGCCGTCGATCCGCAGGATCTCCCACCGGAGCTCGCCTCCCGGAGCCGTGCTGCGGCCGGAGACCTTGACCGCGCCGTCCTCGACGGACGCCCCTTCCTGGGGGTCGATGATCCACACGGGGGCGACCATCCCGGTGCTGCGCGCGGTCGGGGAGCCGAGGCGGACGTGGTTGAAGGCAACGTAGTCGGTATGACCGTCCACGAGCACCACCACCTGGATCTGCTGGCCGGAGTCGATCAGTCCCGCGCTGGCGGCGGCCGCCGTCGCGGTGTAGACGAGCTGCTGGACCGCGCGTTCGGCCATGGCGGGATCGACATTGCTGTTGAAAGCGTCCGTGGACATGTCGACGGTGATGACATTCTTGCCCGAGATGGAGCTGGCCAGTTTCTTGGGGTTCTGCCAGGGAGTGAAAAAGTCCGGATCGAGGGGCTTCTCCGACATCATGACCCGCAGCGCCCGGGTGACGGGGTTGTCCTGTTCCGGGACGTCCCGGAACTCGCGGTACAGGAACGTGTTGTCATTGCTCCGGCCGATCCAGTAGACCGGCGCCTTGTTGGATGCCTGCGTGGTTTCCAGCGGCGCGCTGGTGGTTGCCGCAGACGCCTGGGCGGACATGGCCTGCGACGGAGTGTTGGAGTTCGTGATGCCGGGCTGGGGAGTGGCCACGCAGCCGGACAGGACCAGCGCGGCAGGCAGCATTGCCAGCAGCATGCGCGGTCGTATCCGCGCGCCTGCTGCTGTTGTCTGTCCCGTCCTGCGTTGCCTGATTGCCGCTGCCCTTGTCTGCTCTGTGTTGATCTGGCCGGTGTTGATCTGCCCGGTGTTCGTCTGCTCGTCCATGAACCTGCCGCCCGGCTGCAAACGCCGTGCCGGTGGCCGATTTCCAGCATCGCACACGGGTCCGGTGCGGCACCGGGGATTCGGCCAGCGGGCCGGAAATGCAACGGGAACGATATGAGGCCGATACGAAGTTGATACCTAAATCCGGAAACGAAGCCAGAAAAGGGTGTGGGGCAACCCGGCCCGCTGCCCGACAGGCCGCCAGTCCGGCGGCATAGGCGGCCGGCCACTGGCGTAAGATAAGAGGACCCACTGACACCCGGAACCAGCACCGTCGGGCCGGATCAGGGGGCAGACCATTTCCGAACTGGAGGGGACCAGAGGCCCGCGGGCCAACACCATGACTGAAGCAGCGAACGGCAAGGCCCGGATCAGCGCTGGAGAGCGCTCCGCAGGTGAATTTCCCCACTCCCTACCAGGGCTGCGGACGGAGGTAGTCCTGTTCGACAGCTCCGATCAGATGGTCCAGTCCCTTGGCAGCCATGATGAAGCCCTGCGCTTCATTGAGGCCCAGTTCCCGGCCGTCGACTTCCATGTCCGCGGCAACGAGCTCGCGATCAGCGGGCCGGCCGCCGACGTGCCCCGGATCATGCGGCTCCTTAACGAGGTCCGCGGCCTCGTCGCCCGGGGCACCATCATCACGCCCGCTGTCCTGCAGCAGCTCGTGTCGATGCTCCGGACCCAGTCCCTGCAGAACCCGGTCGAGGTGCTGACGCACAACATCCTTTCGAGCCGCGGCAAGACGATCCGGCCGAAAACGCTGAACCAGAAGAACTACGTGGACGCGATTGACGCCAACACGGTGATCTTCGGCATCGGTCCGGCCGGCACCGGCAAGACGTACCTGGCGATGGCCAAGGCTGTCCAGGCGCTGCAGCAAAAGGAAGTCACGCGGATCATCCTGACCCGTCCCGCCGTCGAGGCGGGGGAGCGGCTCGGCTTCCTGCCCGGCACGCTCAGCGACAAGATCGACCCGTACCTGCGGCCGCTCTACGACGCCCTGCACGAAATGATGGACCCCGAATC
>DATIUQ010000044.1:0-3077 GCA_035466775.1 Arthrobacter sp.
CGGCGATGCGGACCGCGGAAAAGCCGCGGCGTGCGAACAACCACCACGCCGCCTCAATAATGGAACGCCGCTTCTGGGCATGCTCGTTGTTTTCCGGGTGCCGAGTGGGAAGTGCCATCGGCGGCGGCGGAACTGACGGCCCGTGCGCCTCATCCGAACCCGACAATAGCCAGTTCACCGTGACGCCGGTGATGTCCGCCAAGCTAGTTAACTCCTCGGGGTGGAAACGCCGGGTGCCGTTCAGCGCCTTGGACAGCTTCGTCTCATCCAGCCCCATATGATGCGCGATCTCCCGCTGGGCCATCCCCGAGTTCCGAATCGAAGTCCGGACCCGCTCTGTGACCCCCGTCTCATTTCCTGCCATGCTCTGAAG
This sequence comes from Arthrobacter sp., assembly GCA_035466775.1. Lineage (GTDB taxonomy): Bacteria > Actinomycetota > Actinomycetes > Actinomycetales > Micrococcaceae > Arthrobacter. The sequence goes on from DATIUQ010000044.1 coordinate 374, forward strand.
TTAGTCGTTGTTTGCGATTCTGGCAAGGGTTTGCTGATGAAAGATTAGAAGTTTGCGATTCGTGTGTGCCTGCTTGGCCTTACTTCTTGGGCTGCCGTGGATCCTCGGGGTGGCGTCGGCGGAGCGGGTGTTCTTGTGTGTGTCCTTCGCCTGTTCAGCTGTGCGGCACAGTTCATCTGCCGGTCAGGGGCAGTTCGATTTGAGTCCACGGGGTTTCGAGAGCGTAGGTGGAGAAACCTGCACAGGCCGGTTTGGAAACAGAAAGAGGCTATTCATGCGCCGTAAAGAACGCGGGCTAGGCATCGTCACGGGGTTGGCCGTTATAGCCACCCTGAGTGCGTTAATCGCACCGGCCGCGCAGGCCGCCCAGAGCACGTTCCAGGACAAGGCTGATTCAGGCGTCCAGGTCATCGCCCACAGGGGTTCGAGCGGGGCAGCCCCGGAGAACACCATCGCCGCCGTGGAGCTCGCGCTGAAGCAGGGCACAGACGTGGTGGAGAACGACATCCAGCGAACCGCGGACGGCGCCCTGGTAGTCGTTCACGACCTCACGCTGGCCCGCACCACCGACGTCGAGCAGGTCTTCCCCGACCGGGCGCCGTGGAACGTCCGCGACTTCACCCTCGCCGAGATCAAGCAGCTCGACGCCGGCTCATGGTTCGCGCCCGAGTTCGCCGGTCAGCGGGTGCCGACCCTCGCAGAGTGGGCGCAGGCAGTGGGCCAACAGGCCGGCATGCTGCTGGAGGTCAAGTCGCCCGAGCTCTACCCGGGCATCGAGACCGATGTCGACAGGGAACTCCGGGCCCTTCCCGAATTCACTTACGCCCAGCGGCACGGCCGGGTGATGATGCAGTCCTTCAACCATGAGTGGCTGCGCGCATACGACGCGCTCGCGGTGGACGTACCGGTGGGCCTGCTCTTCGGCGGCGCGCCATCCGAGGCGCAGCTCGCCGATGCCGCCACCTGGGCGCAGGCCGCCAACCCGGCCCTCGGCAACATGACTCAGGGCACCGTGGAAATGATCCACCGTTACGGACTGAAGACGTACACCTGGACCGTGAACGGCGGCCAGGACATGCGCCGCGCCATCAACTGGGGCGTCGACGGGGTCATCACCAACTACCCCCAGGTGCTGCGCGACATCCTCTAGGAGTTTTTGTCGCTAGCAGCTTCCCGGAGCAGTCATCTGCCCGATCACTGTGACCACAGGTCCTCGAGCAGCCGGAGCACCTTTTCCGGCTGCTCGAGGTTGGCGAAGTGGCCGCAACGGGAGATCGTCACAGTATGGAGGCGCAGAACGGTGGCGGCCAGCCGGTCCAAGTCGAACGGTGGCGTGAACACGTCGCTTTCCCCGCGCGTCGCCAGCACGGCGCAGCGGATGGCACGCCATTGGTCAAAGTCGTAGTGCGCCACTGCCCTGGCAGCGGCGGAGAAGCAGCCCGGACGGACGTCACGGCCGAGCATGCGGATCACCCCGGCGGAGATGGCCCGGGGATCTGCGAAGAAGGGCGCCATTAGCAGTCCCATCAGGGGCGTGGCACCGAGTACACGAACCAGTGCCGGCCCTGCTGGACCCACGGCCGCCAGCGAGCGCATGATCAGCATCATGCCCACAAAAGCCGGGAATCGGGGGAGGCTGCGCAGTGGCTCGCGGGCGGCCTCAGACACGCCGAATGTCGTGGGCGAAATGGCCGCGACGCTGGCAGCCTGCTCCGGCCACGCCGCGGCAATATGCAAAGCCAGGAAGCCTCCCATGGAGTGGCCCACGAGGTTCCAACGACGGTAGTTGAGCGAGTTCAGGACGTCGGTTACTGCCCGCGCCATCGTCTCGATGTTGAGGTGTTCCAGCCGGGCATCCCTGGTGGACTCGCCCCAGCCCGGCAGATCAATCAGGACACGGTCGCGGGGCGATGCTTCGGAAAGCAGCGGCCGGAAGGTGGTCCAGGATCCCGCGGCGCCGTGCAGGTACACCTCCGGCGCGCCGGCCGCTGGAGACCCGTTTCCGAAGCCCTGTTGGACACGCACGGTACACAGACCCAGCTCTGTTGGTATGGTGTGCCGCCGCAGCGTGCTCGCCCACGCCGCGGACTCCTGCCGAACGCCCAATGTCCGCCTTCCGTTGCTGATTACTACTACGGATTCGGAGCCGCGGCGTTACCGGACCGGACCTCGGGGCGTCTGCGGCCCACGGCAACGACGCCGCAGTCCGGCCCACCACACCCGGGAGTCCACCCGCCGTCGTAGCACACTGACATACGAAGCAATGTTTCGGCGTGTCGCCCGTAACCTGTTTAGATGCCTCGTTTTGCGCTTGATATTGAGTCCGTGCCCCGCCCTGCCCGTTCGCAGGAGCTTCTGGACGCCGTGAACCACAGTGTGGTCATTGCCGACGGCGCGATGGGCACCATGCTGCAGGGCCGGGACCTCTCGCTCGAGAAGGATTTCCTGGGGCTCGAAGGCTGCAACGAGATCCTCAATGACACGCGGCCGGATGTCCTCGCGGACATCCACGACGCCTACTTCGCCACCGGCATCGACGCGGTCGAAACCAACACCTTCGGCGCCAACTGGTCCAACCTCTCCGACTACGGCATCGACGACCGGATCGAAGAGCTCGCCCGGAAGGGCGCCGAGATCGCCCGGGACCGCGCCGAAGCCGCAGAAAAAACCGACGGACGCATGCGCTGGGTCCTGGGCTCCATGG
>DATIUQ010000045.1:0-5477 GCA_035466775.1 Arthrobacter sp.
CCTGGACCCCGCCGGGGTCCTGGAAGTCCGGGACGCCGTCGGCCGCTGCCTGGACAAGACCGGGGCCACCCTGGTGGTGGTGGAGCACCGCGTCGCGGTCTGGAAGGACCTCGTGGACCGGATTGTGGTGCTGCAGCCGGGTTCGGCCAAGGACTCCGCGGTGCTGATCGACGGGCCGCCGGACCAGGTCCTGGCGCAGGCGCGGGACATGCTCTCCGCGGCCGGCATCTGGGTGCCCGGCTATGTGCCGCAGACCCGGGCACGCGGCACCCGGTCCCCAGGCCAGCAAGCCGCCCCCGGCACTCCGGCGGGGCAGTTGCTCCTGGCCGCCGAGGACCTGGCCGTATCGCGGGAACGGCCGCGGCGGGCCGGGCTCCGCGGAGGCTTCCGTCCCATTCCGCCGGAGCCGGTGCAGTCCGGCGTCACGGCCCAGGTCCGCGCCGGGGAGGCGCTGACCATCACGGGCCCGAACGGTTCGGGGAAGTCCACCTTCGCCCTGACCCTTGCCGGGCTGCTGGCGCCGGTCTCCGGCAACGTGTCCGCGACCCTGGCGCTCAGCGGCGGTGCCGGGATTGATCCGTACCGGTGGAAGGCGCAGCAGCTGATTGCCAGGATCGGCACCGTGTTCCAGGAACCCGAGCACCAGTTCGTCACCGGACGTGTGCTCGATGAGCTGATGTTCGGCCCCCGGCACCTGGGCCGGGGCGGGGAACGCGTGGACGAACTGCTGGAGCGGCTGCGGCTGACCGGGCTGGTGGACGCCAACCCGTACACCCTTTCGGGAGGCGAAAAGCGGCGCCTGTCGGTGGCCACCGTCCTCGCCGCGCACCCCCAGGGGCTGGTCCTGGACGAACCCACCTGCGGCCAGGAGGCCAACACCTGGGCCGAACTCGCCTCCTTCCTCTCCGAACTCCTCGACGGCGGCACCGCCGTCGTGTCGGTAACGCACGACGCCGAATTCAGCGAGGTCCTGGGCGGCACCACACTGAGCCTGCACGCCCGGGAACACCGGGAACCCGGCCGGCCGGAACGCGGGGAATCCGGACGCCGGGAACCGGGGAAGGTCCAAACACCATGAGGCAGGAACTGACACTGCGCGGCAACCATGCGCTGCTGACGCGCGCCAACCCGCTGGCGAAGTTCGCCGCCGTCATGCTCATCACGATGGTGCTGGCGCTGTCCATCGACTGGGTTTCCGCCTCGGTGGCGCTCGCCTTCGAACTGGCGCTGCTCCCGCTGGCCGGGCTGACCCTCGGCCTGCTCTGGCAGCGCGGCTGGCCCCTGATCCTCGCCGCGGCGCTGGGCGGTTGGAGCACCACAATCCTGGCACCGGACAGCGGAAACATCCTGTTCGACGCCAGGATCTGGTCGATCAGCGAGGGGTCCCTCGAACTCGGGCTCGGCTTTATGATCCGCGGCCTGGCGATCGCGCTGCCGGCCGTCCTGCTGATGAGCTGCACGGATCCCACGGACCTGGCCGACGCCCTCGCGCAGAAAGCGAAACTGCCGCACCGCTTCGTCCTCGGCACGCTGGCCGCGCTGCGGCTTGTGGGACTGATGGCCGAGGAGTGGCAGACCATCGGCATGGCCCGCCGCGCCCGCGGCGTGGGCTCGCACGGAAACCCGCTGCAGCGGCTTCGGGCCACCCTGGGACAAAGCTTCGGGCTGCTGGTGCAGGCCGTCCGGCGCGCCTCGCGGCTGGCCGTCACCATGGAAGCCCGCGGCTTCGGCAGCGCACAACGGACGTGGGCCCGCACCTCGGTCTTCAGCGGCCTGGACGCCTGGGTGTTCCTCGGCGGGCTGCTGATTGCCGGAGCCGCCGTCGCCTCCGCCCTGGCGGCGGGTACCTGGAACATGGTCTTCCTGGCGCGGCAGTAGCCCCCGTTATCGCACAGAGCGGGTATTGCTGTGAGATTAACGGCATTCCGGCGGGTTTGCGGCGGGTTTGCAGGGGGTAATAAATCATGCGTGATATTTTCGGGGAATGACCCAAGAAACTGCTGAACACGTCGGCGCCCTGCTCCGCGACGCCCGCGGCCAGAAGGGCTGGACCCAGGGGCAGCTCGCTGCCGAGCTGGGAACCAGCCAGAGCGCCATCGCCCGAATGGAACAGGGCAAGCAGAACCTGAGCCTGAAAATGATCCAGCGGCTCGAGTCCATCCTGGGCCGGAGCATCATGAAGGTGGGGCGGCCCGCCATGACGCACCTCCGGGTCGAGGGCGGCCGCACCCTGTCCGGCTCCGTCGATGTCAACAGCAGCAAGAACGCCGGCGTCGCGCTGCTTTGCGCCAGCCTGATCAACCGCGGCACCACCACGCTGCGGCGGCTCGCGCGGATCGAGGAGGTCAACCGTATCGTCGAGGTGCTGACCAGCATCGGCGTCGAATGCACCTGGCTTGACGCCAACGACCTTCAGATCCGCCGCCCCGCCGTGCTGGATCTCGACTCGATGGATGTCGAGGCAGCCCGCCGGACCCGCAGCGTCATCATGCTGCTGGGCCCGCTCCTGGACGAATCCACTGAGTACCGGCTGCCCTACGCTGGCGGCTGCGACCTCGGCACGCGGACCGTGCAGCCGCACATGCAGGCGCTGCGCCAGTTCGGCCTTAGCGTCGACGCCAAGTCCGGCTTCTACGCAGTGCAGGCGCCGCCGCCGGACGGGCACGACCGCTCCTTCGTGCTCAGCGAACGCGGCGACACCGTCACCGAAAACGCCATCATGGCCGCCGCCCACCGCAGCGGCACCACCATCATCCGCAACGCCAGCCCCAATTACATGGTGCAGGACCTGTGCTTCTACCTGCAGATGCTGGGCGTGCGGATCGACGGCGTGGGCACCACCACGCTGAAGATCACCGGCCGCCCCGCCGTCGACGTCGATATCGAGTACTTCCCGTCCGAGGACCCGATTGAGGCGATGAGCCTGATCACCGCGGGCATCGTCACGGATTCGGAGGTCACCATCCGCCGCGTTCCGATCGAATTCATGGAAATCGAACTCGCGACGCTGGAGCAGATGGGCCAGCGGCTCGAAGTGTCCGGCGAGTACCTGGCCCGCAACGGACGGACCCGGCTGGTGGATGTCACTACCAAACCCTCGGAACTGAGCGCCCCCGAAGACAAGATCCACCCCATGCCGTTCCCCGGGCTGAACATCGACAACCTGCCCTTCTTCGCGGTCATCGCCGCGAATGCCACGGGCCAGACGATGATCCACGACTGGGTCTACGACAACCGTGCGATCTACCTGACCGAACTGAACAAGCTGGGCGCCCAGGTCCAACTGCTGGACCCGCACCGGATCTACGTCAACGGACCCACCAAATGGCGTGCGGCCGAGGTTGGCTGCCCGCCGGCGCTGCGCCCCGCGGCCTGCCTGCTGCTGGCGATGCTCGCCGCCCGGGGCGTCTCGGAACTGCGCAACATCTATGTGATCGAGCGCGGCTACGAGGACCTGGCCGAGCGGCTCAACACCATCGGCGCGAAGATCGAGTACTTCCAAGACTGAACGGGCTGAATGCACTGAACGCACTGGCCGTACTGGCCGGTTCCCAGCAACGCGGGGTCAGATCCGGTCCATCCGGACCGTCAGCATGGGCCGGGAGTGACCCCGCGTTAAGGCAGGGGCGTTTCGACGGATCCTGCCGCACAATAGATTTATGCGCACTCTCGGCGTGGAGGAAGAACTGCTCATAGTGGATCCCGAATCTGGGATGCTGCTTGCCCTCGCCGACGTCATGCTGCCCATCCTGGTGCCGCCAAAGCAGGACGCCGCCCTGATTCTCCCGGGGCAGCAACCCGTCCACGACGACGCCGACTTCAGCTACGAGCTCAAGCTCGAGCAGATTGAAACCCAGACGCGGCCTTGCCTGGACTACCCGGAGCTGCTCCGGCAGCTCCGGCAGGGCCGCGAACTTGCGGACCGCGCCGCCCGGGCGCACGGCGGCCGCGTAGCTGCCCTCGCCACGTCCCCCCAGGGCGCCGCCACCCACCTGACGCCGAAGCAGCGCTACCTGACCATGCAGCAACGCTTCGGACTCACCGTCAGGAACCAGCTGACCTGCGGGCTTCACGTCCACACCTTCGTGGAGTCCCCGGAGGAAGGCGTGGCGGTGATGGACCGCATCCGCGACAAGCTCGCCGTGCTGATAGCCCTCAGCGCCAACTCCCCCTACTGGAATGGCGCCGAGACAGGGTTTGAAAGCTACCGCACCCAGGCGTGGAACCGCTGGCCCGGGTCCGGCCCCACCATGATCTTCGGCAGCCTGCCCGTCTACCGCAGGGTGGTGACCCGGCTCGTGGAAAGCGGCGTCCTGATGGACGAGGGAATGGTGTACTTCGACGCCCGGCTGGCCCGGCTGCACCCCACCGTGGAGGTCCGCGTCGCCGACGTCTGCCTGCGGGCCGAGGACGCGGCGCTGATCGCGGTGATCGTGCGGGCCCTCGTTGAATCGGCGTCCCGGGAATGGAACGACGGCGTCGACCCCGCCCCGGTGCCCACGCTGCTGCTGCGGATGGCCGCGTGGCAGGCCAGCAACTGCGGGCTGCGCGGGCAGCTGCTGGACTTCGGAACCTTCACCCCTGCCCCGGCCGCGGACGTGGTCCACGCCCTGGTGGACTTCGTGGCCCCCGTCCTCGAGGAGCAGGGTGAGCTGGACCTGGTGCGCGAGGGCGTCGGCCGCATCCTGGCGGACGGGTCGGGTTCTCAGCTGCAGCGCGAGCCGTTCCACACAGGCGGGCTGGCCGCCGTCGTCCAGCGGGCCGTCGAGGTGACCACGCAGGGGACCGCCGCCGCGGAACCGGCTGGCCAAAGTCCGTCCCTGGGCGGGGTCCGCCAGGGCTGACCGGGAGCCCGCGCCGAGTGTGCATTTCACGGCAATGTTTTCGGGAAACATTGCCGCGAAATGCCAACTCGCGGAGGAAACCTAGACCTGCTTGAGCGCCTGGCCCAGGTCGCGGACCAGGTCCTCGAGGTCCTCGAGGCCCACGGAGAGGCGCACCACGCCGTCGGTCAGCCCGATCGCCGCGCGGCCCTCCGGCCCCATGGCGCGGTGCGTCGTGGTGGCGGGATGGGTGATGAGGGACTTCGAATCGCCCAGGTTGTTGGAGATGTCGATGATCCGCAGGGCGTCCAGCAGCGCGAAGGCGGCCTCCTTCGCCGAACGCCCGGCGGACGGGGACAGCTCGAACGTCAGCACGGTGCCGCCGGCCTTCATCTGCCGTGCGGCCAGTGCGTGCTGCGGGTGGGACGGCAGCAGCGGGTATTTGACCCAGCTGACCGCGGGCTGCTCCTCGAGCCATTCGGCCAGCCGCAGCGCGGACGCGGAGGAGTGGTTCACCCGCAGGGCCATGGTCTCCAGCCCCTTGGTCAGCACCCACGCGTTGAAGGCGGAGAGCGCCGGGCCGGTGTGGCGCATGAGCTGCTTGACCGGGCCGTCGATGAACTCCTTGGTGCCCAGGATCGCGCCGCCGAGCAC
>DATIUQ010000046.1:0-13273 GCA_035466775.1 Arthrobacter sp.
CGGCCCGGAGCTGCCGCTGCTGCACGACGGCCACCACCGGATGACCCCGATCCAGGCCGCCAAGCTGGGCAAGGCGCTGGAACCCTACGACCTGTTCTGGCTGGAGGACTGCACCCCGGCCGAGAACCAGGAGGCCCTGCGCCTGGTCCGGCAGCACACCACGACCCCGCTGGCGATCGGTGAAATCTTCAACACCGTCTACGACTACCAGAGCCTCATCAAGGAACAGCTGATCGACTACGTGCGGGCCGCGTCCACGCACTTCGGCGGGATCTCACCGCTGAAGAAGGTCATGGACTTCGCCGCGCAGTACCAGATCAAGTCCGGGTTCCACGGCCCGACCGACATTTCCCCGGTCGGGTTTGCCGCGCAGCTGCATGTGGGCCTGGCGATCCACAACTACGGGATCCAGGAGTACATGCAGCACTCGGACAAAACGAACGAGGTCTTCGAGCAGTCCATGACGTTCGTCGACGGCTACCTGCACCCGGGCGATAAGCCCGGCATCGGCGTCGAGTTCAACGAGGAAGCCGCCGCGGCGTTCCCGTACCAGCAGGCGTACCTGCCCTACAACCGCCTCGTCGACGGAACAGTGCACGACTGGTAATCAGCCACGACCGGTAGTCCTGTAACGGACAGGAACACAAAGGTCCCGGGCGGGAGTCGATGCTCCGCCGCCCGGGACCTGGCTTGTGTGTTGAACGCAGGAGCCTGAGGCTCCGCGGGCTCAGTGAATGAGTTCCCGAGTCATGCCAAAGGGGACCTGGTCGGACAGCGCCGCCGTGTAGTGGCCTGCCTTGTGCCGGGTGAGCAGGATGCCCTGTGTCCCGGTTTCCATGGCGATCTGCTGGAGCCCGCGGACGGCGTCGTCGAGACGTTCGTCGAGGACCTGACGGTTGTCGACCTGGATCTCAATGCACTCGGTTGCTGTGGTCATCGCTCTGTTCTTTCTTGGGTGTATTACTCATCGGCCCCAATAATTGAAGCGACAATAACGTCATATTTATCGCGCCGTCAAATCACCGCGCCGCGCCTGGGCTGGTGTCTGTCGGGAGCAAAATGTGGTCGGATCGGGCGGCGCGCCGTTGACCTGCAGTTCCATCGCCGCCGGCGTTGCTGCGGTGAGTATGGTCACGCCGGATCGCTCAGGGACGGGCGAAGGGTGCGCGTGGACGCAGCGGACGCGGCCGTCACCCGCGCCGGGGCGGTGGCGCCTACGTCACCACCGTGAATCCAGTCGGCGGATAGCGCACTCCGTTGACCTGCAACTGCAGTGCGTGGTCGCCGGGGTGGTGGACCCGCGTGGTCATCTGGCGGAAGGCGTGACGCTTCGAAAATGTCTTGGACTCGCCCGGCCCGAGGACTGGCGTGGCGAGCTTGAAGACCTTCTCGGCGAGGGTCCCGTTGGCCTTGGCATAGTGCACGACGAAGTCGACGGCGAGCCGGGCCTCCTCGGGGCCGTTGTTCGTGATGTCAAACTCAAAAGCAAGCTCTCCGGGAAGTTCGACGGCGGTCCTGTCCAGCCGCGGGGGCGTCACGGCGATCGACGCCGGCGGGAACCCCAGCAGTTCCAGCGCACCCGGATGGGCCTTCTTGAGCAGGGTACGCAACCCGTGCCGGACCACCCACGGCGTGTTCTCATCCGGGGCAGCCATCCAACCGGCCGCTGTGGCCACCACTTCGTCGGGGGCGTGGCGGGCCAGATCGTTGAGGTGGTTGGCCACCGAGCGGCGGACGTCTACCACCGGGTCACGGTACAGGGCGTCGAGGATCGGCAGGGTGGCGGCTGGCCTGTCGGTGATCTCCGGGACGCGGACCGCCCACGGCAGGTATGCCCGGGTGCCCTCGCTCGCGAGCCGGCGGACGTGCCAGTCCGGGTGGGACGTCCAGGACAAGATGACGGCCAGCGCCCGGTCCAGATCCGCAGCGAGGAGCCGCCGGATCGCGAATTCGGCAGTGAGCCTCGGTGTGAGCTCGGCGAGCAGTGCCAGGCAGTCCTCGAAGTCGCCGGGCTCCGCTGCGGCAAGGGCCAGGGTGGCCGCCGTCTCGGTCACGGGCCAGATCATCCAGCCGGTGAAGTCCGGATCATCCAGCGCCCGGCGGAAGATGCGCGCCGTTCCGGCGTAGTCCCCGGGGAGGTCGGCCAGCAGGGCACGGCTGAGGAGGTCGGTGCGTTCCCGCAGGCTCAGCCCGTCCAGTTGCCCTGCCGACCCGGCCAGGTGGGTGAAACGGCTGCCCGGTGAGGCACCGGCCAGGATCCGCTCCATGGAGCCCACGACACCCGGGTTGATCAGTTCATTCATGACGCCCATGGCTTCAGGCTACCGGGGAGCCGGCCACGGGGCCGACGGGGGATCCCCATCCCCCTGCGGCTCCGGAACCGGGATATTCTTCACGGAGGATATCCACCCACGGTGCAGAAGCGGAGACGGGAATGGCAGAGGAAAATACCGGGAAATCGCCCGGCCGGTGGCGGGCCTTCCACGACAAGTTCGTCGTGGAGGAACGCTACATGAGCGAGCAGGACCGGAAGAACCTGTACCGGACCGCCGTCGGCCTCATGATTCTGGGCGCCGTGATGTTCTTCGCGATCCTGGCCGGTGTCCTCCAGCAGGACGGACTCACGGCAGGCGACGAACCCGTCCGTTCCTGGCTCCTGACGCTGCGCTCCGAGCCGCTCACGGCGGTCATGATCTTCCTCGCGATCGTCTTCGGACCCGTCGCCCTTCCGATCATCATCCTCGTGGTGACGGTGGCCTGGGGCCTGCTGGCCAAGCATGCCTGGCGGCCGATGCTCCTGGCCGGCGCCATGCTCACCGGCGTGATCCTTGCCCAGATCATCGGGCGCACCATCGGGCGCCAGCGCCCGCCGGTGGACCTCATGCTCTTCGGCGCGGACTTCACCTTCTCCTTCCCGTCCGGCCACGTCCTGGGTGCCTGCGACTTCCTGCTGGTCAGCGCCTTCCTGATCTTCTCCCGCCGGCGCAACCGCATGGCCGCCGTCGCAGGCTTCCTGCTGGCCGGCATCGGGATCTTCTTCGCCGCGGTGAGCCGGCTCTACTTGGGCTACCACTGGCTGACCGATGCCTTTGCCTCGTTGTCCATCTCCTTCGTCATCCTGGGCGGGGTGATCGCCCTGGACACCTGGCGGACTGCCCGCATCCGGGGCGAGCAGATCACCGGAACGCTCTCCAAGGCCGACACCAGCCAGGAATAACTCCCGCCCGCGAGTCCTTGCCCAGCCCCGGCGCCGGTGCAACCATGGGCCATGGCCACCGAAGAAGACGTCCGCCGCGCCGCCCTGGCCCTTCCGGGGGTGGTGGAACGGCCCAGCTGGGGCCAACCCGCCTGGTTCGCGACCACGCTCCTGGCCCGGATCTGGGAAGAAGGCGTGCTCACGGTCAAGACCGAGGAGCGCGATGCCCTCGCCGGAACTGACCCGGACACCTTCTTCTGGACCCCGCACCACGAACGTTCACCGTTGCTCGTGCTGGTGCGGCTGGACCGGATCGATATTGAGGAACTGGGCGAGCTCCTCGAAGAATCCCACCGCATCGCCGGTGGCCGGAAGCGCTAGGCCCGGCGGGACCTGAGACGGTTCAGCTCACGCTGCAGCCGGGCGTTGACCGCTTCCAGCTCCAACACCTTGGCCACCCCGGCCAGGTTCAGCCCCTCCTCCAGCAGTTCGCCGATTCGCCGCAGCACCGCCAAATCGGCGTCACTGTACTGACGCGTTCCTCCGGCGGTGCGGTCCGGCGTGAGCAGGCCCTTCCGCTCGTAAAGCCGGATGTTCTGTTGGCCGGTCCCGACCAGTTGCGCCACCACGGAAATCGCGTAGACGCCCAACTCCTGACGTTCCGCCACGGCACTCCTCTGAAGTCTCCAACGCCGCTTCCGGCGTTCCCACACTTTCCTCTTGCATCAGTGTCGCACCGGTGCTATAAAAAATCTATATCCACCACCACAGATAATCCGGCTGGTTGGATACCTCAAAAAGACAATACCCTCGCATGAAGGAGTGGGAAATGATGTTGATGCGTACGGACCCGTTCCGTGAACTGGACCGTCTGACCCAGCAGGTCTTTGGCACGGCGGCACGGCCCGCTGCCATGCCGATGGACGCCTGGCAGGAAGACGGAGAGTTCGTCGTCGCGTTCGATCTTCCCGGTGTCAACGTGGACTCGATAAGTCTCGACATCGAACGCAACGTCCTGACCGTCCGGGCTGAACGCCGCGATCCGACCCAGCCCAATGTTGAACTGGTCGCCTCGGAGCGGCCGCGCGGCGTCTTCAGCCGCCAGCTCATCCTGGGCGACACCCTGGACACCGAGAAGGTCAAGGCGCACTATGCCGACGGCGTCCTGACACTCCGCATTCCGGTGCTGGAACAGGCCAAGCCGCGGAAGATCGAAATCACACACACGCAGGACAAGATGCAGGAGATCGGGAAGTAGCTGCAGCGGCGCACGCACGCCGTCCAGCCCGTCGATCAGCGTGGAGACCAGACGGCGCCGGCCGCAGCCGGCGCCGTCTGGCCCTGCAGCCGGCCCGTACAGAAGCGGTGACCCGATGAATCGCGACCCGCGCGGCTACTACGCCGCCTTGCATGTGGCGCCGGATGCGACGGCGGCCGAGATCCAGCGCGCCTTCAGGGCGCTGATGCGCCTCCGCCACCCCGACGTCGAAGCATCCTCCGGAGCCGGACAGGCCGCCGGCAGCAACGCCGCCGGCAGCAACGCCGGGGATGAAGCGCGGCGCATCCTGGAGTCCTTTGCCGTCCTGCGGGACCCCGAATCCAGGGCCGAGTATGACCCGGCGTCAGCGCCCGCCGGCCCCGGCCGCACAGCCCCGGGCGGCCGGGAGATCCCGGTGCGGCACCACCGGCCGGCCAGCCCGGTCCTGAGGGTCACGCCGGTGCGCTGGGAGCGAGGTCCGCTGTGACCCGGCCGCCGGCACCCCAGCCAAGCAGCACAAAAGAAGGAGGGCGGCCATGAGCGCATGGCGCCGTTACGATTCGCATCTTATGCCGGTCTTCCACGAGCGCTTCGAGGCTCGGTGGGGCCAAGGCACAGCCCCGTTTCTGGACCCGGAAGCCCACGAAGCGCCGCTTCCGCGGGCGCAGTGGATCAACATCGACACCGGGGCCGCCCTCGCGGTGGTTCCCATCTGGACCGCCGATGACAGCCAGCACCGGTCTTTCGGTGTCTTCTACCTGCCCCCTGCCGGCGACATCTGGGTGCTGAGGCCGGGGTACACGAGTTACCTGGAACCAACGGCCGACGATACCGAACAGCTGCAGGCCCTGCGGAATGATGCGTACAAGAAAGCTGTGGCGCACGCCAAGGAATTCCTGTTCGGCCCGGAAACCTCGTCCTACTGAGATGCTCCGGGCGGTGGTTCTTCCCGTGCCGGACCGGCCGGGCTGTGGCGGTCGTGGCGCGGGCCTGCGCCACGGCCTAAAATCAGTCCACTGCCGGAAACTACATAGGGGAACCCACTGATGAAAGCATCCGCCAAGGACTTGGCCGCTCTGCTGCCGCCGAGCTTCACGCTCGGCGTGGCGACCGCAGCCTTCCAGATCGAAGGCGCCCTGGATGAGGACGGACGCGGCCCCGCGGGGTGGGACGTCTTCGCAGCCAAGCCCGGAGCCATCGTGCAGGACCACAGCCCTGCGGTAGCGTGCGACCACTATCACCGGATGCCCGAAGACGTGGCACTGATGAAGGAACTCGGGATCGATTCGTACCGGTTCTCACTGTCCTGGTCCCGCATTCAGCCCGGCGGCAGGGGCCCGATCAATCCCGCGGGCCTGGACTTCTATGACCGCTTGATCGACCTGTTGCTGGCTAACGGAATCGCGCCCATGGCCACGCTGTACCACTGGGACACGCCGCTGGAGCTGGATGAAGCCGGGGGCTGGATGAACCGGGACACGGCCTACCGGCTGGGTGAGTTCGCCGCGATCGCGGCGGCAGCGTACGGAGACCGGGTCACCCGCTGGGTCACCGTCAACGAACCCGCCACAGTCAGCACCAACGGCTACATGCTGGGGATGCACGCGCCCGGCGAGGCGCTTATGCTGAAGGCCCTGCCCAGCGTCCACCACCAGTTGCTGGGCCACGGCCTGTCACTGCAAGCCCTGCGGGCCGCCAACGTGCCCGGCGAAATCGGGATCACAAACGTCTATTCGCCGATGGTGCCCGCCTCGATCAATCCGCTGGACAAGCTCAGCGCCGGCCTGATGGACATGGCCCAGAACCGGCTCTACGCGGACCCCGTCCTGCTCGGCAAGTACCCGGACACCATCCGCGCAGCCACCTTCTTCTCTTCGTTCAGCCCGTCCAGCGAGGACATGGAACTGATCTCGCAGCCGCTGGACTTCTACGGGCTCAACTACTACATGCCCACCCGGGTGGCCTCCGGTCCGGGCGAAGGCGCCGTGCCCAAGGGGATGGCCGAGGCTATGGGCGATGACCTGAGCGGTACCGCGCCCGGCGCCCCGTTCCACATTGCCTCGTTCCCGGACACCGAGATCACCGCGTACGGCTGGCCCATCAAACCCGAGTACATGGCCGTAGCGCTCGCGGAAATGGCTGAGCGCTACCCCGATCTCCCGCCGGTCTACATCACCGAGGGCGGGGCGAGTTTCGAGGACCTCGAGATCCTGGGCCCGGACGGCGGCCTCATCATCCCGGACGAACGCCGCGTGCGTTACCTGGCGGACCACATTGCCACCGCCATTGAAGCGACGTCCCCCGGCGGTGCGGCGGAGTCGGTGGACCTGCGCGGGTACTACGTGTGGTCGCTGATGGACAACTTCGAATGGTCGGGCGGCTACAAGCAGCAATTCGGGCTGCTGCACGTGGACCGCGAGACCCAGGAACGGACCAAGAAGGCCTCCTTCCACTGGCTCCGGGAGGTCCTCGCGGCCCGCCACCGGGACTCCTTCCCGGTGGCTCCCGACGCCGGCGCAGAGGCGGTCCCGTCCGGCGCCGGCCCGGTGGTGCCCGACGACGCCCACTCCCAGCCCGCGGGCTAAGGGCGCCGACGGCGGGCGGACCGTCCGGCAGGCGCCTAGAGAATCCCTAGGCCCTGCAGGCTCTTCGCCATGCCTGCACCGTCCGGGGAGTAGATCCACGGAACCTCGGAACCGGTGTGGTCCCCGGTCTCCGAGTGGCCGCCGGCCAGGACGGCCTCGCTGGCGGAGAGCTGGCGGATGCCGATGGCGGCCACCCGGTCGCCATGCTGCTGGGCAAAGTGCGAATAGATCGCTTCGTCGTGCTGGCCGTTGTCCCCGAAGAGCAACCAGCGCATGTTCGGGAACTCCTCTGCGAGCAGTTCCAGGTTGCGCCGCTTGTGTTCCTGGCCGCTGCGGAACCAGCGGTCATGGGTGAGGCCCCAGTCGGTGAGCAGCAGGGCACCAGAGGGGTACATGTTCCGCGTGATGAAGCGCGCCAGGGTGGGGGCGGCGTTCCAGGGCCCGGTGGACAGGTAGATCACCGGGGCTTCCGGGTGCTCCACTTTGATCCGGTCCATCAGCACGGCCATTCCCGGGGTCGCCATCCGGGCGCGTTCGTTGAGCACAAACGTATTCCAGAGCGCAAGGAAAGGCCGGGGGAGTGCCGTGACCATGATCGTGTCATCGATGTCGGACACGACCCCAAGCTTGGTGTCGGGGGAAATGACAAAGATCTTCGCTGAGGCCGGCGGGGTGCCCTCGGCGCGCAGCACGGCGGTGTGCCAGCCCGGGGTGAGCTCCACCTGCACGACGGTGTCCACCAGTCCGCCGCGGTCCGCCTGGACGCGCGCGGTGACCCCGCCAACCTCGATTTCCACGTCGGAGTACTGGACCGGCACGGACGTGAAGGCCCGCCAGCCGCGGATGTTCTGGTTGCCGTTCTGCGCCGCCTGCTCCGCCCGGCTGCCGGGATTCGGCTTGCTGGTCAGGACCACCCGGCCGAGCACCCGGACCCACGTTGTGGATCCGTAGCCCTGGTAGGCGACGGTCGTCGGGACGAAGTCCCAGCGCCGTGCCGACTTGAGCCGGATGCTGTTGAAGGTATCCGAGACCCAGTGCGCCAGGCGGAAAGCCCGGTTGCCGGTGACGGTTTGCTGGCCGGGTGATTCATGTGACGCCAATTCCATGCCTCCACTCTCCCACAAGGGCTCCTCCGGCCACGGACTTTGTCCGAATACGCCACGCTTCAGGAGCGTCCCAACAGCTCCCTCAGCATCAGAGCGTTGCGCACGGCGTTGCCGCCGCCGTCGTTGTTGAAATAGACAAAGACCTCCTTGCCGGCGGCCTGCCACTCCCGGATCCGGTCCGCCCACCAGCGCAGCTCATCGTCCGAATAGGAGCCGCCGTAAAGGTGCTCCCGGTCCGGGCCGTGCAGCCGGAGGTAGACGAACGGTGCGGTGGCGCGGAGGATGCAGGGAAGCCCCGCGCCACTCATGACGCAGTACGCAGCGCCGTGCCGTTCCAGCAAGGTGTAGACCTCGGGCGCGTCCCAGCTGGGGTGGCGGAACTCCACGCTGACCCGGATCCAGTCGGGCAGCGCCGCCAAAAAGTACTCCAGCCGCATGTCGTCCCGGGCAAAATCCGGCGGCAGCTGGACCAGCAGCACCGCCCGTTTATCACCGAGTTCGTGCCAGCACCGGGCGATCCGCCCGATCCAGACCTCCGGGGCGTAGAGCTTCTTACCGTGCGTCAATCCGCGCGGGGCCTTGACGGACAGCAGGAAACCGGGCGGAAGCCGTTGGCGCCAGCCGGCAAACGACGTGTCGCGGGGCCAGCGGTAGAAGCTGGCGTTGAGCTCCACCGTGGTGAAGCGGGCAGCGTAGTGTTCCAGCCGCTCCCGCGCCGGCAGCCCAGGCGGGTAGAGCACGTTCTCCCAGTGGTCGTAGCTCCACCCGCTGGTGCCGACGTGCACTGCTCCGCTGCCCATCTCGTCCGTCCCGGCCGGCTGTGCCGGCTTAGACTTCCCCCGGCCACACGCCGGCGTGCGGGGCGAAGGCGTTCTCCCACCGCGCCCGCTCGGTGTCCGGCAGCGGTCCGCTCGCGACGGCGGCTGCCGCGGCCTCGAGATTAGCGGGCCGGGAGGTCCCCACGATTGCTGCGCTCACGCCGGGCGTGAATGCCGAGAAGCGGAGGGCGGTTGCCTGCCAGTCGTCGGACTCCGGTTCCAGCCCCAGCTCGCGCAGCCGCAGCCAGTACGTCTCCCCGTACATCCCTACCGGCCGTTCGCTGTGGCGCCAGGGCGCGTTGGCGAGCGGACGTTTGGCAACGATGCCGAGACCCCTGCGGGAGGCCTCCGGCAGCACTTCGCGCAGCGAGCGCTGGTCGGCAAGGTTCACCGAGGACTGCACGGCACCGAAGACCCCGGAGCCGGCCGCCCAAGCGAGTGCCTCGTTCTCGCCGCTGTAGCCGGGGACCCGGACCTTGCCGGCGTCGACGCAGGAAAGGAGCGCCTGCGCGGCTTCCCCGCGTTCGAGCACGGCGAGGGGGCAGGAGTGCAGGAAAACGACGTCGAGCACGTCCGTATCCAGTGTCCGCAGTGCCTCGTCGACACCGCCGGTCACCGCGGCCGCGCTCCAGTCCCGGGCGCCCTCGACGCCGTAGCCAACCTTGGTGGACAGCACCACCTCGTCGCGGTGGGCCGGCAGCCAGCGGCCGATCCGTGCTTCGGACAGGCCGTAGCCGCGCGCCGTATCGATAAAGTTGATGCCGAGCTCCAACGCCCGGTCCAGGAGGACATGTGCGTCGCGTTCCGTGACGCCGTCGTAGCCGATGTGCCCGGCGCCAAAACCGAGGGCCGAGACCTGCAGGGACGATGTTCCGAAGTTCCGAGTCAGCATCTATGGATCCTAGTCCCCAGGGAAACGGGTGTGGCACTGTAAGTCCCATGGCTCGCATAGAGGATTACGCACTGGTCGGCGACCTGCACACCGCTGCCCTGATCAGCACTGAGGGGTCGATCGATTGGCTCTGCCTGCCCCGGTTCGACTCGCCGGCCTGCTTCAACGCCCTCCTGGACACGCCCAGGGCCGGGCGTTGGCTGCTGGCGCCGCAGGGCGGCGGTGAATGCACCGGCAGGCACTACCGCAAAGGCACGCTCATCCTGGAAACCGAATGGGAAACGCCCTCCGGAAAAGTCAAGGTCATCGACTTCATGCCTCCCCGCGACGGGGTGGCGGACATCGTGCGGATTGTGGTGGGCATCCGCGGCACGGTCAGGATGCGAGGTGAGCTGATCCTGCGTTTCGACTATGGCCACATTGTGCCGTGGGTCCGCCACGATGAGCACGGGATCCACGCGGTGGCCGGTCCCGACGCCGCGTACCTCGTGACCGAGGCGCCGCTGCGGGGCGAACGCCTGCAGACCATCAGCGACTTCACCGTCAAGGCAGGGGACCGGGTGCCGTTCGTGCTGACGTGGACGCCCAGCCACCTTGCCCGTCCCCGGACGGTCGACCCGGAACGGGCCCTGGCATCCACTGAGGAGTTCTGGCGGCACTGGTCAGCCAAATGCACGGTCACCGGGCCCTACCGGGCGGCCGTGCAGCGCTCGCTGATCACGTTGAAAGCGCTCACGTTCGCCCCCACCGGCGGGATCGTGGCGGCCGTGACGACGTCCTTGCCGGAGGAACTGGGCGGCGAACGGAACTGGGACTACCGCTTCTGCTGGCTCCGCGACGCCAC
The DNA here is from genome assembly GCA_035466775.1 of Arthrobacter sp. Classification (GTDB taxonomy): domain Bacteria; phylum Actinomycetota; class Actinomycetes; order Actinomycetales; family Micrococcaceae; genus Arthrobacter. The sequence goes on from DATIUQ010000046.1 coordinate 10,700, forward strand.
CCTGACGCTCCAGGCGCTGCTCGCGGCCGGCTACACGGAGGAAGCCGCGTGCTGGCGTGACTGGCTGCTGCGCGCCGTGGCGGGGGATCCCAGGGACCTTCAGATCATGTACGGCATCCATGGCGAGCGCCGCCTGCCCGAGATGGAACTGCCCTGGTTGCGGGGGTACGAGAATTCCGCCCCGGTCCGGACCGGGAACGGCGCTGCCGGGCAGCTTCAGCTCGACGTCTGGGGCGAGGTGCTCGATTGCCTGTCCCTGACCCGGAACTCGCTGCTGACGAGTACCGACGAATCCTGGGATGTGCAGCTTGCCCTTATGGAGCATCTGGAGTCCGCCTGGCACCGGCCCGACAACGGGCTCTGGGAGATGCGCGGGCCGCGCCGGCATTTCACGCACTCCAAGGTGATGGCGTGGGTCGCGGCCGACCGGATGGTCAAGGGCGTCCGGGATTTTGGCCTGCCCGGCCCCGCGGACCGCTGGGAGGAACTGCGGGAAACGATCCATGCCGACGTCATGTCCCGGGGCTTCGATGCCGACCGCAATACCTTCGTCCAGTCCTACGGGCGGCCTGAGCTCGACGCGAGCCTGCTGCTCATTGCGCGCGTCGGGTTCCTGCCCCCGGATGATCCCCGCATGATCGGCACGATTGACGCGGTCCAGCGCGAACTCACCCACGATGGCTTCCTGCGCCGCTACAAGCCGGCCGAATGCGACGACGGGCTGCCCGGCGGGGAAGGGGTGTTCCTGGCCTGTTCGTTCTGGCTCGTCGAGGCCCTCCTGGGGGCCGGCCGGCACCACGAGGCGCAGGAACTGTTCGAGCGGCTGCTGGCGCTGCGCAACGACGTCGGACTCCTCAGCGAGGAATGGAGCGTCGAGGACGGGCGGCAGCTGGGCAATACGCCGCAGGCATTCAGCCACTTCGCCCTGGTGATGAGCGCCCTGGAGCTGCATGAGGACGGTGTCCGCCGCAGCGACACCCCGATGCGGGGCCGGTGAACAGGGGGCTGCGCCGGCGGCCGAAGCGTTGGCGGTGGTCGTCCAGAGTTTAGATAAGTATACTTACTAATATCCCAACGTGGGGTCAGAGGATAGAGGAGTGTGCGATGGCTGGATATTTCGAACTCGTGGACGCGCCCGACGGCGGCTACCGCATCCGCATGCTTGACGGGTCCGGCAGCCTGATGGCCGTCTCCGTCACCTTTCCCACCAAGAGGGCGGCCGTGGCCGGTATCGCCCAGGCCCGCGAAATCGCCGGCACCGGGCTCATCCGTGACCGCAGCGCCGGCGGGCAGGCCGCGCCCGCGGGACCCCTGACAAGGATTGGCCGCAGGACCGCCGGCGGCGCCGGCCGCGGAACCTCCTTGTCCGGCGGATCGCTGGCGGCAGGGAAACGGGCACGGGCACACCACTGACCGGGGAGCCGGCCCACCCTCCGCGGGATGACACTTTGCCGCAATGTTGGCGAACGGCACTGCCGTGAAATGCGAACTCGGCATACGCTAGCCGGATGACACGACAGCACCTGCCCGGCCGCGTAGCAGTAGTCACCGGCGCCGGCTCCGGGATCGGCAGGGCGGTAGCCCGGCTCATGCTCGCCGACGGGTACCGGGTGGCGCTGGCGGGCCGGCGGGAAGCGCAACTGCTCGAGACCGGCGCGGGACATGCCCAGGCGCTCGCCGTTCCCTGCGATGTCACCGTGCCCGACGACGTCGAGCGGCTTTTCGCCGCGGCCCTCCAACGCTGGGGGCGCGTGGATGTGCTCTTCAACAACGCCGGTGTGTTCGGCCCGGCCGCCTCCGTGGACGAGATCAGCCTCGCTGACTGGGACGCCACCGTGGCGGTGAACCTCACCGGCTCCATGCTGTGCGCCGCTGCCGCCGTCCGGGCAATGAAGGCACAGTCGCCACAGGGCGGGCGGATCATCAACAACGGATCGATCGCCGCGCATTCGCCCCGGCCCAGGACGGTGGCCTACACGGTCACCAAACACGCCATGACCGGGCTGACCAAGAGCATCGAACTCGACGGCCGCGGCTTCGGCATCACCTGCGGGCAGATCGACATCGGCAACACGGCCACGGAGCTGATGGACACCATCGGAGCCGGTTCCGGGGCCGTTCAGGCCGACGGCAGCAGCCGCGTGGAGCCGACCTTCCCGGTCGACGACGCCGCCCGTGCGGTGCTGCTGATGGCCGGGATGCCGCCCTCCGCCAGCGTCGGGTCCCTCGTCATCACCGCCGCCGGGATGCCGTTTATCGGACGCGGCTAGGTCGGCCCGCTCACAGCGGCAGCAGATTGGACAGGTCGGCGCGCAGCCCCGAGGCGGCCACCCGGCCGGCGTCCACGGCGTCTGCCCAGCTCAGGTGCCCGCTGACCATCGCGAGCCACGTGGCGGCGTCGCACTCGATCACATTCGGGGGAGTGCCGCGGGTATGCCGCGGGCCCTCCACGCACTGGGTCACGCCGAACGGCGGGACCCGCACTTCCACCGAGTTCCCGGGTGCCCGCGCGGTCACCTCCTCCAGGGAGTAGCGGACCGCCGTCGCAAGCGTGCTGCGGGGGACGGGAGTGCC
>DATIUQ010000047.1:0-13495 GCA_035466775.1 Arthrobacter sp.
CGCCGACTCGCTGCTGGACTACGCCCCGCTGGCCCAACTTGATGCGCCGGCCGCAGCCGGGGCGGGAGGTCCGGGGCCGGACGACCCGTCGATGACGCTGCTGCAGGGCGAACTCGTCGACGACGAGGACGCCCCGCAGGAGGGGCGGGGATTCCCTGCGGGAGCCGCGGGTCCCGCGGAACACGCGGGTCCTGCAGATCACGCCGGGGACAACGGCAACGGACGGGCGGCGTCATGAACCTTTTTGACCTCGCCGGCAGCGGCGGAGCGGCCGGGCCCACAGAGGCCGTGTGCTCCCGCAAGGCATGCCGGAGCGGCGCCGCATGGCAGCTACTCTGGAACAACCCCAAGATCCATACGCCGGAGCGGCGCAAGATCTGGCTGGCCTGCCCGGAACATCGGGCCTGGCTCGAGGACTATCTGCAGACCCGCGGGCTCTGGAAAGAAACTGTGGCATTGGACCCGGCAGGCAAGGCAATCTGAATGTACCGTTTTCTTTTTTCCAGCAAGTGGCTGGGATATCTGTTGCTGGCCGCAATTTTTGCCGCCGCCTGCGTCGGACTGGGCCGCTGGCAGATGGACCGCCGCGCGGAGACCCTCGCCGAGATCAACCGGGTCACCTCCAACTATTCCGCCACGCCCGTGCCCTTCGCCGAGGTCAAGGATCAGTTCAGCTCCCTCGCTGCGGAACGCGAGTGGACCCAAGTGAAGCTGACGGGCAGTTACGACGTCGACGGGCAGCGCATCGTCCGCAACCGCCCCCTCAATGGCCAGCCCGGTTACGAAGTCGTGGTGCCATTCCGGGTGGAAACCGGCGAGACGGTCGTGATCGACCGCGGGTGGCTGCCGATCGGCAACAACAATCCGGGCCGCCCGGACTCGGTGCCCGCACCCCCGCGGGGTACCGTGACCGTCGTCGCCCGTCTCAAGCCGTCCGAGCCCGCGCTCCAGCGCGGCGCCCCGGACGGGCAGTTGGCGTCGATTGACCTGGCCGCCTATTCGAACCAGCTGGGCTATCCGCTGCTGACGGGTGCCTACGGACAGTTGGCGTCGGAGAGCCCATCCGTGGCGGAGATGCCCTTCCCGTTCCCGAAACCCTCCACCGAGGAAGGCACGCACCTGTCCTACTCGCTGCAGTGGTTTGCCTTCGGCGTGCTGATGTTCATCGGTTTCGGATACGCGGCCCGGCAGCAGGCCCGGAACGCGGCCATCGACGCCGAGGACGCCGAGGCCCAGTCGGCAGACGGCGACTCCGCGGGCGGGTTCATGCATTCCAGCGGACCGGTGGCCCGCCGTCGTCCTGTCCCCCGCAAGCGGAAGAACGCGACCGCGGAGGAAGAGGAAGACGCCATCCTGGACGCCCAGGGGTTCTGAACCGTGGACGTCCTGGTTCCGGAGCCTGTGGCCCGGGTAAAGCGCGCGTTGACGGTGCTCGGCGCGGAAGACACCGTCAGGGTGTTCGATTCGAAAGTCCCGACGGCGGCCGCCGCGGCCGCCACGTTAGGCTGCGACGTTGCGGCGATCACCAACAGCCTCGTGTTCGACGTCGAAGGTGCTCCGCTGCTGATCCTGGCCAGTGGCGCCGCGAGGGTTGATGTCCTGAAGGTCGCCGCCCGGCTGGGCACTGGCAAAATCCGCCGCGCCTCGCCCGGTTTCGTGCTCGAACACACCGGCCAGGAAGTAGGCGGCGTAGCCCCGGTCGGCCATCCGGTGAAAATCAGGACGCTGCTGGATGAATCACTCGCGGCGCACCCCGTGCTTTGGGCGGGCGCGGGCGACCACAACTCGATGTTCTCAATCACGTACCAAGAGCTGCACCGCATCACCGAAGCCACGGAAATGCCCGTCCGGTAAATGGTAAAAGGCGACGTGTGCGCAAGCGCCGAATGCGGGTGTTTTGCGTAGCGAGCACGCGGCAAAACACGCGCGCGAGGCGCGCACCCGGCCACCCAGGGAGGCCTACGCCAGCGTAATCAGGTCCAGGTAGTCTGCGTTCCAGAGGTCCTCGACGCCGTCGGGCAACAGCACCACACGCTCGGGGTTCAGCGCCTCGACGGCGCCCTCATCGTGGCTCACCAGCACGACGGCGCCGGTGTAGTTGCTCAGGGCTCCGAGGATCTCGGCGCGGCTGGCCGGGTCGAGGTTGTTGGTGGGCTCATCGAGGAGCAGCACGTTGGCGCTTGAGGCGACGATCGTCGCCAGCGCCAGGCGCGTCTTCTCGCCGCCGGACAGCACACCGGCGGGCTTGTCGACGTCGTCGCCGGAGAACAGGAACGAACCGAGGATGTTGCGCACTTCGGCGTCGTTCATGTCCGGGGCGGAGGAGCGCATGTTCTGCAGCACGGTGCGGTCGACGTCGAGCGTCTCATGCTCCTGGGCGTAGTAGCCCACCTTCAGGCCGTGGCCCGCGACGACTTCGCCGGTGTCCGGCTTGTCGACGCCGGCGAGCATCCGCAGCAGGGTGGTCTTGCCCGCGCCGTTGAGGCCCAGGATAACGACCTTGGAGCCGCGGTCGATGGCGAGGTCCACGTCGGTGAAGATCTCCAGCGAGCCGAAGGACTTGCTGAGGCCGTCCGCGGTGAGCGGGGTCTTGCCGCAGGGCGACGGATCCGGGAAGCGCAGGGCCGCCACGCGGTCGGTCGCGCGGACGGCTTCGAGGCCGCCCAGCAGACGCTCGGCACGCTTGGCCATGTTCTGCGCGGCGACAGCCTTGGTGGCCTTGGCGCGCATCTTGTTGGCCTGGTCCATCAGGACCTGGGCCTTCTTCTCCGCGTTGGCACGTTCCCGCTTGCGGGCACGCTCGTCCGTCTCGCGCTGTTGCAGGTAGCGCTTCCAGTCCATGTTGTAGAAGTCGATCTGCGCGCGGTTGGGATCCAGCAGGAACACCTTGTTCACGGTGGCTTCCAGCAGTTCCGTGTCGTGGCTGATCACGATCAGACCGCCCTGGTGGTTCTTCAGGAAGTCGCGGAGCCAGGTGATGGAGTCGGCGTCGAGGTGGTTGGTGGGCTCATCGAGGAGCATCGTCTCGGCGTCCGAATACAGGATGCGGGCCAGCTCCACACGGCGGCGCTGGCCGCCGGAAAGGGTCTTGAGCGGCTGGTTCAGCAGCCGGTCCGGGAGCGCCAGGTTGGAGCAGATCGCGGCGGCCTCGGCCTCGGCCGCGTAGCCGCCGGCGGCCAGAAACTCTGACTCCAGCCGGTCGTAGCGGTTCATCGCCTTGCGCTGGATGTCGGCGTCGTCGCTGGCCATCTCCTCGTGGGCCACGCGGAGCTTCCCGACGGCGATGTCCAAACCTCGGGCGGACAGGATCCGGTCACGGGCCAGCTGTTCCATGTCCGGAGTGCGGGGGTCCTGCGGCAGGTAGCCGATCTCGCCGCTGCGGGTCACCTTGCCGCCGGCGGGCAGGCCCTCGCCCGCGAGCACCCGGGTCAGTGTGGTCTTGCCTGCACCGTTACGGCCCACAAGGCCGATCTTGTCTCCCTTGTCGATCCGGAAGCTCACCTGGTCCATAAGGAGGCGGGCGCCGGCGCGCAGTTCGAGATCCTGGACGGTAATCAATGCAGCTAAGGCCTTTCACAACAGGGAACGCCGCGGCACAACGGTGGAGTCTGGAAAGGGCCGGGGCAGTGTGGCCGAGAGGACGGCCTCTCCCAGTCTACCGGCCCGGCCTCCGCCCTATGACAAGGACCCCGGCCGGGCGCCTTTGGCGCTGCCCTCCAGCAACCGGGCCGCCGGTTAGTGGAGCACCTACAAAAAACGCGTCGCGCCATGCTCGTAAAGTCGGAATCAGAGAAGCATGTCCCCGATTCATCCGCGATAGGAACTCCCATGACGCAGACCGACGGCACCGCTGCCGCCACCCCCGCACCGCGCCGGAACCGCTGGAACGCCACCGATCTGGGACTCATCGCCGTCTTCGCCGCGCTCGTTGCAGGATCCGCCCTGATCGCCGCCATCCCGGTGGGCGGCCTCGGTGTTCCCATCACCCTGCAGACGCTCGCCGTGATGCTCACCGGCCTTGCCCTGGGCCCCGGCAGGGCCTTTGCCGCCGTCGGGCTCTACGTTCTCCTCGGCCTCGCCGGGCTGCCGATTTTCAGCGGCGGACGCAGCGGTCTCGGCGTCCTCGCCGGCCCGTCAGCGGGCTACATCATCGGTTTCGTGTTCGCGGCCACCGCGGTGGGCTGGCTGACCGTCGTCGTGTTCCGCCGGACCGCGGGCCGTCCCGGCAAGCTCCGCGCCGTCCTCCTTTTCGCCGCAGCGATGGTGAGCAGCATCATCTTCGTCCACGGGCTTGGCATCCTGGGAATGATGGTCAACGCGAAGCTGGACTTCTCCAAGGCGTTCCTCGCCGACCTGGTTTTCTACCCCGGCGATGTGATCAAAAACGCACTGGCCGTGACCATTGCGTTGGCGCTGCACAAGGCGTTCCCGGACCTGCTCATCCGCCGGGTCGGGGCTGCCGCAACCCCCGTCCCCGCGACCGTCACGCCCGCTCCCGGCGCCGAGGCGGACAGCCGGCCGTGAGCACCATCGTGCTGGACCGGGCCGCGGTGCGGGTCGCCGTCGACGGCCGGCCCGCGCCCAAGGTCCTGCTGGAGGAGCTGAGCCTGCGGCTCACTGAGCGGCGGATCGGTGTGATCGGCGCCAACGGGTCCGGCAAGTCCACCCTGTTGCGGCTCCTGAACGGACTCGTGGCGCCGAGCAGCGGCACCGTCACGGTGGACGGCTCGGACACTGTCCGCGCTGTGCGGGAGGTACGACGGCGGGTCGGCTTCGTTTTCACCGACCCGCTCTCCCAGCTGGTGATGCCGACCGGCCGGGAAGACGTCGAGCTGTCACTCCGGCGTTCGGTCCGCAACTCCCGCGAACGCAGCCGCCAGGCGGAGGCGACCCTGGACCGCTTCGGCCTGCTGCCGCTGGCGGACCAGAGCATTTACGAGTTGTCCGGCGGGGAACGGCAGCTGCTGGCCCTCGCCGCGGTCCTCGCCGTCGACCCGGAAGTGCTGGTCCTCGACGAGCCGTCGACCCTGCTGGACCTGCGCAACAGGGAGCTGCTCCGGCGGACGCTTGCCGGGCTCAGCCAGCAGATCATCCTCTCCACCCATGACCTGGAGCTCGCCCTGGACCTGGACCGGGTCCTTGTCGTCGATGCCGGGGCGGTGGTGTTCGACGGCGGCCCGGCCGCCGCCGTCGCCCACTACCGGGAGCTCTGCGCGGCGGTTCCCCCGGCGGCCGGCGGTGCGTTGGAAAACCCGCGCCTGGAGCAGCTGTGAGCGGCCACGGATTCCTGTTGGCCAACTACGTGCCCGGGGACTCCGTTTTGCACCGCGCACCGCTGTGGCTGAAATTCCTGCTGGTTCTCGGCTGCGGCATGGCGTCGTTCCTGATTGTGGACTGGGCCGTGGCGGCCGCCGTTCTGGTGCTGATGTGCGCCCTGTTCCTGCTCAGCGGGGCAGGATTCCGGCGGCTGTTCCGGGCGGTCCGGCCGGTACTGCCCGTCCTCGCTGCCATCGGCCTGTTCCAGTGGTGGCAGCTGGGCGGGCCCACGGCGGCACGGATTGTGCTCAACGTGCTGGTTTGTATTGTGGCGGCGTCGATCCTCACCGCCACCACTCCCGTGCAGCGGCTGCTGGACGGGGTTGCTTCCCTGGCGACGCCGTTCCGGCGCTTCGGCGCGGATCCGGAGCGGTTCGCCCTGACGATCGCCATCATGCTGCGCAGCATCCCGTTCATCGCGGGAGCGTACAGCGATGTCCGTGATTCCGCCCGGGCCCGCGGACTGGAACGCAACCCCCGGGCGCTGATCCTCCCGGTCTTCATCACCACCGTGGCCTTCGCCCGGCAAACCGGCGACGCCCTGGCGGCCCGCGGCCTGGGCGAGCACGATGACGAGGGGTCCCGCCGGCACGCTCCCCCCACGGGACATGCCCTCCCCTGACCCTGAGCACCGGACATAGGGCCAGTATGCGCAGTGGTCGGGCCCAGGAATGAGCATGTCCCACGGTGGCGTGGTGAGGGTCAGAGCTCCGCAGCCACGAGACCACGGGACATGCCCTCCCCGGACCCTGAGCACTGGACATAAGCCCAGTATGTCCAAGGCCCGCGCCCAGGAATGGGCATGTCCCGCGGAGCCGCGGCGAAGGTCAGAGCTCCGAAGCCTTAGTGCCATGGGACATGCCCTCCCCGAACCCTGAGCACCGGACATAAGCCCAGTATGTCCAAGGCCCGCGCCCAGGAATGGGCATGTCCCGCGGAGCCGCGGCGAAGCAGCCAACAGAACCAGCAGAACCAGCTAGGAAATGCTCCGGTACTCCAGCAGCGCGGCGGTTCCCATGCCCCCGGCGATGCTGATCATTGCCAGCGCCAGTTGCCCCTCGACCGGGTTGCGGCGGGCCTGCGCCAGCAAACGTGTGACCAGCACCGCGCCGGAAGCGCCGTAGGCGTGGCCCAGTGCCAGGGCGCCGCCGTCGAGGTTGGCGCGTTCCGGCGGGATGCCAAGCCGGTCCAGGCACGCCAGGGTCTGCGAGGCGAAGGCCTCATTGAACTCGACCAGCCCAAGATCCCCGGCGCGAACGCCAGACCGTGCCAGCAGCCGTTCGGCGGCCGCGGCCGCGCCGATGCCCAGCAGCTGCGGATCCACGCCGGCCGTGTCCGTGCCCCGAACCAGGAGCCCGTTGGTGGCCCCCAGCTCGCGGGCGCGCTGCACCGAGGTAATCACGACGGCGGCGGCACCGTCAGCGTCGAAACAGGAGTTCCCGGCGGTGACGGTGCCGCCCTCCGCGAACACCGGACGGAACCGGGCCAGCACGGCTGCGGTCAACCCCCGGCGCGGCCCGTCGTCGGCCTTCACTGTGCCGCCGCCGGTACCAACAGCCCCGCCGTCACCATCAGCGCCCTCCGGCCGCGCAGGGCCGTCGAGCTGGACGATCTCGGCGTCGAACACCCCCGCCGCGGCGGACGCCAGGGCACGCTGGTGGCTGCGCAGCGCCAGTTCGTCCTGCCGCTCCCGGCTGATGCCGAAGCGTGCGGCAACATTCTCAGCGGCCACGCCCATGTCCGGATCCCCCAGGACCTTGGGGGCGAACTGCGCCCGGGAGAAGAAGTCGGGGTCGCCCTGGGCATCCCGGCGCGCCCGCAGCGGCGCCGTGCTGATGCTCTCCACCCCGCCGGCCAGGTACAAGCCGTTGCCTCCGGCGGCCACGAGCTGGGCGGCCAGCACGATCGCGTCCAGGCCCGAGCCGCACTGCCGGTCCACCGTGACGCCGGGGACGCTGACGGGCAGGCCGGCTTCGAGGGCTGCGAGCCGGGCCACGTTGCCGCCGCCGCCCACGGCGTTGCCGATCACCACGTCCGCCACCGATTCCGGAGCCGCCCCGGCGCTGGCCAGCAGGCTGCGGAGCACGGGGGCGAGGAGTTCGTGGGCGTGCCAGGTTCTCAGGGCGCCGTTGGCGCGGCAGACCGGCGTGCGCCGGGCCGCGATGATGACAGGCTGCCGGTCGTCGGGAAGGATCCGCGGCTGCTGCTCAGCCAAGGCGCCGGATCCGGGGGTCGTTGCGCGCAATCCAGTCAAGCAGCAGGTCCCGGCTGAGCTTGCCGCGGTCAGTCAAGGGAAGCTCGGCCAGCGCAAAGTACTCCAGCGGCCGCTTGTTCCGCGCCAGGACGTCCTCCACGCCGGCCTTCAGCTGCGTCGCCGTGACGCCGCCGTGGGAGGGAACAATGCCGGCGACGACCTTTTGGCCGCGGAGATCGTCCGCCAGGCCGGCGGCCACGGCAGCGGCCACGCCGGGTACGGACGCCAATGCCAGCTCCACCTCGTGCGGGTAGACGTTTGTGCCGGCAGTGATGATCATGTCCGAGCGGCGCCCCAGCATGTGCAGGGTCCCGCCGTCGAGGTAGCCCTGGTCCCCCACCGTGTGCCAGCCGTCGAAGCTCTGCAGGGCCTGGCCGTCGTCGCCCCAGAGATACCCGTCGCTGACCATCCCGCTGCGGACACAGATGTTGCCGTCGGCGCCGTCCGGCAGCCCGGTTCCGTCGTCGTCGAGGATGCGGATCTCGACGCCGGGAAACGGCCGCCCGATCCCTGTTCCGCGCTGCTCCGGCGGCTGCCCCGGCCGAAGTCCGGCCCCGGAGACGAAGCTGAGTTCCGAGGCGCCGTAGTACTCGAAGATGGTCGCGTTGGGCGCCCACCGGCGGGCCGCCTCAAGGGTGCGGGCATCCAGTTTGGAGCCGGCGCAGATGATGCTCCTGATCCCGGCCGCGTCCACGCCGCCGCTCAGGCCCCGCTCACTGAGGAGCCGCAGCATCGTGGGGACGAGTACCAGCCGGGTGATGCCGTCATGGCTGACCGCGGCGTGGGCGTCGCCGACGTCGAACCGGGACAGGGTGTGGAACTCGGAGCCGGCGTACAGGCATTCGGCGAGGGCATAGAGGTTGAGGCTGGCCGCGAGGGGCCCGGGCGCCAGGGTCTTGTCGTCCGCGGCCAGGCCGAAAAACTCGATCGACGCGTCGAAGGAGAGCTGCCAGGACCTCCGCGAGCGGGTGAAGGCCTTGGGCACGGACGTGGTGCCGGACGTCAGGCCGATCAGGAACGTCGTGTCCGGGAGCCCGTCGACGAGATCCCCCACGGACAGCGGGCCCGCATCGCCCGCCGCGCCCCCGGCAGAACCCACCGGCAGGGCGCGGATCCGGTCCCTGATCCCGTCCTGCAGCTGCTGCGGCCACGACGGGTCCAGCACGGCGCACTGCCGCTCCCCGGCCACGCCGGCCGCGAAGGCGGCGGCGAAGTGCAGCGAGTTCTCCTCCGACAGCACGGTCACGGCGGGCGCGTCCGGCACCAGCCCGGCGGCCGTGTCCCGCAGCTCTTCCCAGCTCAGGCGCTGCCCGGCCACAACGACGGCGGTCCCGTCGGGGCGGTCATCGGCCCAGCGCTGAAGTCTGTCGAGGAAAGGCATCAGACCAACTTTACCGGCCGGAAGCGGTCCGGATGCCGGCACACGATATTGTGACAGCATGAGTTTCAACGACAATGTTCAGCTGGATCCCTCGCAGGTCCAGGACCGGCGCGGCATGGGCCGCGGCGCCAAGGTCGGTGGCGGGATCGGCGGCGGCATCATCCTGCTGATCGCGGCCCTGTTCGGCATCAATCCGAGCCTGCTCGATGGCTTGGGTGCCGGCACGCAGGATCCCGGATCGCAGAGCCAGGGCACCGCTCCGGCCTGCGAGACCGGCGCCGACGCCGACGCCCGTCTCGACTGCCGCATCACCGGAACGGTCAACAGCCTGAACGCTTTCTGGCCGGCCTACCTGGCCCAGTACAACAGGCAGTACCCGCAGCCGGAAACGGTGATCTTCGACGTCGCCACCAACACCGGCTGCGGCTCGGCGACGTCGGACGTGGGCCCCTTCTACTGCCCGGCCGATTCCACCGCGTACTTCGATCCGGGCTTCTTCCAGGAACTCGTGGACCGCTTCGGCTCCTCCGGCGGACCCCTCGCCCAGGAATACGTGGTGGCGCACGAATTCGGCCACCACATCCAGAATGTGCTGGGGAACCTGGACCGGGCCCAGCAGGACCCGCAGGGGCCGGAATCCGGTGCCGTCCGGGTGGAACTGCAGGCTGACTGCTACGCCGGGCTGTGGGTCCGCTACGCCACCACCCAGGAGGACCCCAAGACCGGGCTGCCGTTCCTGGAGCCGCTGACCGAGCGCGACCTGCAGGACGCCCTCTCCGCCGCCTCGGCCGTCGGCGACGACCGCATCCAGCAGGCTGCGACGGGCCGGGTCTCCCCGGAGGCCTGGACGCACGGTTCCAGCGCCCAGCGGCAAAAGTGGTTCTACCAGGGCTACTCGACCGGCGACATCAACCAGTGCGACACGTTCGCCGTCGCCACCCCGTAACCCAATAGCATCATCCGCTGCTCCGTAACTGCCGTTATGGGCCGTCAAAAGGGCGGTTACGGAGCAGCCGATGGGACGACGACGACGGCGGCCGGTCGCCTTCCGTGGAAGGTGACCGGCCGCCGTCGTCATGCCAGTGCTGTTCTAGATGTTGAAGCCGAGGGCGCGCATCTGGTCGCGGCCGTCCTCGGTGATCCGTTCCGGACCCCACGGCGGCATCCATACCCAGTTGAGGCGCCATTCGTCGACGACGCCGTCCAGGGCCTTGCCGACCTGCTCCTCGATCACATCGGTGAGCGGGCAGGCGGCCGTGGTGAGCGTCATATCGATCAGCAGGGCGCCGTCGTCGTCCGAGTACTTCAGGCCATACAGCAGGCCAAGGTCAACGATGTTCACGCCCAGTTCAGGGTCGATCACATCCTTGAGTGCCTCTTCGACATCCTCGAGGCCCGTGCGGGCCACATTGAGTTCGGTCATTGTGACGTCCTAACTAGACCTGGGCTGCAGCGTCAGCGGCAGCGATGGTGGCTGCCCCGGCGCCGGTGGCGTAGCGGTCGTAGCCTTCTTCTTCGAGGCGGTCGGCAAGCTCCGGGCCGCCCTCTTCGACAACCTGGCCGTCAACGAACACGTGCACGAAGTCCGGCTTGATGTAGCGCAGGATCCGGGTGTAGTGCGTGATGAGCAGGGTGCCCATGTTGCCCTCGGAGTGGGCGCGGTTGACACCCTCGGAGACAACCTTGAGTGCGTCAACGTCCAGGCCGGAGTCGGTCTCGTCGAGGATCGCGAACTTCGGCTTGAACAGCTCCAGCTGGAGGATTTCGACGCGCTTCTTCTCGCCGCCGGAGAAGCCCTCGTTGACGTTGCGCTGGGTGAAGTCGGCGTCGATGCGCAGCTGGGCCATGGCGGCCTTGACGTCCTTGGTCCAGGTGCGCAGCTTGGGTGCTTCGCCGTCGATGGCCGTCTTGGCGGTGCGCAGGAAGTTCGTCATGCTGACGCCCGGAACCTCGACCGGGTATTGCATGGCCAGGAACATGCCGGCGCGGGCCCGCTCGTCGACGCTCATCGCGAGGACGTCTTCGCCGTCCAGCGTGATGGTGCCGGAGGTGACGTTGTAGCGCGGGTGCCCGGCGATGGTGGACGCCAGGGTGGACTTGCCGGAACCGTTCGGGCCCATGATGGCGTGGGTCTCGCCGGTCCGGATGGTCAGGCTGACGCCCTTCAGGATTTCCTTTGTGCCCTGCTCGGTGTCAATGCTGACGTGCAGGTCCTTGATCTCAAGAGTAGACATGTGCCTTGTTCTCCTCTGCACTGTGCCCTTCGGCACCGTGCGGTTTCTTGTCGATAAGTTCTGTGATGCGGGTTGCCGGCTGCAGGGCAGCTAGCTGAAGTTCGGAGCCGCGGCGCCGTTCACAACGTTGGTGAAGTCCACATAGACCTCGTCGTCCAGCACGGTCACGGCGAAGACGGGAACAGGATCATAGGCCGGCAGCTGGAGCGGCTCACCGCTGCGCAGGTCGAACTGGGAGCCGTGGCCCCAGCACTCGATCATGCAGCCTTCCACCTCTCCTTCGGAAAGGGAGATGTCCGCGTGCGAGCAGGTGTCGCCGATGGCGTGGATTTCGCCCATCGAGTCCTTCACGATCGCGACGGGGTAGTCGTCGACCAGGATCCGCAGCGCCTGCTTGAGTTGGATCTCACTGGCGTTGCAGACGAGCTCGCCTCTTGGCTGTTCAGTCATTGATGTTTCCGTGTTCTCTAGGGCTGCGGACTAGTTGTTCGTTGCCGCGAGTTCGCGCTCGACGGCGTCCGTGAGGCGCTCTTCGATGGCCGGAACGTTGATCTTCTGGATGATCTCGTTCAGGAAGCCGCGGACCACCAGACGGCGGGCCACCTCTTCCGGAATGCCGCGGGCCATCAGGTAGAACAGGTGCTGGTCGTCGAACCGTCCGGTGGCGCTGGCGTGGCCGGCGCCGGCGATCAGGCCGGTTTCGATTTCCAGGTTCGGCACAGAGTCGGCGCGGGCGCCGTCGGTGAGGACCAGGTTGCGGTTGGCCTCGTACGTGTCGGTGCCTTCTGCTTCCTTGCGGATCAGGACGTCACCCACCCAGACGGTGTGCGCGTTGCGGCCCTGCAGGGCGCCCTTGTACAGGACGTTGGACTTGCAGTTGGCGACGGCGTGGTCGACGAAGAGGCGCTGCTCCAGGTGCTGGCCGGCGTCGGCGAAGTACAGGCCGAACAGTTCCACTTCGGCGCCCGGGGCGGTGAAGCGCGCCGACGGCGTGACGCGGACAAGGTCGCCACCGAGGCTGACGACGATGTGCTTGAACTTGGCGTCGCGGCCAAGCTTGGCCTGCTGGGAGGACGCGTGCACGGCGTCGTCGTTCCATTCCTGGAGCGAGATGACGGTCAGCTGCGCGCCGTCCTCCACGAGGAACTCGATGTTCTCCGACACGACGGCGGTGCCCTGGTGGTCCAGGACGACGACGGCCTTGGAGAACTTCTCCGCGACAATCACGATGTGCTGGGCGGACGCGTCCGTGCCCTGGCCGGTCAGCAGGACGCTGACCTCCCCTTCGGCCTGGACCTCGGCGGGAACCGTAATGACGGTCGCCTCCGTGAAGTTCTCCCAGGCATTCGCGGACACACGGTCCTCGGGGATGGCTGCGGAGCCGATGCGGGCATCGTCACGGCCGACGGTCTCCACCCGGACGCTGTCCGGGCCGGTGACGGCCACGGACGGGGCGGCCCCGGTGAGGACCTCGGTGTGCAGGCCGCGGAGGCGCTTGAGCGGGGTGAACCGCCAGTCCTCCTCCATGCCGGTCAGCGGCTTGAAGTCCGCCAGCTTGTAGGACGTGAGGCGGCCGGCGCGCGAACTGTCCGGAACGCCGACGCCGCCGCCGTGCGAGTGCCGCTTGACGGCCTCGCCGGCCAGCGGGGACTTGGACTCCGCGGCGTTCAGCGGCGAAAGGCTCTCGCCTTCCTCGGTGAAACCGTTGATGAACGGCTGGGCTGACGGCGCGCCGATGCGGGCCTTTTCAGTAGTGATGTCAGTCATTAACCGACCGATCCTTCCATCTGCAGTTCAATCAGGCGGTTCAGCTCGAGGGCGTATTCCATCGGCAGCTCACGGGCAATCGGCTCGATGAAGCCGCGGACGATCATCGCCATGGCCTCGTCTTCGCGCATGCCGCGGGACATCAGGTAGAACAGCTGCTCTTCGCTGACGCGCGAGACCGTGGCCTCGTGGCCCATGGTGACGTCGTCCTCGCGGATGTCGATGTACGGGTAGGTGTCCGAGCGGCTGATGTTGTCCACCAGCAGCGCGTCACAGCGGACCGTGTTGGCCGAGTGCTTGGCGCCTTCCCGGACCTGGACCAGGCCACGGTAGGCGGCACGCCCACCGCCGCGGGCCACGGACTTGGAAATGATCGAGCTCTTGGTGTTGGGCGCGATGTGGACCATCTTCGAACCGGTGTCCTGGTGCTGGCCTTCGCCGGCGAACGCGATGGACAAGGTCTCGCCCTTGGCGCCCTCGCCCACGAGGTAGACGGCCGGGTACTTCATGGTGACCTTGGAGCCGATGTTTCCATCGATCCAC
>DATIUQ010000048.1:0-7731 GCA_035466775.1 Arthrobacter sp.
GCCAAGAACCTGTTCACCGGCTGGGTGGACGTTGACCTCAACGACCAGGGCCGGGCCGAGGCGATCCGCGGTGGCGAGCTGCTCGTGGAGAACAACATCCTCCCGGACATCGTGTACACGTCCCTGCTGAAGCGGGCCATCAACACCGCCAACATGACCCTGGACAAGGCGGACCGCGGCTGGATCCCGGTCAAGCGGGACTGGCGGCTCAACGAGCGCCACTACGGCGCCCTGCAGGGCAAGGACAAGGCCCAGACCCTGGCCGAATACGGCGAGGAGCAGTTCATGACCTGGCGCCGGTCCTACGACACCCCGCCGCCGCCCCTGGACGACGATTCAGAGTTCTCCCAGGCGCATGATCCGCGCTACGCAGACCTCGGCGACGCCCTGCCCCGCACCGAGTGCCTCAAGGACGTCCTGGTCCGCCTGATGCCCTACTGGGAATCGGACATCAAGGAAGACCTCAAGGCCGGCAAGACCGTCTTGGTTACGGCCCACGGCAACTCGCTGCGCGCCCTCGTCAAGCACCTCGACGGCATCAGCGACGAAGCCATCGCCGGACTGAACATCCCCACCGGCATCCCTCTGGTCTACGACCTGGACGAGAACTTCAAGCCGCTGAATCCGGGCGGCACCTACCTCGATCCCGAGGCCGCGGCCGAGGCCATCCAGGCCGTCGCGAACCAGGGCAAGAAGTAGCCAGCTTCGACACACGGTATTAACGTCACACGGTATTAACGACGCCGGCCGGTCACCCCCAAGGTGACCGGCCGGCGTCGTACTGTGATGCTGTAATGCTTGCGGCTGCTGCTGTCCGGCGCGCCGGGAGCTAGCTGTGTTCGATGCCGTTCGGCTGCCAGGCGCCGGTGACCAGGTAGGTCACCTTCTGCGCGACGGAGACGCCGTGGTCCGCGAAGCGCTCGAAGTAGCGGCTGGCCAGTGCAACGTCGACGGTCGTGGCGGGGGACTCCTGCCAGTCGCTGCGGGCGATCGCCTGGAACACGCTCAGGTGCAGATCGTTCACGGCGGTGTTGGCCTTCATGATGTCCCGGGCCACTTCGAGGTCCCGGGTTTCCAGCAGCACCGTGAGCTTCTCGGCGATCAGCGTGTCATACGCGGCGAAGCTCTTGAAGGTCTCTCGCAGCTGGGCGGGAACCACGGTTGCGGGGTAGCGGAGGCGCGCGAGCTGGGCGAGGTGGCGGGCGAGGTCGCCCATCCGCTCCAGCGACGCGCTCATCCGCAGGGAGCCCACGATCATCCTCAGGTCGCTGGCCACGGGGCCCTGCAGGGCGAGGATGTCGATGGCGCGCTCGTCCAGGCTGTTCTGCAGGAAGTCGATCCGGGCATCGGCCGCGATGACATCCTCGGCCAGATCGATGTCGGCGCCCTCGAAGGCGGTCGTGGCTTTCCCGATGGCCTCACTGACCAGCTTCGAGATTTCGACGAGCTGTTCCCCCACTTGGGCGAGTTCTTCCTGAAAAACCTTGCGCACGTGTGCGTCCTCTCCTCGGAAATATTGCCGGCCACCAGCAGCGGCGGGCCCATTTCGGTCACCTCTCGGCACTCCAACTGTCAAGTGTTCCAGCGTCCGGTGAACTGTTACGTCCCAATAGGTGAACGTTAGCTGAACCGAAGGGCGAATAGCGGGAGATTTCGGTTTCTGACGCGGACCAGAGCATAAGCTGGAGCCGTGGATCCAATGCTTATCGGCGTGATCGCCGGCCTGATCGGCCTGTCGCTTGGCGTCTTCGGCGTGCTCGCGTTCCGGGTCAGCGAGCAGCAGCGCAAGCTCGTCGACGTCGAGTTCGAGGATCCTTCCCTTCCCGAGGGCGCCGCCGAGGTGCTCGCCGCCGTCGGCCGCGCCTTCGTGGTGGTGGACGCGATCGACGGCGTCGTCCGGGCCAGCCCCGCCGCCTACGCCTACGGACTGGTGCGCGGCCACACCCTGGTCCACCAGCAACTGCTCGAGATGACCGCCAAAGTGCGGCGCGACGGCGTCATCCTCGAACGGCTCCTCGAACTGCCGCGTGGTCCGCTGGGCCAGGGCACCATCGTGGTCCAGGTGCGGGCAGCCGTCATCGCGGAGGAATACATCCTCCTGCTCGCCGACGACCGGACCGAGGTCACCCGTACCGAGGAAGTCCGGAACGACTTCGTTGCCAACGTCTCGCACGAACTGAAAACCCCGGTCGGAGCGATCTCGCTGCTGGCGGAGGCGCTCGAGTCCTCGGCGGATGATCCGGAGGCCGTGCGCCGCTTCGCCAAGCGCACCCACAAGGAATCCGCCCGGCTGGCGGCCCTGGTGCAGGACATCATCGAACTCTCCCGGCTGCAGGGTGCCAACGTCGCGCAGCAGGGACGGGCGGTGGACATCAACACCGTCGTCGCCGAAGCGGTGGACCGGTCCCAGCTGCCGGCGGAAAGCAAGTCCATCGAGCTCGTGGTCGGCGGGCATGCGGACGCCAAGGTCTACGGCGACCAGGACCAGCTGGTGACCGCGCTGCGCAACCTGATCGACAACGCCATCCGCTACTCCCCGGAAAACACCCGTGTCGGGATCGGCATCCGGTCCAAGGACGGCCTCGTGGCCGTGTCCGTGACAGACCAGGGCGAGGGACTCAGCCCGGAGGACCAGGAACGCGTCTTTGAACGCTTCTACCGCGTGGACGCCGCACGGTCCCGCCATACCGGCGGCACCGGCCTGGGCCTGAGCATCGTCAAGCACGTCGTGGCCAACCACGGCGGCGAGGTGACCCTCTGGTCAAAGCCCGGGCAGGGCTCCACCTTCACCATCCGGCTCCCGGAGCTGGAAGGCCAGGACGACGGCGGGACCCAGGCGGGCGGCCCGGGGGCCCGTGCTGCCACGCATCCTGCGGAGCACCACCCGTCCCAGAACCCACGACCCATACGACGTGACGCCGCAGGCGCCCATGAGCAAGGAGCTACCGCTTGAGCAGGATTCTAGTTGTCGAGGACGAAGAGTCGTTCAGCGACCCTTTGTCCTATCTGTTGGGCAAGGAAGGGTTCGAGGTGGAGGTGGTGGACAACGGAATTGACGCCATCACCGAATTCGACCGCAACGGCGCCGACCTGGTGCTGCTGGACCTGCAGCTGCCCGGGCAGTCGGGCACTGAGGTCTGCCGGCAACTGCGGCAGCGCTCGTCGGTTCCGGTCATCATGTTGACGGCGAAGGACGCGGAGATCGACAAGGTCGTGGGGCTGGAACTCGGCGCCGACGACTACGTCACCAAGCCCTACTCATCCCGGGAACTGGTAGCCCGCGTCCGGGCCGTGCTGCGCCGCCAGAGCGAGCCCGAGGAACTGGTGTCCAGCACTGTGCAGGCGGGGCCGGTCCGGATGGACATTGAGCGGCACGTGGTCACCGTCAGCGGCGAACAGGTCTCCCTGCCGTTGAAGGAATTCGAGCTGCTGGAGATGCTGCTGCGGAACTCCGGCCGGGTCCTGACCCGCGGGCAGTTGATCGACCGGGTCTGGGGTTCGGACTACGTGGGGGACACCAAAACCCTGGATGTCCACGTCAAACGGCTGCGCAGCAAGGTCGAGCCGGACCCCTCGGCGCCCCGGCACCTGATCACGGTCCGCGGCCTAGGCTACAAGTTCGACCCCTAAACCGGAGGATCTGCCGTCGGGCCGGAGGAAGCAGCCGGGCCCCGGGGAGGGCACAGACAAAAGGAGGGGCACCCGGCCGGGTGCCCCTCCTTTTGTGTGGAAGCTAGTGGTTTGCGCTGCTCGTCGGCGACGGCGTCGGCGTGGCCGAACCCGTGGGCTCGCTGCCTGCCGGCAGGTACTGCTTGTAGTCGGAGATCGTCCCGTCCAGTACCGGAACCTTGAACTTGGCGTTCTGGTTGGTGCCGTCTTCGGTGATGCTGACCTCGACGAGGGATCCCGGAGCGCCGCCGGTGGTGCTCAGGATGGCCTCATCCGCGGAATCGTTGAGCAGCGTGTAGGAGTTCTGCTTGACCGGGACGCGGGTCTGGGAACCGGCGGCACCGACGATCGTGAGCGTCACGTCTTCGGACGACGAGTTGTAGACAGCGCCGATCACGCGGCCGGGCTTGTCCTCGCCGCCGGAGATGATCATCATGTTGCGGAGCTGCAGCGGACCAACGTTGGCCTGCGTTCCGTCCGAAGCCGAGTACTGCTTGGCGGTCGCCTGGGGGTTGGTGTAGCCACAGCCGGTAACGGACAGCAGGCCGATGCCCAGAGCAGCCGTTGCCATTGCCAGCTTGCCGCGCTGGCCCCGGTTCATCGCAGTGAAACCCACGTCACGCACTCCTTGAGAGTCTTGGAACATTCTTCAGCCATAGCCTATCGGCAATCCGCGCCAAACCATGATTCGGGCCATACGCATTGCGGCACACGATGCCGCGCTGAACGCCGTACTGATTGCCGTACTCATGGCCATGCGCAATGCCTCCCGATCCAGGGCCGGAAGGCCCCTGGCGGGGATGGCGTGCGCCCTTGGCAAAGGGAGGTCAATGCACTAATATCCGCTTTCGTCAAGGGTTTGGAGGGGCCGTTTAAGGCCATTTTCCCCGTATTCATGCGGTTCTTGGGTGCGTTCGATGGCAGTCGTATGCCTTAAACGTGATAAACTGGTCTGCGGGAAAGGGGAATGTCCACATGGTTTTTGAGGTCGGCGAGACAGTAGTTTACCCTCACCACGGTGCAGCAAAAATTGAAGAAATCAAGATGCGCACTGTCAAGGGCGAAGAGAAGATGTATCTCAAGCTCAAGGTGGCTCAGGGTGATCTGACCATTGAAGTTCCAGCAGAAAACGTTGACCTGGTTGGGGTCCGGGACGTAGTGGGCAAAGAAGGTCTGGAGCACGTGTTTGAAGTGCTGCGGGCCGAGTTCACTGAAGAACCCACCAACTGGTCACGTCGATACAAGGCAAACCTGGAGAAGCTTGCATCCGGTGACGTCATCAAGGTGGCAGAGGTCGTCCGCGACCTGTGGCGCCGAGATCACGATCGGGGTCTCTCCGCAGGGGAGAAGCGCATGCTGGCCAAGGCCCGCCAGATTCTGATTTCAGAACTGGCGCTGGCTGAGAAGACCGATGAAGAGAAGGCTGCAAGCGTTCTCGACGAGGTCCTGGCTTCCTAAGCAACAGTCGAACAGACAAGAATCGAACCCCGGTGGCGTAACAGCTGCCGGGGTTTCTTCTTGCCCGCATGATGCGCCGGGCGCGGGGACGTAGTCTTGTGCGCATGGACTCTGCACCGAGAAACCCCGTCACCGCGGTCATCGTCGTGGCCGCCGGCTCCGGCCAGCGCCTGGGCTACGGAATGCCCAAAGCCAAGGTTCCGCTGGGCGGGGACACCATCCTCACCCACGCCCTGCGGGGCGTCGCCGCGGCCGGCGTTGCGCAGCAGATCTGCGTCGCCATCCCGCCCGGCGACGAGGAACTCCGCGCGCTCTGCGACAGCTTCGCGCAGGACCTCAAGGCCGAACGCCTGCGCACGCCTGACGCGGGGGAATCGGATCCGCTCCCGGAGGTGACGGTTGTCGACGGCGGGGCCAGCCGCGCCGAGTCGGTCCGCGCCGCGCTGGCAGCCCTCCTGCCCGCCACGGAAGCCGTCCTGGTCCACGACGCCGCCCGCGCACTGGCACCGGAAGCCGTGTTCCACCGGGTGGCCGGCGCCCTCGCGGCGGGCGCCCTGGCCGTCATCCCGGTCATCCCCGTCGTCGACACCGTCAAGACGGTGGAACCGACCACGGGCGACGGCGCCGCGATCGCCCCCGAACTCGTCACGGGCACCGCAACCCGGGAGACCCTGCGGGCCGTGCAGACCCCGCAGGGCTTCGACCTTGCCACCCTCCGGCGCGCCCACGTCGCCGCCGCATCGTTCGACGCCGGCCAGGCTGCCGCCGTCACGGACGACGCGATGCTCGTTGAACTCCTCGGCGTCCCCGTCCACGCGGTCCGCGGCGCCAGCCAATCGCTGAAGATCACCACCCCGCTGGACCTGATCATCGCCGAGGGCCTCCTCGAAGGCCCGCTGGGCTCCCGCTGGGTGGAAGGCTGACCGTGTCCGGACCCCAGAACGCCCCGCTGCCCATCGTCCCGCGGACCGGCATCGGCATCGACGTCCACGCCTACGCCCCCGACGACGTGCCCCAGCCGCTCTGGCTCGGAGGGCTGTTCTGGGACGGGGAGCGCGGCCTGTCCGGCCACTCCGACGGCGACCCCGTCGCCCATGCCGCCGCCGACGCCCTGTTCTCCGCCTGCGGCGTCGGCGACCTCGGGACGCATTTCGGCACCGACCGGCCGGAGTACGCCGGGGCCTCCGGCGTGACGCTGCTGGCCGAGGCCGCGCGGATCGTCCGCGCCGCGGGCTTCGAGATCGGGAACATCGCCGTGCAGTTCGTGGCCAACAGGCCCAAGTTCGGCCCCCGCCGGGAAGAGTCCCAGCGGGTCCTCAGCGAAGCCGCGGGCGCTCCCGTCAGCGTCTCGGCCACCACCAGCGACGGGCTTGGCTTCACCGGCCGCGGCGAGGGCATTGCGGCGACGGCGACGGCCCTCGTCTACCCCGTCTCTTCTGCGGATCCGGGGCCCGTCGCCTAGGCTTGATGACAGATCCCATCCGCAACACCCCCAGGAGACTCCCCGTGACTAAGCTGCTGCCCGCCGTCGTACTTGTGGCCGGACTGCTGCTGACCGGCTGCGCCGGAACGCCGAAGATGAGCATCCCGGACAGCTGCGCGTTCCTCAACCAGGACAAGTTCGTCCCCACCGGCAACCAGCAGCAGCAGGCGGAACAGATCGCCAAGCATTACCAGGAGGTCGCGGACAAGGTGGCGCCCGAGGTGGCGGCCCCGATCCAGAAGATGGCGGACGTCATGAAGGACGTCTCCGGGTCCTCCCTCGGCGCCAAAAGCGACGAACAGACCAAACAGCTTGCCGAACAGATGAACAAGATCGGCGAGCACTGCAAGTAGGCGCCCGGCGCGGTCCGCACGCCGGGGCGGGAACGCCATCGGCTAATCTGGAGCGGTGACCCTGCGCTTCTATGACACTGCATCCGCCGAAGTCCGCGACTTCGTCCCCCTCGTTCCGGGCAAAGTGAGCCTCTACTACTGCGGTGCCACGGTGCAGGGCATGCCGCACGTCGGGCACATCCGCTCCGCGATCGCCTTTGACCAGCTCACCCGCTGGCTGCAGTACCGCGGCTTCCGCGTCACAGCGGTCCGCAACGTCACCGACATCGACGACAAGATCCTGGCCAAGTCGGCGGATTCCTTCGCCCCTGACTTCGAGGGCGAGCCGGGCTCTGTCCGCGAGGAGGAGTGGTGGGCGCTGGCCTACCGCTACGAGCAGGAATTCCTCAAGGCCTACGACACCCTGGGCGTCTCCCGCCCCACCTATGAACCGCGCGCCACCGGCCACATCCCGGAAATGCATGCCCTGATCCAGCAGCTGATCGACCGCGGCCACGCGTACCCTGCCCCTGATGGTTCCGGCGACGTGTACTTCGACGTGCGCTCCTGGGACAAGTACGGCTCACTGACCCGGCAGAAGATCGATGACATGCAGGGGGCTCCCGATGTGGAGGCCCAATTCAGCAGCAGGAAGAAGGACCCGCGCGACTTCGCCCTTTGGAAGGGCCACAAGGAGGGCGAGCCGACGACGGCGAGCTGGGCCTCGCCGTGGGGCGCCGGCCGGCCCGGCTGGCACCTCGAATGCTCCGCGATGGTCACCAAGTACCT
>DATIUQ010000049.1:0-3197 GCA_035466775.1 Arthrobacter sp.
ATGGTGGTGCCGCTGAGGTCGTGGCCGGCGGCTTTGGCCTGGTCAATCGCGTCGGCCTCCGCGTGGGCGGTGCCGGCCCCGCGGTGGTAGCCCGTGACCAGCTGGGTTCCGTCGGGGGCGATCACGACGGCGCCAACCAGCGGGTTCGCGCCCCGCGGCCCCCGGAGTGCCGCTGCGAGGGCGGCTTCCATGGCGGCGGCCTCGGCGGCGCTGAAACCTGCAACGGCGGGGGCTGAAGCCGCGGGTCCCGCAATGGTGGGTCCGGCGACGCTGGGTCCGGCGACGGCCGTCGCATCGTTAGTGGAGTGTTTGACGCTCATCAACCTGCCACCGGGCCTTCGAGGACCGGAGTGGTGGTGAAGAGCCATCGCAGAGAGTGCATGTGTGTGTCGTTCCTTCCCTCAAAAGCCGCGATGGCTCCGGGGGTATACGACAGCGAACTTCCGCGGCGCCACAGGGCTCCGCAGTAACAGCTGTACGTGCTTCTCTCATCCAGACTTTAACTGTCGGTACCGGAGTTCCACCGGTTCAACCGTCTGCCGGCATTCCTCCCGAGGGAAGCGCCGGCTCGCGGGTCGCGGACTATAACCGCCGGTTCGGACTTACACCGACCCCGGAGCACGTATGTGTCTTGCTATTCTGGCACAACCGCCGGGCAGCATTGGCTATTCCCGGCGTCGTGATGTTACGGAGTGCGTCATTTTCGCCGCGTTGCGCCGGACGGCCGACGGCGGCTGCACAGGCGCGTTGCCGGACACCGCCGCCCTGCACCCGCCCGGGGAACGCCCGGAGGGCTGCCGGCGACCCGGTTAGCGCTGGCCGGCGGCGCGGAGCCGGTCGATCGCCTCGGCCGGATCGTCTGCACCGTAGACGGCGGAGCCGGCCACGAAGACGTTGGCCCCGGCGTCGGCGGCACGCCAGATGGTGTCCGCGGTGATGCCGCCGTCGACCTGCAGTGCCACGTCCAGGCCGGACGCGTCGATGGCCGCGCGGGCCCGGCGGATCTTGGGCAGCGTAAGGTCCAGGAATTCCTGGCCGCCAAAGCCCGGCTCCACCGTCATGATCAGCAGCATGTCGATCTCACCGAGCATGTCCAGGAACGGTTCCACACCGCTGCCCGGACGGAGCGCCAGGCCCGCTTTGGCCCCGCGGGCCCGCAGCTCGCGGGCGAGTTTGATCGGTGCAATCGAGGCCTCGGCGTGGAACGTCACGGAGGCGACACCGGCGTCGGCGTAGGCAGGCGCCCAGCGGTCCGCGTGCTCGATCATGAGGTGTGCGTCCAGCGGCACCGGGCTGATCTCCTGCAGTCGGGCAACGACCGGCAGCCCCAGCGACAGGTTCGGCACGAAGTGGTTGTCCATGACGTCCACGTGGACCGCGTCGGCGTTGCTGATTCTTTGCAGTTCGGCTTCGAGGTTGGCGAAGTCGGCGGAGAGAATGCTCGGGTTGATGCAGCACTTGGCCATGTGAAAATCCTTGTCGTTCTGCTGAGGTGTCCTGGTGAAGGCGCGGGCTTCCAGTGCCCCAGTATTCCCTGTCGGTCAGGCCTTTTTGTGGATGAGCGCAAGGAACATGGCGTCCGTCCGGTGCACATGCGGCCAGAGCTGGGCGGTGAGCTCGTGTCCGGCGTCGAGGTGGCCGGTGAGGCTGACACTGTCCAGCACCGCGCCGGCGTCGAGCAGTTCGAGGTCGTCGCGTTTGCGCAGCACGTCGCTCACGACGGCGGTCGTCTCCGCCGGGTGCGGCGAGCAGGTCACGTAGGCCACGACGCCGCCGGGCCTCACGGCTGCCAGCGCGGACTTGAGCAGCTCGCGCTGCAGCGGGCCAAGGTCCGTCAGGTCCTTGGGGGTCCGGCGCCAGCGCGATTCCGGGCGGCGGCGCAGGGCACCGAGTCCGGTGCAGGGAGCGTCGACCAGCACGCGGTCGAAGCTCTCCGGCATCTCCGTGCCGACGTCGCGGCCGTCGCCGGTCCGCACATGCCAGACCTCGTGCGGCACGGCGGCGAGGGCCTGCCGGACCAGTTTGGCGCGGTGCGGTGCCGGTTCGTTGGCCAGCAGCGTGGCACCCTGTTCGCGGGCGAGGGCGCCGAGCAGCGCCGCCTTGCCGCCGGGGCCGGCGCACATGTCCAGCCAGCGTTCGGGCTTTTCAGCTGCGGGGCCGCCGTCTCCGGAAGATTCCCCGCCGCCGGTCCCGTGGTTGCCGCCGCCGAGATCGACGGCGGCCATGGCGCGTGCCACGAGCTGCGAGCCGACGTCCTGGACGCGGGTAGTGCCTTCGCGGACGGACGCGAGCCTGCCGAGGTCACCGCCGCTGGAGAGCGCCGAGCCTTCGACGAGTTCGCCGGGCGTGGCACCGCCTTCGAGCGCCTCGTCCAGGCTGCCAAGCCCCGGGAGTGCCACGAGGTTGACCACCGGCGCGGCGTTGTCCGCCTCGAGGAGGTCGCTGATTTCGCTGACGGGACGCCCGTGGGCCACGAGTGACTGCCGGAGCGCCCGGACAATCCACTCCGGGTGGGCGTAGCGGATGGCGGCCTTTTTCGTTTCGTCCGTCTCGTCGCTGAGCAGCAGGTCCAGCCACTCCTCGAGGGTGCGGGCGGAAACCTTGCGCAGCACGGCGTTGATGAGGGCCGACGGTCCGGCGCCAATCACGGCGCGGGCCAGGCCGACCGTCTGGTCCAGCGCGGCGTGGGCGGGGACGCGCATCGCCAGCAGCTGGTGGGCGCCGATCCGCAGGGCGTCGAGGATGGCCGGGTCCAGCTGGTCCAGCGGCCGGTCAACGCAGTGGGCCAGGATGGCATCGTAGGTGCCCTGGCCGCGCAGTGCCCCGTAGCTCAGTTCCGTGGCGAAGCCGGCGTCGCGCTTGTCCAGGTTGTGGTGCCGGATCCTGGCGGGCAGCACGAGGTTGGCGTAGGCGTCCTCGGAGGCGACGGCGCGCAGCACTTCGAAGGCCACGAGCCGGGCCGGATCGGCCCGGCGGGTGCGCTGGGACGGCGCGTTCTCGGTGAAGCCACGCTGCGGACCGCGGTTGCGTTCGCGGCCCTGCGCGTTCCGCTGGCTGCCGTCCCGTCCGCGGCCGCCCTGGCCGCGTTGGCCGGATTGGCCTCCTTGGCCGGCGCCGCGCTGGGGGCCGTTGCCGCGGCCGCTGCCGCTCCCGGACTCGCTCATTCGAATACCACGCTTTCAAGTGTTGCTTGTCCG
>DATIUQ010000050.1:0-2992 GCA_035466775.1 Arthrobacter sp.
CATCGAGGGCGAAGGCAAGCTCCAGGGCACCGACACCGTCGTCGTGAACGGCACCGCGTACAAGGGCAAGAACATTGTCCTCGCGACCGGCTCCTACTCCCGCTCGCTGCCGGGCCTGGAAATCGGCGGCAAGGTCATCACCTCCGACGAAGCCCTCACGATGGACTTCATCCCGAAGAGCGCCATCATCCTCGGCGGCGGCGTGATCGGCGTCGAGTTCGCCTCCGTCTGGAAGTCCTTCGGCGTCGACGTGACCGTCATCGAGGGCCTGCCGTCGCTGGTCCCGAACGAGGACGCCACGATCGTCAAGGCCTTTGAGCGCGCCTTCAAGAAGCGCGGCATCAAGTTCTCCACCGGCACCTTCTTCCAGGGCGTCGAGCAGAACGACGACGGCGTCAAGGTCACCCTCGTGGACGGCAAGACCTTCGAGGCCGACCTCCTGCTCGTAGCCGTCGGCCGCGGCCCGGTCACGGCCAACCTCGGCTACGAAGAGGCCGGCCTGACCATCGACCGCGGCTTCGTCATCACGAACGAGCGCCTGCACACCGGCGTGGGCAACGTCTACGCCGTGGGCGACATCGTCCCCGGCGTCCAGCTCGCGCACCGCGGCTACCAGCAGGGCATCTTCGTCGCCGAAGAAATCGCCGGCCTGAAGCCCGTCGTCGTCGAGGACGTCAACATCCCCAAGGTCACCTACGCCGAGCCCGAAATCGCCACGGTGGGCTACACGGAGAAGGCCGCCAAGGAAAAGTTCGGCGAGGACCAGATCCAGACCCAGGAATACAACCTCGCCGGCAACGGCAAGAGCTCCATCCTGGGCACCACCGGCCTGGTCAAGCTGGTCCGCCAGAAGGACGGCCCCGTCGTCGGCGTCCACATGATCGGCGCCCGCATGGGCGAGCAGATCGGCGAAGCCCAGCTGATCGTGAACTGGGAAGCCTACCCGGAGGATGTGGCCCAGCTGGTCCACGCGCACCCGACGCAGAACGAGTCCCTGGGCGAGGCGCACCTGGCCTTGGCCGGCAAGCCCCTTCACGGCTAGCAGTTCCGCCCCGCACCACCGCAAGACCATTGTGCTTAGTGCACCCGGCCCGAAATACCGGGTGCACTAAGCTCAACCAAGGCAGCAATCATCCGCACTAAAGATCAATAAGGAGAACGGGGACGACATGTCTGAATCCGTTAACTTGCCCGCCCTCGGTGAGAGTGTCACCGAAGGAACCGTCACCCGCTGGCTCAAGCAGGTAGGTGACCGGGTAGAAGTGGACGAGCCGCTGCTCGAGGTTTCCACCGACAAAGTAGACACCGAGATCCCCTCTCCGATCGCCGGCGTGATCGAGGAAATCCTCGTCGCCGAAGACGAGACCGCTGAAGTTGGCGCACCGCTCGTGCGCATCGGCTCCGGCTCCGGAGCGGCTGCCGCCCCGGCCGCCGAGGAAGCCCCGGCCGAAGAGGCTCCGGCCGCTGAAGCACCGGCCGCTGAGGCGCCCGCGGAGGCTCCGGCTGCTGAAGCACCGGCTGCCGAGGCACCGGCCGCCGAGGCTGCCGCTCCCGCCGGCGAAGGCCACGAAGTCACCCTCCCCGCACTGGGCGAGAGCGTCACCGAAGGCACCGTCACCCGCTGGCTCAAGAGCATCGGCGACACCGTCGAGGTCGACGAGCCGCTGCTCGAGGTTTCCACCGACAAGGTCGACACCGAGATCCCGTCACCGGTCGCCGGCACCCTGCAGGAAATCCGCGTCGCCGAGGACGAAACGGCCGAGGTCGGCTCCGTCCTCGCCGTCATCGGTTCCGGCGCTGCGGCCCCCGCCGCGGCACCGGCTTCGGAAGCTCCGAAAGAAGCAGCGGCCCCGAAGGAAGCAGAAGCTCCGAAGGAGGCTGCCCCGGCTGAAGCGCCCGTGCAGGAGGCTCCCAAGCAGGCGGCCCCGGCCGCACCGGCCAAGGAGGAGGCTCCCGCCGCTGCTGCCGCCCCGGCCGCTGCTGCCGCGGAGTCCGGCTATGTCACCCCGCTGGTCCGCAAGCTCGCGAACCAGCAGGGCGTGGACATCGCCTCCCTGAGCGGCACCGGCGTCGGCGGCCGCATCCGCAAGCAGGACGTCCTGGCAGCGGCCGAAGCCAAGGCAGCCCCGGCTGCCGCGGCCGCCGCACCGGCAGCTTCCGCTGCCCCCGCCGCGCGTCCGTCCGCTGATCTGTCCTCGCTGCGCGGCACCGTGCAGAAGGCCCCGCGGATCCGCCAGGTCATTGCCCGCCGCATGCGCGAGTCGCTGGACATCTCCACCCAGTTGACCCAGGTGCACGAGGTGGACATGACCAAGGTCGCGAAGCTGCGCGCCAAGGCCAAGAACTCCTTCCAGGCCCAGAACGGCTCCAAGCTGACCTTCCTGCCGTTCATCGCCAAGGCTGTTGCCGAAGCCCTGAAGCAGCACCCGAAGGTGAACGCCTCCTACGACGAGGACAAGCAGGAGATCACCTACCACAACGCCGAGCACCTGGCGATTGCGGTGGACACAGACAAGGGCCTGCTGGTTCCGGTCATCGCAGACGCCGGCAACCTGAACCTGGCCGGCCTGGCCGGCAAGATCGCCGACGTCGCCGGCCGCACCCGCGACGGCAAGATCGGCCCGGACGAGCTGTCCGGCGGAACCTTCAGCATCACCAACATCGGTTCCGTGGGCGCCCTGTTCGACACCCCGATCATCAACCAGCCCCAGGTGGCCATCCTCGGCACCGGTGCGATCGTCAAGCGCGCCGTGGTGGTCGCCGATGAGAACGGCGACGACTCGATCGCCATCCGTTCGATGATGTACCTCTCCCTGACCTATGACCACCGCCTGGTGGACGGCGCCGACGCGGGACGCTTCCTGCAGACGCTGAAGGCACGCCTTGAGGAAGGCGCCTTCGAAGCCGACCTCGGGCTGTAGCCTCCAGACGGTCCGAACACAAGGGCGGCGGCGGTGCGGTCACCGGTGGGAAACCACCGGAACCCGCACCG
>DATIUQ010000051.1:0-49857 GCA_035466775.1 Arthrobacter sp.
GGGTCGCCGGTTGGAACGAGAAACCGGACCTTAGCTGGTCGCTTCGAGTGCATTCGAAACGCGCTTCCCGTGCGAAGGACCCTGCGACGGACGAGCTGGGCCAATGTCCGCCACACGTTTACCCCACGGAAATGATGAAAAACGATGACATGTCACGGATTGCCCATCACCCCAAAAATGCCTAGATTCCACGGATGCGCAGCACAACACAAGCCCTTGGCAACCAATGAAATACACTGTTCCATGAGAAGAGGTCAGGAGTTCGAATCTCCTTAGCTCCACAGACAAGGCGCGTCGGTTCCGGCAGTGCGGGGTTCGAGTGCCGGCCCGGCCGCGCGGGAGGGACCAGCCCGCAGAATCGCCGGCGGGTTCCACGTTTCCTCCAGCTGCCGGCCCCTATGCCTCCCTGCCGGCCCACACAGCCACTGCCGGGCGAAAGAACCTGAACGCTCATAGCCAGTTTTCCGTCCTGAGTGGGCCGAGACCAGCTCTTGGTTTCGGAAATTTTCGACTGTATCGTTGAGTATCGCAATATATCGTTCGCGGTTTTCCAGAGGAGAGCACGATGCGCAGTTCATACCCGGCAGGCGGATTTCGCGGCAACAATGTCGACAGCATGTGGCAGGCCGTTGAAGAGTTGCGTTCGAGGTTCGAAAAGCGGACAGGGTCCCGGGCAGGGCGGGGCGAGGTGCGTTCGGCCGTGCTGGCCCTGCTCGCCGAGCGTCCAATGCACGGCTACCAGATTATTCGTGAAATCGAGGAGCGCAGCGGCGGGAGCTGGAAGCCCAGCGCGGGGTCCGTCTATCCGACGCTCCAGCTGCTGGCCGATGAGGGCCTGATCCGCGCTGAGGAATCCAACGGCCGCAAGATCTACTCCCTGACGGACGCGGGCCGGGAGGAAGCTTCCGGCGCTGGCATTTCAGCCCCTTGGGAGGCGACGGGGCCGGCGTCGGGCACCGGGTTCGCCGCGCTGCCCAAGGCGGGAGTCGAACTCGCACAAGCCGCCGCCCAGGTGGGGCGCACCGGCACGCCGGAACAGGTGCAGGAAGCCGTGGCGGTGCTCGACGACGCGCGCCGCCGGCTGTACGCGATCCTCGCCCAGGGCTGACCGGGGTGTCGCCGGTTCGCCGGGGCCGCGCAGAACCGGTAGCCGGCGCCGGGGAGTACCGTGCCCGGTATCGCCGCATCCTTCGTTTCGCCGCGTGGCACCTCGCGGTGACCTGGTGGTTTGAGTTGCTCCTCCCTCGGCTCGGGCTGGGCTGGATGGCCGAGCGCACCAGGACGCGAAGGATGCAGCAGTTCGCGCAGCATTTCCATGGACTGGCCGTGGACCTCGGCGGTCTCATGATCAAAGTAGGCCAGTTCCTGTCCACCAGGCTGGATGTGCTGCCCCCCGAGATCACCCAGGAACTGGAGGGGCTGCAGGATGAGGTGCCCCCGGTTCCTTTCTCTGAGATCCGCACCCTCGCGGAAGCGGAGCTGGGCACGACGCTGGAGCAGCTGTTCGCCTCGGTCGAGGAGACGCCCATCGCAGCTGCGTCCCTCGGGCAGGCGCACCGGGCGAGGCTCCGCCCGGGCGACGCCGCCGACACCGGGCTCGACCGCGTAGTGCTGAAGGTACAGCGGCCGGGCATTGACGCCATTGTCGACGTCGATCTGGCGGCACTGCGCAAGGTTGGCGGCTGGCTCAGCCACGTGCGCCTGGTGTCAGATCGTGCCGACATGCCCGCCCTGGTCGAGGAATTTGCGCAGACCAGTCTCGAGGAAATCGACTACCTGAATGAAGCGGCAAATTCGGGGCGGTTCGCCGCTGATTTCGCCGACGACGGCCGGGTGGAGGTGCCCGCCGTCGTCTGGGAACGGAGCACCCGCCGCGTGCTCACCCTCGAAGACGTCACGGCGATCAAGATCACGGACACACAGGCGCTGCTGGCGGCGAGCATCGACCCGGCCCAGGTAGCCCCGGTATTTGCCTCCGTCATGTTCGACCAGTTGTTTACCACCGGTTTTTTCCACGCTGATCCGCACCCGGGCAACATCTTCGTCACGCCGGTTATCGATCCATCCGCAGAGCACGCCTGGAAGCTGACCTTCATCGACTTCGGCATGATGGGCGAGGTTACGGCAGGCACGCGCAGGGGCCTGCGGAAGCTGCTCATCGCTGCTGCTGCCCGTGACGGCAAGGGGGTGATGGCCGCGATCAGCGACGTGGGGGTGCTGGTGCCCTCGGCCGACACAGTCGAGCTTGAGCGGGCGATGACGCACCTCTTTGCCCGGTTTGGCGGGATGGGCTTCGCAGAGCTTCGCGAGGTGGACCCGCGGGAGTTCCGGGACTTTGCGGTGGAGTTTGGCGACGTGGTGCGATCTTTGCCGTTCCAGGTGCCGGAGAACTTTCTTCTCATTATCCGGGCGATGTCACTGACGTCGGGCGTGTGCAGCTCCCTGGACCCGCAGTTCAACCTGTGGGACTCAGTGGAACCCTATGCGGCGCGGCTGCTGCGCGACGAGCGCGGCAACATCGTCCAGGATGTGACCCAGCGGGCACTCGATGCCGCCGGGCTGGCCCTGGGGTTGCCGAATCGTCTGGACGGGCTGCTCACCCGGCTCGAGGATGGTTCACTGGCGGTGGCCAATCCGCGTCTTGAGCAACAGGTAAGGCGGCTTGACCGCACGATGCAGCGATCGGCGTCGGCCCTGATCTTCGGTGCCCTGCTCATCGCCGGTTCCGTCGTCCGCGCGGACGATGCCGTACTCGGCAATGTCCTGATGCTCGCGTCGGCGGTTCCGCTGCTGCACGGACTGTGGGCGGGGCGCCGGGGCCCCTGAGGTCCCGGGCTCCCGCACCGGCGCGCCCGATATCCTGTCCAGTAACACGAGGAGAAATCATGACCACCCTGAAAGAACGCCTGCACGCCGACGTCGTCGGCCACATGAAGGACCGCAATAAGATCGCGCTCACCACGGTGCGCAACGTCCTGGGCGAAATCGAAACCCGCGAGAAGTCCGGCAAGACCCCGATCGTGCTGGACGACGCCCAGGTGACGTCCCTGCTGCAGAAGGAAGCCGCCAAGCGCCGCGACACTGCCCGCATCTACACCGAGGCGGGGGAGTCCGAGCGGGCCGCGGCGGAAATCGCCGAAGCCGAAATCATCGAGGCCTACCTGCCAAAGGCTCTGACCGCAGCGGAAGTGGAGGCCATCGTCGACGAGGTCATCAACACCCTCACCGCCGATGGCACCGTGCTGACCATGCGCCAGCTCGGCGCGGTGATGAAACCGGTGACTGCCAAGGTCGCCGGACGCTTCGACGGTAAGGCCGTCAGCGAAATCGTCCGCAGCCGCATCCCGCAGTAAGACCGTTAGCAGCACTGCGTGACGGGCATGGGACGCTGCAGCCCGGACCCGATGGCGGATGGCGCCCAGGACCCGCCTGTATCCTGAGAAGGTACGCGGAACGGCAGCGTCCGCCACTTGGAGCGCCTTCCGTGACCGGCCGGCGGTTCAAGCCCTGGGCCGGATGGTCGCGGACCACCGCAGCAAACGTCAGTCTCCGATCCGCCCCTCGGACTCTGGGATTGGAACTATTTATCGCTACCCCCGTGCCGGGCCGCCCCCTGGCCATCCCAACGCCTGGCTCCAAGTCCCCGCAGGCAGCCGCGGCGGAGGAGCCCGCCGTCGTGATGTGGACCGACGCCGGCAAGAGCAGAGCGGCCCGCTGGAGATCGGCAAACGGACGGCCCGCGCCCTCGCGCGTTGAAGTAGTCACCGACTCCCTGACAGCCGATGACGCGAACCGGATGGCTTCCCAAGGCGTTGCGATGCTTTGGCAGGGCGACTTCCACAACGCGCGGCAGATCCTCAATGCCCTGGACCGGCGGCTGGGCTCCGGGAAGAAAAAGACCGCTGACAGCCCGGCTGATGAGTTCTACCGGCACCGCCAGACCCGCTCCCACCGCGCGCGTGTTCTTGGCCTGCTGCTGGTTCCGCTCGATCCGGGACCGGTTGTGCCCCTGCGGCGCTCCCCGGACATCCGGGCGGCCGCCGAGGAAGCGTACGGGGACATCAGCGAACCCTCGGTTGTGTCCCTTCATGAACTTGTCGGGGCAATCGGTGCCCACGAGTGGCGAAGGAACGGCGTCTGGGTCGATGCCCTGCAGGGCCGCATCCATCCGCACTACGGCACGTTCTTCCCGACCCGCAGCGAGTACGTGGACCTGGTGGCCGCCGCGCCGCTGCCGTCTCTGAAGCTGGCGTTCGACGTCGGAACGGGCACCGGTGTGCTCGCTGCCGTGCTCGCCCGCCGCGGCGTCCGCCACGTGGTGGCCACGGACAACGAACCCCGCGCGATTGCCTGCGCGGGCGAAAACTTCCGGAACCTGGGGGTCCAGGATCGTGCGGAGGCCGTCCTGACCGACATGTTCCCGCCCGGCCGGGCACCACTCATCGTGTGCAACCCGCCGTGGATTCCGGCCACGCCGCATTCCTCGTTGGACAATGCCGTCTATGACCCCGGGAGCCGGATGCTGTTCCGGTTCCTGAACGAACTCTCCGACCATCTGGAGCCCGGCGGCGAGGGCTGGCTCGTCCTTTCGGACCTCGCCGAGCACCTGGGCCTGCGGTCCCGTGAAGACTTGCTGGGCGCCATTGAGGGGGCCGGGCTGAAGGTTCTGGAGCGGTTCGACACCAGGCCAACCCATCCCAAGGCTTCCGACCGCAACGACCCCCTGTTCGAGGCCCGCGCGGCCGAAGTCACGTCGCTGTGGCGGCTCGCCGTCCGCTAGTTCCACGCTGCGCCACGCGCGCATGCCGTTCCAAAACCCTTCCTTGAAAGAGACACACCCATGAGCCTGATCCGGCTGCAAGACGTCAGCGTGCGCTTCGACAACACCCAGATCCTCCGGGAGGCTTTCTTCCGGCTCGAGGCCGGGGACCGGGTGGGTCTGATCGGCAAGAACGGCTCCGGCAAGACGACCATCCTCAAGCTGGTCCTGGACCAGGTGGCACCGGATACCGGCACCGTCACCCTGGAGCTGGGGACCAAGGTGGGCTACTTCTCCCAGTTTTCCGAACTCGACGGGGAAGCCACCATCCTGGAAGTGCTCGACGGGCTGTTTTCGGAGATCAAGTCAGTCGAAGCCGAACTCGCCGCCATCGACGCGGACATCGCAGCCGACCCCGCCGACGCCGAACTCGACCGGCTCATCAGCCGCCAGGCGGAGCTGTTCGCGGACATGGAACGGCTGGACGGCTGGGACTACCCGCGGCGCGTCGACACCGTCCTGACGACTCTGGGCTTCGACGAGGCGCACCGCACCTGTGCGATCGACGAGCTGTCCGGCGGCTGGCGCAACCGGGCCGCCCTGGCCAAAATCCTCCTCGAGGGTCCCGACGTCCTGCTGCTCGACGAGCCCACCAACTTCCTGGACGTGGCCGGCGTCGAATGGCTCGAAAGCTGGTTCCGGGACTTCAAAGGCGCCGCGATCATCGTCTCGCACGACCGGAAGTTCCTCGACGCCGTCGTCACCCGGATCATTGAGGTGGAGAACTTCCACCTGCACGAATACCCGGGCAACTTCGGTGAATACGTCGTGCAGAAACAGTTCCGGCTTAAGACCCTGGAGCAGCAGTTTGTGCACGAATCCGAGCTCCTGGCCTTCGAAGCCGAAGGGATCGCCGACCGCCGCGAGGCGGCCAAGGCGGCCAGCCGCGGGCTCGGTAACCAGCTGGCCAAGATCAAGAAGTCCCGCACACCCCGGCCCGTCGACCAGATCGTCACGGAGATCTACGGCGGCCTGCACGTCAAGGACGTCCTCTGCAGGGTGGAAGGACTGGGCAAGTCCTACGGCGAGAAGCTGCTGTTCGACGACCTGAGCTTCGAGATCCGCCGCGGCAACAGGATCGTGGTCCTCGGCTCCAACGGCAGCGGAAAGTCCACGCTCCTGAAGGTGCTGACGGGCGAAGAACGTGCCGACTCCGGCGAGGTTGCCTGGGCCAAGGGGCCCGGGTTCGTCTCGTACAACCAGATGCTGGAGGACCTGGACGACGCCGACACCGTGTCCCACGCGGTCAACGCGCTGCCGGACAGCCTGGCATTCAGCGCCACGAAGAAGTCCGTCAACCGGTTCCTTGCGATGTTCCAGTTCTCCGAGGCGGACCTCAAGCAGAAAATCGGGAACCTCTCCGGCGGTCAGAAGGCGCGCGTCGCCATGGCGCAGTGCCTGCTGTCGGGCGCCTCGGTGCTGCTGCTGGACGAGCCGACCAACCACCTGGACATGTCCAGCACGCAGGTCATGGAACGCGCGCTGGTGCACTTCCCCGGGGCCGTCGTGGTGGTCAGCCACGACCGGTTCTTCAGCGAAAAAATCGCCAACCGCCACCTGGTGTTCGGCGCCGACGGCGCGGCCCCGGGCGAAATCGACGTCCGCGTCGCGTAGGGCGCTCAGCCCCAGGCCGGCGGCGAACTCAAGTCGATGACGGTCCCGTCAGGAGTCCGCAGGTAGGACACCGTCTGGCCCCAGGGCTGCACGGCCGGGTGCTGAAGCGCCGTGGCACCGGCGTCGACGGCCCGGGCAAAATCGTCGGCGACCGCCTCGCTGACCAGGGCGATTTCCACGCTGACGTCCGACGGCGGCGGCGGCGTGCAGCGGTACCCCTCGGGCAAGTGCCCCTGGCCGGCGTTGAAGGACGCCAGCGAGATGGTTATGTCGCCGGCATGGACTTCGCCGTAGCCGGCCTCCGGGATGAAGCGGGTTTTGAAGCCAAAGGCCTGCTGGTAGAAGGCCAGGGACGCCTCGACGTCGGCGACGTACAAAATGACTTTTCCGAATTTCACCGGAATCTCCTCCTTATTGGGCGGGCGGTATTGGGCGGTACGGGCGGCGGCCGGAACTGCCCGGACCCTACGTACCTGACAGGCAGGCTGCGGAGAATGCGACGGCTCTCTTTCCCGAGCCCTCACACCGCCGTCCCCGCGGGATAATAGGAGCATGACGGAACAGGACCAGGACCGCGACCCCTGGGATGAGTTCGACAGGCTCAGGCCCGCGGGACCGGACCGCGTTGAGGGCTACCCCGGGGGCGAACCCGTGGGCTTCGGCTTCCGCACGGGCGTGCGCAGCGCGAGGGTGGCCATCGGCTTCGCCGTCTACGCCCTGACACTGGGGACCATCCTGGTAGTGATCGGAGCAGCCGTCTTCATCGGCGAAAGCCAGTGGGCGCTGCTTGCGCTCATGGTCCTGATCGAGGTGGTCTTTGTCCTGGCCTTCAAACGGCTGCTCGTGCTGGCGCGGGGGCGCCGCTGACAGTCTCGGCGCTGGGAAACCAGCTATTTCCGGTGCCGGGAGGTTAGTGCCAGGTAGGCCCCGAGGGCGCCCACGCCGCCGATCCCCGCGGCGAAAAGGGTCTTTGGCCAGTTCCGCCACCGGTCGGGCTGGACGGACACCAAGTCCCCGACAGCATTGATCAGGGCGGCGGTGATCAGCCCGGCGACGATCCGGTTCCCGGTTTTCTCCGCTTTGTCCATGAGCCGGTCCAGCTCATCGGCCCGGAAATGAATATCGATGCCGCCGCGTTCCAGAACGTCCACTACCCGGCGGATGATCTCCGGCGCGTCCGTCCCGAGGCGCAGGGCTTCCCGGCCGAGCTTCTTCAGCCGGTCAGCCAAAGCCTCGGGGGATAGCGAGGCGAGGATAATTCTCTGCGTGAACGGACCCAGCTGTGTGGTCAGTTCGAATCCGGGATCCAGTTGTTTGCCCAGACCGTCCGCCATCACCAGCATCTTGAACATGAGGGCTGTTTCCCTCGGCAGCCGCAGGCGGTGTTCGCGCAGCAGGCCGGCCAGTTCAGCCAGGACCGCCACGATCGGAATCTCCGCGAGCGGCCGTCCGGCGTAGCGGTCCACCAGCCGCCCCAGAGCCGTCTGAAGATCCTCAAAGCCGCCGTTCGCCTGCGCCCCGCACATGCGGACCAGCGCCGTGGTCAGCCGGGCGGCGTCCTGTTCCACGACCGCCAGCAGCATCCGGACCAGCTGATCGCGCGTGGAGTCGCTGATATGGCCCACCATGCCGAAGTCGATGATGCCAAGGCGCCCGTCCTCCTCCACGAAGAAGTTCCCGGGATGGGGGTCGGCATGGAAGAAACCGTCCTCGAACACCATCTTCAGCAGAACGTCGCAGGCCTCCCTGGCCAGCGCCCCGGCGTCGATCCCGTCCTGCCGCAGCGCGGCGGCGTCGTTGACTTTGATGCCGCGGATACGCTCCAGCGTCAGGACCCGGGATGTCGTGGCCTCCCAGAAGACCCGGGGAATGTGGACCCGTGCGTCGCCCGCGAAGTTCGCGGCGAAGTGTTCCGCGTTCCGGGCTTCCTGCAGGTAGTCCAGTTCGGCGCGCATGGTCTGGGAGAACTCATCCACGAGGGCGGCCAGGTGGATGCCGGCGGCCCGGGTGGAGGCCCGCTCCGCGCGCCTGGCCAGTTCGGCCATGATCTCCAGATCCTCATTGACCTGGGCCACGACGCCGGGCCGTCGAACTTTAACCACGACGTCGACCAGCCGGCCGGCGCCTGGCTGGCCACCGGTGACATTGGCTACGTTGGCTGCGGAGACCTCACGGTCCAAGGCAATCCGGCTGCAGTGGACCTGGCCGATGGAGCCCGTGGCGAGGGGAGCGGCGTCCAGCGCAGCGAGGAGCCGGTCCGCCGCGGGACCCAGTTCCTCGGCTAGGACGCCGCGTACCTCGGCGGCGGCAATAGGAGGGGATGCGTCCTGGAGCTTCGCGAGCTCGGTGGCGTACTCCGGCGGAAGCACATCGGTGCGCGTGGACACGATTTGGCCGAACTTGATGTAGACCGCCCCGAGATCCTCCAGTGCGAGCCGGACGCGCACCGGCATGCTCACGCCCCTTGGCGGCATTCCGTGCTGCCCCGGGGATCCGTCGGCGGGCCGGAACCTGTCCAGCCCGAGGTTCCCCAGCGCAAAGCCCAGTCCATGCCTCGTCAGGGTCTCCACGATGTCCCGGAACCGGTCCCGCCGCGCGCTCATGACGCCAGACTACACGGGGGTGGACCGCGGCAAGGCTTCCAGCACGGGCCGGAAAACTGCCTACCTACACCAGTATTTTCTCTCCTCAAGGCGGAGACGCGGACTCGCCGCCATGACCGGGGGGAAGACGCCAAGGTTCCGGCGGGACATCACACTCGGTATCCCGCCGGAACCTTGCCGTGGCTAGGCCCTCTTCCTGAGCCCGCCCATCATCATGATCAGGCCCGCTCCGACGAAGAGCACGGCAACCCACAGCAGATCCGTGCTGGTGCCCGTGCGGGCCAGGGCTGCCCTGGGCGCGGCAGCCGGAACCATCGAGGGTCCGGAAACCATGGCGCCGGCTCCGGGCGCCGCTGCCAGCTGGTTCACCGCCAGCGGGCTCACGACAGACGCCGTAGATTCACCGACAACGCCGATGGACGCAGCCCCCAGCGAGATCGGCGCCGTCACGGGTGCGGTGACCTGGGTGCCGGAGAGCAGCCCGTCGGAACCGGTCGTGGTGTTCCCTGGTGCCGGTGCAGGTGCAGGTGCAGGTGCCGGTGCGGGCTGGCCCGCGGTCCCTGGTGTGCCGTTGGTTGTCGCGGTTGAGTCGCCGAGCAGGCCCAGTGAGGTGGCGCCGAGGGTGACCGGCGCCGTCACGGGTGCGGTGACCTGGGTGCCGGAGAGCAGCCCGTCGGAACCGGTGGTCGTGTCGGCTGCGCTGGCAGCGGTACTTCCGAGGGCCAGCAGCCCTCCAGCAAAGAGGGTGCCAAGCAGCCCTCGTCGGATACTTTGATGCATGATGAATCTCCTGACGAAAATGGTGGCGGGCGCAGGTGCAGCCCGTATGGCCTCGTCCGCGCCTTGGCGCGGTAGAGGCTCCACTAATCGGGAGATGACCCGGGTTCGAACGACACCGGGGAGGGTGCCCGCAAAACGGCACCCCGGATGGGGGATGCAGGGGGACTTGGGATCATGATCTGGTGGTTGGTCAGCCAGGCAGGAGCAGCGGGGCCCCCGCCGGAGTTGGCGCTTCCCGCCGCACCGGAACCGGGCACGGCGGGCACAGGATAAAAGAAGGCGTCCAGGTCCCCCTCTGCCGGGGACTCCAGCGTGGCAGAGCCGGCCACAGCGGCCGGTGATTGGTAGAGTCCGCGGTTTCCCGACGTAGCACCAGCACTAACGGCAGATGATGTTGAAACCCCGATCCTCGTCGAGTCTGACGTGACGTCACCAAGTGGATTCGGGGAGGACGGCGCGGCTTCTTCCCAGGCGCCGGGGGGAACAGCAAAAGGAGGACCGCCGAGGAACACTTCAGGCAATGCGGTACCGGTGCCCGGAACTGGCGACGGTGCTTGCTGAACCCCGGGGTCGATAATCGGCTCGACTACGGTGTCCAGAATCTCGTTCACGGTTCCGATGACGGGTAGGACAGCCTCTGAAGCCGCGCCGACCACCGTGTCAGCCAAAATTGCGACCGGGTCAGTCACGGTAGCGACCGGGTTCGCTGGAGCGAGCGCAGGAATCGCGATGACTGGACTCAGACCCGAAAGGGCCTGCGGCTGCTCCGTCTCTAGCTGAACGACGACGCTCCCGGCGTGATCCGCGGCAGTGGTTGTGATCGCCACGACCGAAGGGCTGGTGCTCGTCACCAGCGGAGCCGGTTCAAGTCTGGGGTCAGCCGTGGCGGCCGGGGCCGAGAGGGCCAGCCACGAGGTCGCCGCCGCGGCTGCGAGCAGGACGGGGCGGAGCGAACGCCATATCGGACGTGTGTTTTTCACTCGGAACGCCTCCCCCCAGGTCAGCGAATAGGCCAGTGGGCCCACCATAAGCACAGTCCGGAACCCAAGTCCATGGAAATCCGGCAGAAAATCCGGCGAATGGATAAACGGGTGAGCCCTGGCACTGCCGAATCCTGGATCGAGTCGCACGGCCCGTTTCCCATGCGGCTGAGGCGGCTAGGCCATTAGAGCCAGCCTTTGTTTTTGAAGATGCCGTACATCAGGGCGGCCGTGCCGGCCATCAGCCCGATGGCCATCGGGTAGCCGAAACTCCACTGCAGTTCCGGCATCACGTCAAAGTTCATGCCGTAGATACCGGCAACGAATGACGGTGCGAAGAGGATGGCGGCCCAGGACGAGATCTTCTTGACCTGCTCATTCTGCATGGCGCTGGCCTCGTTCTGGCGGTTGGCGGTCAGTGTGCCGTCGAGCGTGAGGGCGTTTTGCAGCAGGTCCCGAAAAGAGTCTGCACGGGAGATCAGCCGCTCCACATGGTCCTCGACGTCGCGAAGGTTGTGCTGAAGCTCGGAATTGACCTGGTACTTTTCGAAGCCACGCCGCAGCAGCTGCATCATGGCCGGGAGCGGATGGATGGCGCGCTGGAACTGGATGACCTCGCGGGCCAGCTCGTAGATTCGACGGGACACCTTGGGGTCTCCGCTGAAGAGCTGATCCTCGATCTCGTCGATGTCGTTCTCGAGCCCCGCCACCACTGGCACGTAGTCGTCCACCACCTGGTCCATCAGTGCGTAGAGCACAGCCTCGGGGCCGTGGCACAGGAGGTCGGGGCGCCGCTCCAGCTTCCGCCGCACCTGGGCCACGCCCCCGGTCTCGGCGTGCCGGACGGTGACGACGAAGTTCTTGCCGGTGAAAACGTGGAGCTCGCCGAATTCCACAGTTTCCGACTCGTCCAGATACCGCGCGGGCCGCAGGACGGTGAAGAGATTGTCGTCGTAGCGTTCGAGTTTGGGGCGCTGGTGGGCCGAAATCGCATCCTCCACGGCGAGCCGGTGCAGCCCGAACTCCGCCGCGACGGCGGACATCTCGTCCTCCGTGGGCCGGTAGAGGCCGATCCAGGCCATCCCGCCGTGCCGGTTCAGGGTCTCGAAAGTCTGCTCGAGGCTCTGCGGCTCGGCGGTGCGGACGCCGTCAACGTAGACGGCGTTATCGATAATAGTCACGGGCTCATTATCCCGTCTTCTGGGGGCTGGGCCGCGCGGGCACGGCGGGCCACGGCGGGCGGCCTGCCCGGCACATCACTTTGACCGGGCGGGGGCCGGGGAGCTGCCCTGGGCGAGCCGGCTGATCAGCGGTTCGGTGCGGTATTGGATGTGCGTGTGCAGGGCAAGCACCGTCTCGGTCCGGATCACGCCTTTGATCCGCAGGATGGAGCGCAGCGCGGCCTGCAGGTTGTGTGTGTCGGTGGCCACCACGCGGCACCATACATCGCCGCGCCCGGAGATCTCGTGGACTTCCAAGACCTGCGCGATCAGGCGCAGGGCGCCCACTACGCCATCGAGTTCCCGGTGGTTGACCTCGATCGTGACGAAGGCGACAACGTCGTAGCCCACCGCCTCGAGGTCGATCTCGCGGCCGCCGTCGTGCAGCAGGCCGGAGCGCTGCATGCGCCGCACGCGGGACTGCGCGGTGTTGCGGGCAATGCCCAAGGTATCGCTGAGTTCCCCGATCTGGATCCGTGGATCCCGGATCAG
This sequence comes from Arthrobacter sp., assembly GCA_035466775.1. Taxonomy (GTDB): domain Bacteria; phylum Actinomycetota; class Actinomycetes; order Actinomycetales; family Micrococcaceae; genus Arthrobacter. Next base: position 12,509 of record DATIUQ010000051.1, read on the forward strand.
TTCCAGCAGGATCTTCAGGTCGGTGGGGTCCAGGCTGTTCAAATCATCACTCCGGTTCATTCTGGCGGGGCTGGATTGACTGTTTTGATCAATTCTGGCACGAGAATAGGCCCGAAGAGTCAGCAATGTTGCATTGTTAGGTATCAAAATCTTCACGGGCTGGCGGTTCCCCCATCACAGGGAACACGCGGCCCGCTTTCACGCAAGGGCACGGACATGACGGTCTTCAGCGAACTTCGCATGCGCCCGGCCACGGCAGTCCGCTGGGCCTGGGACGCTTCCACGACGGCGCGGCTGGTGATGGCCGGCGTCGTGATTTTCACGCTGCTGGTCGGGGCGAATCTTGCCACCCCTCTGTACCCGCTGCTGCAGGCCAAACTAGGGATCACCGCACTCGACGTCACCGTCGCATTCTCCGCTTACGTCCTGGCGCTCGTGGCCACCCTGATCCTGGCCGGCCACTGGTCCGACCACATCGGGCGCCGGGCCGCCCTGGTGCTCGCGGTGCTGGTTGGCCTGACCGGCGGCTCCGTCTTCGCCACGGCGGACAGCCTGTTCGCGCTGTGCGCCGGCCGGGCCCTGCAGGGCATCGCGGTGGCCCTTGCCACCGGCGCCAGCTCGGCGGCCCTGAGGGAGCTGCTGCCCAGCCGTCCCGAATGGGCCTCGCGATTCACCCTGCTGGCATCTGCCGGCGGCGTGGCGGCCGGCCCCGCCATCGGGGGAGTGCTCTCCCTGCTGCCGGGGCCCACGTCCACGCCGTATTTCCTGCACTCCGTGGTCCTGGCCGCGCTGCTGGTTCCGCTGTCCCTGCTCAAGGCCCGGCCGGCGATCACCTCGATTGCGGGTCCGCAACCGCTGCGGGTGCTGGCACCTCGCCGGCCGTCGGTGTCCAGTGAGGCACGCGGCGCCTTTTGGCTGGCGTCCTCGGTGGGGTTCCTCAGCTTCACCGTCTTTGGCTTCTGCCTGTCGCTTGCGCCGGGCTATTTCGCCCAGATCGTCCACGCCGATTCGCGGCCGCTGATCGGACTCTTGGCGGGACTGACCCTCGGGTCCTCCGCGCTCAGCCAGTTGATCGCCGTGCGGGGGCGGTTTGTGGTGCCGATCGGGCTGGGCATGCTGGCCGTGTCGGTGCTTCTGATTGCGGGCGCCGCCGCCTGGAGCAGTCCCTGGCTCTTGATCCTCGCGAGCATCACCGCCGGAATCGGGCAGGGCGTGTCCTTCCGGACCGTCTTCAACGATGTGGCCGGAAAAGTGGAGGCCTCGCGCCACGCCCAGATCATCAGCACCGTCTACGTCATCACGTACCTCGGCAGCGCCTTCCCCGTCATCGGGTTGGGCCTCGCCGCCGGCGTCGTCGGCCTGGAAGCGGCGGTTGCCGGCTTCGTCGTGGTCTGCTCGGTCGCCGCGGTTGCCCTCGCCCTGATCACGCTGCGGACGGCGCTGCGCCCGGCCGCCTGACGGCCCGGTCCGGGCGGCCCGGCCCGGTGCGGCGGCGACGCCGGGGACCTAGTCGGGCAGCGGGCCCTGGTTGCCCTGGATGTGGTCAAAGACGAGCGTGGTTTCCGTATGGCCCACGACGGGATCAGTGGCCAGGTTGTCCAGCACCCAGTCCCGGAGGTCCTCGGTGGTGGCGACCGCGATGTGCAGCAGGTAGTCCACCGAGCCCGACGTGTGGAAAGTCGAGAGCACGGCCGGCAGATTGGGCACGCGGGAAGTGAAACGGTCGATCTGCTCGCGGTCGTGGGCGCGGAGCCTGACGGCAATCAGGGCCTGCACGGAGCGGCCGATCGCGGACAGGCTGAGCTTCGCCTCGAAGCCCTGGATGATCCCGCGGTCCGAGAGCGCGCGGGTGCGCATCAGGGCGGTGGACGGCGCGATGCCGACCAGCTCGGCCAGCTGCTTGTTGGAGATTCGGGCGTCGGCGACGAGTGCCGCGAGCAGGCGCTCGTCGATAGCGTCCAGCGGCTCGCCGGCACCCGCTCCCGGCCGAAGATTCTTCGCACTGCTACTCACGGATCCTCCTTGAAGTGTTGTCAGTTCATCATAAACGCCACATTCCGACACTTCCATTCACGGCCTCTACAAAACTCCGAATTATTGCCAGATACTTGCGGAATTCAATGGTGAATATTCATAAGGAGCAACGTGCTTTCTCAAGACTCGCTGGCTGTCCACGCCGGCCGGAACGGCCTCACCGAACTGGGCGTGCACGCAGTGCCGATCGATCTGTCCACCACGGCGCCGCTTCCCTCGGTCCACGACGGCGGTCTCGCCTATGAGCACATGGCCACGGGCGGCACGCATGTGGAAGGCCAGAGCACCGTCTACCAGCGGCTCTGGAATCCCACGGTGGCAAGGTTCGAGGAGGGCGTCGCAGTCCTCGAAGACACTCCGGAGTCCGTCGCGTTCGCCACCGGCATGGCGGCACTGAGCGCTGTGCTGCTCGCCGTCGTCGCCACCGGAAAGAAGCACGTGGTTGCGGTCCGGCCGCTGTACGGCGGAAGCGACTACCTGCTGGCCTCCGGTGTGCTCGGCAACGATGTCACCTTCACCACTCCGGAGGGCGTCCACGCCGCGCTCCGGCCCGACACGGGCCTGGTGATCCTTGAGACGCCGGCCAACCCGAGCCTGGAGCTCGTCGATATCGCCCGCGTCGCCGCCGCCGCGGACGGCGTTCCGCTGCTGGTCGACAACACCTTCGCGAGCCCGGTCCTGCAGCAGCCGTTCAGGCACGGCGCCGCCATGGTGCTGCACAGCGCCACCAAGTTCCTCGGCGGGCACGGCGACGCCATGGGCGGAGTGGTGGCCGCGGCTCCCGAGTGGACCACGAGGCTGCGCCAGATCCGGGCCGTCACCGGCGGCATCCTCACCCCGTGGCCCGCCTACCTGCTCCACCGCGGGCTGGCCACTCTGCCGGTCCGCGTGCGCGCCCAGCAGGCCAGCGCACAGAAGGTCGCCGTCGCCCTGGCCGGACACGGTCTCGTCCGGCGTGTTTTCTACCCGGGGCTGCCCGAGTGCGATCCGCAGGGCCTGATCGGGACGCAAATGGCCGGTCCGGGCTCGCTGATGGCCTTCGAAGTGGGCAGCGCCGAGCACGCCGAACGGATTCCCGGTGCGGTCGGCATGATCACGCACGCGGTCTCGCTCGGCGGCATCGATACCCTGATCCAGCATCCGGCCGGGCTGACCCACCGGCCGGTGGCCGCCGATGCCAAGCCGCATGCCAGCCTGCTGCGCGTGTCCGTGGGCCTGGAGGACCCCGCCGACGTCGTGGCCGACCTGGTGCAGGCCATCGAAGCTACGCGCTGACGCTGTCCGCCGGGGCCGGCCTTTCAGCCGCCGGCCGGGCTGGATGCACGACGGCGGTGATCGCCGCCGTCGCGCAGGCCAGCCCGATGACAGTCAGGGCCAGGGCCGTCCAGCCGAGCGACTGGAACACCAGCCCGCCGGCCCAGCCGATGACGCTGGACCCGAGGTAGTAGGCAAGGTTGTACAGCGAGGCCGCCTGGGCCCGGCCGGTTGTTGCGATCGCACCGGTCCAGCCTGCGCCGATACTGTGCGCCGCGAAGAAGCCTCCGGTGAACAGGAGCAGGCCTGCCATGATGAGCGCCAGCAGCTGGGTGAGCGTCAGGGCCAGGCCCGCCACCATCAGCGCCGTGCCCGCGATCAGCACCGTACGCCGGCCGAACCGCGCCGCCAGCCCGCCGGCCCAGCGGGAGGAGACCGTCCCGGAGAGGTAGGCCAGGAAGATGAGGCTGATGAGGGTGGCCGGCAGGCTGAAGGGTTCCCCGGAGAGCCGGAAGCCAAGGTAGTTGTAGACGGCCACGAAGCCGCCCATCAGCAGGAACGCCTGGATGTAGAGGGCCAGCAGCCGCGGATTCCGGCCGTGGCCCGCCAGCGTCCGGAGGGCTCCGCGGAAGCCGCCGGCCGCCGCGGCGGTGAAGCCCCGCGCCTGCGGCACCAACACCAGGAACAGGGCCGCAGCGACGGCGGCCAGGACCGAGACCGCCAGGGCCGCGGCCCGCCACCCCCACAGTTCGCCCGCCACGCCGGCCGCCAGCCGGCCGGCGAGTCCGCCCAGGGTGGTGCCGGCGACATAGGTTCCGGCCGCCAGCGCTGCGTGGGCTTTGTTAACCTCCTCGTTGAGGTAGGCGATGGCGATCGCGGGGATGCCGCCCAGCGCCATGCCTTCGAGCATCCGCAGGCCCAGCAGCATCGGGAAACTGGTGGCGAGCGGGACCAGCAGGCCCAGGACGGTGGCGGCCGAGATGCCCCACATCATGGCCCGGACCCTGCCGATCCGGTCGGCCAGGAAGGACCATGGCAGCACCGTCACGGCCAGGCCCACGGTGGCCAGCGAGATCGTCAGTGCGGCCTCTGCCGCAGTGACCTGCAGCTCCGCCGCCATCATGGGCAGCACCGCCTGGGTGGAGTAGAGCTGGGCGAAGGTGGCGACGCCGGCGAACGCCAGTCCCGCGAGGATCTTCCGGTAGGCCAACGACCCTTTGGCATGCCCCGGCCAGGCTGCCTGCCCGCCGTCGGCCGCTGCCGGCACGATGCCTGGCTCTGCGGCGCCGGCAGCGCCCGGCCGGACCGGGCCGGGCGAAGCGGGGCGGGGAAACTGTGGAAGTCGTGGCATGTCCCCAGATTAGGCGTCCCGGGAACATGCCTCCAATGCATGAATCACATATAATTCATGGCAAATACGGATGATTTGGAGCGCGACCCGATGGACGTGGAGCACAAACACCTGATCCAGCTGCTGCCGCTGCTGCCCCTGCTGGCTGAGCTCGGGCGCACGCAGCACGTCACGGAGACCGCCGAGGTGTTGGGGCTGCCTCAGTCGACGGTCAGCCGGAGCATCGCGCGGGCCAGCAGCATCATCGGGACGGAACTGCTGATCCGCGACGGCCGCGGAGTGCGGCTGACACCTGCCGCCAAGGCGCTCCTGCCGCACATTGAGGCTGCGCTGGGCGAGTTCCAGGCCGGGCTGGACCTGGTCCGGCACGAATCGGAAGTGGTCCGGGGCCGGATCGCGGTGTCCTTCCAGCACACTTTCGGCGAGGCCATGCTTCCGCTGCTGATCAGTGCCTTCCGCAGCCGGCATCCCCAGCCGGCCTTCGAGCTCAGCCAGGGCGCCCGCGACGGCTGCCTGGCCGAACTCGCCGCCGGGGACGCGGACCTGGCCCTGACCGCCCCGATCGCCGCGCCGAGCCGGCTGATCTCCTCGGCAGCGTTGTACCGGGAACCGCTGCGGCTCGTCGTCCACCACCGGCATCCCCTTGCGAAGCGCCGTCGCGCCCGCCTCGTGGAGATCCGGCAGGACCCGTTCGTGGCGATGGGTCCCGGCTACGGCATGCGCTCGCTGACGGACGCCCTGTTCAGGGAGGCGGGTTTCCGGCCCCGTATCGCCTTCGAGAGCCAGGACTCCCACACGGCACGGGGACTCGTCTCGGCCGGACTCGGCGTGAGCATCCTCCCGCCCGGGGAGCTGGCACCCGGCCGTAACGCCCCGACGCAGTCCGGCGACCTGGGCTGGGTGGAGCTCGCCCTGGACTCCGGCCTGGCCTTCCGCGAGATCGGCCTGGCCTGGCGGGAACGGCGCGGGGGAGCCGACGCCGAGCCGGACCCGGTCAGGCTGTTCCGGGAGCTGGTGCTCAGCGAGGGCCCGGCCCTGCTCGCCGGCTTCGTCCGGGGACGCTCCGGCGCCTAGCGGGCCCGCGTCGGCTTGGAGCGGTGGGTCAGCCCAGCAAACCCGCCATGACCTCCGCCACGGAGCCCGCCCGAGCCCGCTGCCAGCCCGTCCCGGCCCAGAGGTTCAGCCGCTCCGCGTCCCCGGCGGCCGCCGCAGCCGCGCGCAGGGGAGCGGTGAGGTGGTGTACGGCGGGGTAGGCCTCCGGGGCGTTGGGGTGGTCCCGGACAAACTCATTGACGAGCGCCCGGGCCGGCCGTCCGGTGAAAGCCGTCGTGAGCCGGGTCTCCGTGAAGCGCGGGCTGGCGAGGGCATCCTTGTGCAGCTGCCGGGCGCCGCTCTCGTCCGTGCGGAGGAACGCGGTGCCCAGCTGGGCGGCCTGTGCTCCCGCGGCCAGGACCGCCTCCAGCCCCGCCCGGTCCATCACGCCGCCGGCAGCCACCAGCGGGAGTCCGACGGCGGACCGCACCAGGGCGACCAGCTCCGCCGTCGTGCCCGGCCGGCCGTCACTGCGCCCGTCAGGCGCGGGGGCACCGTGCCCGCCGGCGCCTGGCTGGAAGGCCGCACTGTGGCCGCCGGCGTCCCCGTGCTGCACCACCAGCGCGTCCACGCCCTGCCCGGCCGCCTCCAGCGCCTCGGCAGCAGTGGTCACCGTGGCGAGGACCGTGGAGCCCGCCCGCTGCAGCGCCCGGACAACATCGGAACCGGGCAGCCCGAAAGCAAAACTGACCAGTTCCACCGGATCAGCCAGCAGGGCGTCGACCTTGCCGTGCCAGTGGTCGTCGTCGTCGAGCCGCAGCGGCGGGACCTCCACGCCGTACCGCAGCGCATCCGGCCGCAGGCTGGCGCGGTATTCCTCAAGCTGGTCCCGCAGGGCCGCGGGAGGCGGCAGCTGCGCGGGGTCGGGAACGAAGACGTTCATGCCGAACCGTGCCCCCGCGGCGCGGGCGCTGCGGATTTCCGCCTGCATGGCCGGCACGCTCTTGTAGCCCGCGGCCAGGAATCCGAGCCCGCCGGCACCATGCACGGCCTTCACAAAAGCCGGGGTGGAGGTTCCGCCGGCCATTGGGGCGGCAATGATGCGGGTGCCGAAGATGTCGTGCGACATGCTCACTCCTGTGCGTGATTCAGTAGGCTGTTCCGGTGACCCATTCTGACATCCCGCCGGCGGCGGACACCGTTCCCTCCACTGCCCCTGCGACCGGCGCCGTGATCGGCCTCGATATCGGCGGGACCAAGACCCGGGGCGTCCGTTTCGAGGACGGCGCAGTCGTGGCCGATGAATCGGTAGGCAGCTCCAACGTCCAAAACGTCACCCGTGCGGAAGCGGCGCTGCACCTCGCGGAGCTCTTCGGCAGGATCGGCGGCGGGAAGGTCGCCCAGGTGTATGCGGGAGCCGGCGGCATCGATACCGACGCCGACGCCGAGGCGCTCGCCGCGCTGATCGTGCCGCACGTGCCCGGCGCCCGGATCACAGTGGTCCACGATTCCCGGCTCCTGCTGGCCGCCGGGGGCGCGAGTACAGGCGTGGCCGTCATCGGAGGCACGGGGTCGGCTGCCTGGGGCCGGAACAGCCTCGGCGAGGAGGCCCGCGCCGGCGGCTGGGGCTATCTCCTCGGCGATGAGGGCAGCGGCTACTGGCTGGGCAGGGAGGCCGTCCGGCACAGCCTGCGCCGGATGAACCAGGGGCTGGAGCCGGACGAGCTGACGACGGCGCTGCTCGCCTCCTGCGGAGTTGATGATCCCAACAAGCTGATCGCGCTCTTCCATTCACCGGACACCGGGCGCCGGTACTGGGCCGAGAAGGCCCGGCTCGTGGTCGACGCTGCCGCCGCCGGCCACGCCGCGAGCCAGGAACTCGTGGACCAGGCCGGCCGTGACCTTGCCGGTCTCGCGGAGCAGACGATCAGGCAAGTCGGAATCGATGGCCCGGTGATCCTGGGCGGCGGACTGGGCATGAACGTCCCGCGGCTGCAGGAATCCTTCCGCTCCGCCCTGGCGGCCGCGGGGATCACCGACGTGCGGATCCTTGAGCAGGACCCTGTCTTTGGTGTGCTCCAGCTCGTGGCCGAGCAGGACTGACGGCCTCCGGGCTACGCCGCTGGTCGGGCCACTACCCTTGAGGGATGAGCCTGAACTTTGACACCCGTCCCGCTGCCTACGCGGTCATCATCCGCGACGGCGCCATTCTGCTGGCGTACTGGAAGCAGGGCGGCAAAGAGGGCTGGACCCTGCCGGGCGGCGGCCTGGACCTGGGCGAGCACCCGGTTGACGGGTGCCGCCGGGAAATCCACGAGGAAACCGGGTACCACGCCGTGGTCGGCACCATGGTGGGGATCGACGTCGGGCACTGGCCGGCGGAAATCAGGATCGACGGCGGCGAACGCGATTTCCAGTCCCTCCGGCTGATCTACGAGGCGACCATCACCGGCGGTGAACTGCGGCACGAGGTGAATGGCAGCACGACGCACGCGGCCTGGATCCCGCTGGCGGAAGTCGACGGGCTGAACAAGGTCTCGCTCGTCGACGTGGCGCTCCGTCTCCACCGGGAGCGGCCAATAAACGGCAAACTTTCCTGACGGATTCGCTAGCCAGGCCGGCCGGGCCCGGTTATTCTGAAGGAGCCGCCGGGAGGCCACAGCGGAACCGGCACAGCGAAACCGGCACCTGATAGTCGGGTAGAGCACGGACAACGGGGAGGTGGAGACGATGACTGCAACAGCCAGGGGCGCACTGCGCGCCAACATCAGCCACGTCATTATTCCTGCCCCGGCTATCAGCACCCACTAACTCCACCGCTGCCAGGTTCCACCCGCAGCGCGGCACGTGCACCGGGGCCCATCAAAGGGTTTTCGTTGACTACTTTTCTTGCACGTCCGGGCGCTTCCGGCGCCACCCACACCAGCACCAACCTTCCCGAGGGTCCCGCAGGCTACGGCTTCACCGCTTCTGTCGCCGAACGCTTCGCGTCACACCCCGTTCCGGGCGGCGCCGGCGCGGGCCGGGTCATCCGCATGGACCGCAACCTGGTCCTTGTGGCCACGCACCACGCGGTCCTCCACCTGCCCTATCCCGGCACCGGGGAGCTGCCTGCCACCGGCGACTGGGTCTGGCTGGGATCCAATACCGCAGGGGAGCCCGCCATCACGGGGATTCTGCCGCGCCACTCCGAGTTGAGCCGCAAACGCGCCTTCGAATCCTCTTCGGAGTCGCAGGTACTCGGCGCCAACATGGACATCGTGGGCGTTGTGGTGCCCGTGGACCGGCCCCTGACCCACAACCGGCTCGAACGCACCCTCGTCGCGGCCTGGGACTCCGGCGCCACCCCGCTCGTCATCATCACCAAAGCGGACCTGGCGGATGTCGCGGATGACGTCATCGGCACGGTGGTTCTTCAGGCCGCCGGCGTCGCGGTGGTGACCACCTCCGCGGAACAGGGCGACGGCCTTGACGAACTGCTGGGGCATCTCCCGCCCGGCGGCACCCTTGTGCTTCTCGGCCCCTCGGGGGCCGGCAAATCCACGCTCATCAACGCCCTCGTCGGCGCCGAGGTCCAGGAGACCGGGGCGGTGCGTGCCGGCGACGGAAAGGGCAAACACACCACCACCTCCCGCGAACTCGTGCCACTGCCGGGCGGCGCCGTGCTGATGGACACCCCGGGGGTGCGCGGCTTCGGGCTGTTCGACGCCGACGGCGGGATGGGGGAGATGTTCGGCGATCTGGAGGAACTCTTCCGGCAGTGCCGGTTCTCCGACTGCGCGCACGGCCGCGAACCCGGCTGCGCCGTACAGGCCGCGATTGCGGACGGAACCCTGGATGACCGCCGCTGGGCGAGCTACCTGAAACTCGAACGCGAACTCGCCGCCCTGGCCCGGCGGCACGATGCGGCCGCCCGCCGCGCCTACGCAAGGGAGTGGCACCAGAAGATCTCGGCCGGCGGCAAGAGCCAGCGCGCGGCAGAACGGGACAACCACGAAGCGGCCGAACAGCAGCGGGCCAAGCGTGGAGGCAAGGGCCGCGGCTCGGGCGGCGGCCGGCGGGCCCGCTGACCGCGGAGGGGGCCCGCGTTGCTTGTTAAACGATCAGCGCGGGTGCCGCATTGGACGGGGATCCGGAGCGGCACCCATCCGAATTCGGCGCGGCACCGAACCGCTACGTCAGCCACAGCGCCCTTGACAATGTCCCTGACTTTGTCCGCCGCGCTGGTTAGGCTGGGTTCTACGTGCTTTACAGCCAAAAATCGGCGTGTCTATGATCAGTTGGCTGGACAGTCCGATGTTGCCTCCAACAGTTAGGTAAGCCCGGAAAATGGCTGAAGCCATGATCGAGTTCCAGAGCGTCACCAAGCAGTACCAGAGCGGGCAGGCCGCGGTCGATGAACTGACCATGTCCATCGACAAGGGTGCCATCACCGTCTTTGTCGGGCCCTCGGGGTGCGGCAAGACCACCTCCCTGCGGATGATCAACCGCATGGTCGAGCCGACCTCCGGGACCATCACCGTCGCCGGCGAGGACGTCACCTCGGTGCCGGCAGCGAAGCTGCGCCGCTCCATGGGCTATGTGATGCAGTCCTCCGGGCTGATGCCGCACCGCTCCGTGCTGGACAACATCGCCACCGTGCCCCGGCTCAACGGCGTCTCCAAGGCCGAGGCACGCAAGCGCGCGCAGGAGCTGCTCGACGTCGTCGGGCTGGCGTCCGGGCTGGGCAAGCGGTACCCCTCACAGCTTTCCGGCGGCCAGCAGCAGCGTGTCGGAGTGGCCCGCGCGCTCGCCGCCGACCCTCCCGTGCTGCTGATGGATGAGCCCTTCAGCGCGGTGGACCCCGTGGTCCGGGACGAACTCCAGCAGGAACTCCTCCGGCTCCAGCGGGACCTGGCCAAGACCATCGTCTTCGTGACCCACGACATTGACGAGGCCACCATCCTGGGGGACAAGGTGGCGGTTTTCGGCCTCGGCGGAAAACTCGCCCAGTACGCCACCCCGGAGGAAATCCTGCGCGCCCCGGCCAACGACTTCGTGGCGTCCTTCGTGGGCCGGGACCGCGGTTTCCGGCACCTGGGCTTCAGCCCGTCCGACGGCGTCACCGTGCACCCCGCGCGGACGATCACCCCCGAAGAACTGGCGCACGACGGCAGTGCATCGGGCGAGTGGCAACTGGTGGTCGATGACGCCCGTCGTCCCCTCGGCTGGTCCGGCCCGGGCAAGGGGTCCGCGACGGTTCCCGGCGGATCCCTCTTCCGGAAGGGCGACACGCTCCGCCGCGCCCTCGACGCGGCATTGTCTTCGCCTTCCGGCCTCGGCGTCGCAGTGGACGCGGACGGCCGGGTGGCCGGGGTCATCACGGCCGAAGAAGTCCTCGCCGTGATCGAGTCGGACCGCCACATCCGCCAGGGCGCGCTCTGATGGAATGGTTCCTGGCCAACAGCGCGCAGGTCTACAGCCTCGCAGGCCAGCACCTCGTCCTGGCCATCCTGCCGATGATCTTCGGGGTGCTCATTGCCGTTCCGCTGGCGCAGCTCGCGCGGCAGAGCCGGGGGCTCCGGTCCGTGGTCCTGACGGCTTCCTCGCTGCTCTACACCATCCCGTCCCTGGCGCTTTTCATCATCCTGCCGACTGTCCTCGGAACCCGGATCCTGGACCCTGTCAACGTCGTCGTGGCCCTGACGATCTACGCCGTCGCCCTGCTGGTGCGCGCCACCCTGGACGCTTTTGACTCGGTGGACGAGGACCTGCGGCAGGCCGCCGTGGCCATGGGGTTCAAACCCACCGCCCGCTTCCTGCAGATCGACCTGCCGCTGTCCCTGCCGGTGCTGTTCGCCGGGCTGCGTGTGGTCTCCGTCAGCAACATCTCGCTGGTCAGCGTCGCCGCCCTGCTTGGCATCGGCAACCTCGGCATGCTTTTCACGTCCGGCCTACAACGCGACTTCGTCACCGAAGTCGTGGTGGGCATCATCGCCATCCTTATCCTCGCGCTGCTGATGGACGCCGTCCTCGTCCTGCTCGAACGGCTGCTGACCCCGTGGACGCGGGCGGCCACCGGCCCCGGCACTGCCACCGGCGGCGCCGATTCGGCCGCCGGCCAGGACGCGGCAGGCACGGCTGCCGGTGCGTCGCGGTTCGCGCGTCCCAAGACCGGAGGGGGAAACGCATGAGCAACGTCGTCACGGACACCTTCGCGTGGCTCGCCGATCCCGCGAACTGGTCCGGCAGCGCCGGAATCCCGGCGCGGCTGGCCGAGCACCTGTTTTACACGAGCCTGGTGATGGTGATCGCGACGGCCATCGCCGTCCCCATCGGGCTCTACGTCGGGCATACAGGCCGCGGGCGGGTCGCCGCGGTGGCCGTCGCCGGCGCCCTCCGGGCCCTGCCGACCCTAGGCCTACTCACGCTGTTCGTCCTGCTGGCCGGCATCGGGCTCATGCCGCCGATCTGGGCCCTCGTGATCCTGACCGTTCCGCCGCTGCTGGCCGGCACCTACGCCGGCATCGCCAGCGTGGACCGGAACGTCGTCGACGCCGCGCGGGCCATGGGCATGACCGAGCTCCAAGTGCTTTTCCGCGCCGAGTTCCCCAACGCGCTGCCCGTCATGTACGGCGGCTTCCGCACCGGCGTACTCCAGGCCATCGCGACTGTCTCGGTGGTGGCGTACATCAACCTCGGCGGCCTGGGCCGGTACCTCTTCGACGGGCTCGTGCTCTCCGACTTCCCCCAGATGCTGGGCGGGTCCCTGCTCATCGCCGGCCTGGCCATCGCCGTCGACCTTGTCCTTGCCCTCATCCAGAGGCTGTTCCTGTCCCAGGGAGCCTCTTCCCAGCCAAACCGGAGCCAGCAGGCTGCGGTTGATCTCACAGACCCCGTACCCGCGGGGACTGTTGTTCAAGGAGGTACGTCATGAAGGAAACCCGCCAACGAGCACTCGGCAGGCGCGCATTCGGCGGCCTGGCCGCCGGCGTCGGCCTGGCCATGGCACTGTCCGCCTGCGGAGGCGCATCCGATCCGCTCTCAACGGCGCCCGCGACAGGCGGGGCCACCTCCGGTTCCGGTGCGGCGCTCGTGATCGGTTCCGCCGATTTCACGGAGAGCCAGATCATCGCCGAGGTGTATGCCGGGGCGCTCAACGGAGCCGGCGTCACCGCGACCACCAAACCGAACATCGGGTCACGCGAGGTCTACTTCAAGGCCGTCCAGGACGGATCGGTGGACATCATCCCCGACTACAGCGGCAACCTGCTGCTGCATGTCAGCAAGGACGCCACTGAGGTGTCGGCCGAGGAGATCTACAAGGCCCTGCCGGGCAAGCTGCCCCAGGGACTGGCCGTGCTGGAGGCCTCCAAGGCCGAGGACAAGGACGCGATGGTCGTCACGAAAGCCACCGCGGAGAAGTACCAGCTGAAGTCGATCGAGGACCTCGCCAAGGTCTGCAGCGAAATCGTCGTGGGGGCGCCGGCGACCTTCGCCGAACGCGCCTACGGGCTCCCGGGCCTGGAGAAGAACTACGGCTGCGTGCCCAAGAAGCTTGAGCCGTTCAGCGACGGCGGCGGGGCCGTCACGCTCAAGGCCCTGCTCTCCGACCAGGTCCAGGTGGCCGACATCTACACCACCACCCCGTCCATCGCGGACAACGACCTGGTGGTGCTTGAGGATCCGAAGAACAACTTCATCGCCCAGCAGGTCCTGCCGCTGTACAACACGGCCAAGATGACGGACAAGGCGAAGGAAACCCTGAACGCCGTCTCCAAGGTCCTGACCACCGAGGACCTCATCAACCTCAACCGTGCCGTCAGCGGCAGCCAGAAGCAGAACCCCAAGGACGCCGCGGCGGCCTGGCTCAAGGACAAGGGCCTGGTCAAGTAAGACACTTCCGGGCCTTCTGACCGACGACGGCGGCTGCCGCGCTTCTCCTGTTGCGGGGAGCGCGGCGGCCGCCGAGTCGTTTTTCTTACAGGGGTTTCCCGCCTGTGACGGCGGCGCGGGCCTGTGAGTCAGATCTCAGCGGAAGTACATCCTCCATATGGCATATTTGATGGATGGCAGATTTCAAGCAGTCCACCAAGCTTCATAATGTCCTCTACGACATCCGTGGACCGATCCTCCAGGCCGCCCAGCAGATGGAGGCAGAGGGTCACCGCATCCTCAAGCTGAACATCGGAAACCCCGCCCCGTTCGGGTTTGAAGCGCCGGACGCGATCCTGGTGGACATGATCCGCCACCTGCCGCATGCCCAGGGATACAGCGACTCCCGGGGCATTTTCTCCGCCCGCACCGCCGTCTCGCAGTACTACCAGACCCGCGGCATCCAGAACATCCACGTCGATGACATCTATCTCGGCAACGGCGTCAGCGAGCTCATCACGATGTCCCTGATGGCCCTGCTCGACGACGGCGACGAGGTCCTGATCCCCACCCCGGACTACCCGCTGTGGACCGCCTCCGTGGCTCTCGCAGGCGGCCGGCCCGTGCACTACCTGTGCGACGAGGACTCGGGCTGGCAGCCGGACCTGGAGGACCTCGAGGCGAAGATCACGCCGCGCACCAAGGGCATCGTGGTGATCAACCCGAACAACCCCACGGGCGCCGTCTATCCCGAGGACACCCTCAAGAAGATTGTCGCCCTGGCCGAGAAGCACGGCCTCGTCCTCTTCGCCGACGAGATCTACGAGAAGATCCTCTATGAGGACGCCGTACACGTGAACATGGCCAGCCTGACCGGCGACCACGTCCTGTGCCTGACCTTCAGCGGACTGTCCAAGGCCTACCGGGTGTGCGGCTACCGGGCCGGCTGGATGGCCATCTCCGGGCCGAAGAAGGACGCCGCGGACTACCTCGAGGGCATCAACCTGCTCGCGAACATGCGCCTGTGCGCCAACGTCCCCGCCCAGCACGCGATCCAGACGGCGCTCGGAGGGTACCAAAGCATCAACGACCTCATCCTGCCCGGCGGGCGCCTCCTCGAGCAGCGCAACAAGGCCTACGACATGCTCAACGCCATCCCCGGGGTCAGCACCCAGCAGGCCAGGGGAGCCATGTACCTCTTCCCGAAGCTCGACCCCGAGGTCTACCACATCCGCGACGACGAGAAGTTCGTCCTGGACCTGCTGCGGGAGCAGAAGATCCTGGTTTCCCACGGCCGTGCCTTCAACTGGGTGCGCCCGGACCACTTCCGCATGGTCACCCTGCCGCTGGTGAAGGACCTGGAAGAGGCAATCAACCGCATGGCGGACTTCCTGAGCCGGTACAAGGGGAACTAGCCTAGCCTCAGCAGCGCCGCGCGGACGGTTGTCCGGCGGTCCGAACAGTGGCTGCCTGAACCGGAAAGAGGCACGGGATGTCAGACGTCGTGGGATTCAAGGAGCACCCCTCCGAGACCCTGAAGGTGGGCAAGGGCTTCAAGCTGAAGGACACCGATCCGGACTCCACCCCTGGCTACCCGGGGGACAAAAACGACGGGGAGGTGCTGCTCGCCGACCTTGACGACAACCTTGCCCTGCTCCAGGAGCAGCTTTTCGCCGAGTCCCGCTTCGGTGGCACCAAGCGCGTCCTGTTAGTCCTGCAGGCCATGGATACCGCCGGCAAGGGCGGGATCGTGACCCACGTGATGGGCGCCATGAACCCGCACGGTGTCCAGATGAAGTCGTTCAAGGCCCCCACCGCGGAGGAGAAGTCCTACGACTTCCTGTGGCGGATCGAGAAAGAGGTTCCGGCGGCGGGCATGGTGGGTGTCTTTGACCGCTCGCATTACGAGGACGTCCTGATCCACCGGGTCCACCGCTGGGCCGATCCCAAGGAACTCGAGCGCCGCTACAACGCGATCAACGAATTCGAGGCCCGGCAGACGGCCTCCGGCACGAAGATCGTCAAAGTCATGCTCCACATCAGCCGCGATGAGCAGAAGGAACGGCTGCTCGCGCGGCTGGATGAGCCGTCCAAGCTCTGGAAGTACAGCAGCAACGACCTGAAGGAACGCGCGTTCTGGAGTGACTACATGGACGCCTACCAGAAGGCTTTCGAAAAGACGGGCACCGACATTGCCCCCTGGTACGTCGTACCGGCCAACAAAAAATGGTACGCCCGGATCGCCGTCCAGCAGCTGCTGCTGGAAGCGATGGAGGGCCTCAAGTTGCAGTGGCCGGTCCCGGACCTCGATGTCGGGTTGGAACGGGAACTGGTCGAGCGGTCCTGACCGGCCGGGACGCTACAGCTGCCCGTCCTGCGCGGGCTTTTCGCGTGCCGCGGCCAGGCGCTTGCGGGCCCCTTCGAGCCACTCCTCGCATCGTTTGGCCAGCGCCTCGCCACGTTCCCAGAGCGCGAGGGACTCCTCGAGGCTCGCCCCGCCGGCTTCCAGCCTGGTGACGACCCCGACGAGCTGCTCACGGGCCTCCTCATAGCTCAGGCCATCGATGTCGTGGTTGGGCGTTGCTTCAGCTGCCATGGTGTGTTGCTCCTTGCTGTGTCCCGCAGGACGGATGGTTCGGGTGTGATGGCCGGCCGGGCCGCTATGCGGCCGGACGGCGGGTCATTCGTCGGCGGGTTCCTGGCCGCCGGTCGACTCCGCGGTGAACCGGCCCCCGGCCACACGGACTGTCAGCCGTGTGCCCGACGGCGCCTGGTCAGGGTGCCGCACGACGTCCCGGCGCTCCCCGGGCGCCGGCCCGGCGCCGGCGAGCTGCACCACGGCGTATCCCCTGTCCAGGGTCTTTTGCGGCGAAAGGGCGCGGACCTGGGCCTTGAGGTGGACGAGTTGGTCGGCGGCCCGGACGACGGCGGTGGTGACCGCCGCCTGGGAGCGGCCCTTGAGCCGTTCGACGTCGTCGTGCCGGTTGCTGACCATGACCTCGGGGGAGGCCAGGACGGGGCGGGAGCGCAACGAGGCCAGGCGGTCGGTTTCACGGTCCACCAGCCGGACGGCGCCACGGCGCAGCTGGTCCCGGGCCTGGCGCACGCGGGCAAGCTCTTCGACGACGTCCGGGACAATCCGCTTGGCGGCATCGGTCGGCGTGGAGGCGCGCAGGTCCGCCACGTCGTCCAGGATCGGCCGGTCCGCCTCATGGCCGATTGCGCTCACCACCGGAGTGGAGGCCGCGGACACGGCCCGGATGAGTTCCTCGTTGCTGAACGGCAGCAGATCCTCCAGGGCGCCGCCGCCGCGGGCGATGACGATCACGTCAACGTCGGGGTTCGCATCCAGCTCGCGCAGGGCCGCGATCACCTGTGCGACGGCGGTGTTGCCCTGGACGGCCACCTCGCGGATCTCAAACTCGACGGCCGGCCAGCGCAGGGCCGCATTGCGGAGCACGTCCTTCTTGGCGTCCGAGTCGCGGCCGGTGATCAGGCCGATCCGGTGGGGGAGCAGGGGCAGGCGCTTCTTGCGGGCGTCGGAGAACAGTCCTTCCGCGGCCAAGGCGTGGCGCAGCCGTTCGATCCTGGCGAGCAGGTCGCCGAGACCCACGGGCCGGATGTCCTTCACGGACATGTTCAGCCGGCCGGTCTTGAGCCAGAATTCGGCCTTGATCAGGGCCACCACCCGGGAACCCCGTTCCAGCGGGATTTCCTGCCGGTCCAGGACCTTGGTCCAGGCGGACGCCGGGAGGGAGATCTCGGCGTCGATGTCCCGCAGCGTCAGGTAGGCGTTGGTGCCCCGCCGGTTCATTTCGATGACCTGGCCTTCGACCCAGGCGGACGGGGCCCGGTCGATGTGCATCTTGAGTTTCTGGGACAGCAGCTGCAACGGCCAGGGGTTGTCCGGGCTGGTTTCCGCCGCGGTGGCCGGAACCGTTGAGGCGGCCGCGACGTCCTCAGACATGCCGTGACCCCGGGACGGAGATGACCTTGTGCATATGGTGGTTGTCCTTTGCCGGAGCGGGGCTGTCAGCGGGACGCCCCTCAGCGGTTTTCGCATCCGGAAGGGCACCGGCAGACAGCTCGAACTTGTCTGTTTCAACTCTATCCATAGCTCTACCATCGGGGCCCGACTTTATCGTTCCGCAGGCCGCCCCCGTAGGATGGCACTACCCATCAACCTCCTAGGAATCTCTGTGCGCACTTTTGTCTCGGCCGTAGCGGTCCTCATCGGCCTTGTCCTGGCGGCTGTCGCCGTTCCGGCCATGTGGGTGGACCGAAACATCGTCCAGGAGGATGGTTTTGTGGCGTTCACCGCGCCGCTCGGAAAGGACCCGGCGTTCCAGGAGCGGCTTGCTGCGGCGTCTGTCGGGAGCCTCGGCGCGGACCGGATCCCCCAAGCGCTGACCGGACTGGTCACGCCCATTCTGGAAAGCGCCGCGCAGTCCCTGACCAGCATGCCCGGCTACCCCGACGCCTGGACCGAAACACTTCGCAAGAGCCACCGGTTGAATTTTGCCGGCCCCGCTGCCGTCCCTGCCGAGGCCGACGGCGTCACCGCGCTGACCCTGGATCTCGCGCCCCTGGTCGGCCTGGTGGCGCAGCGGGTGGCGGATGCCACGACCCTGCCGCTCGAGGCCCCCGATCAGCTGCTGGTCACCATCGGACAGCCCGAGCACCGGCAGGTCCTGGACCGGGTGGCTGCTTTCGCTCCGATGGGCTACGCCGTCGCAGTCGGTGCCCTGATCGCCTTCGCCCTGGCGTTTGTGGCCGCGCGGCGGCGCTGGGCGGTCCTGGCCGGTATCGGGGTCGGAACCCTGGTGCTGGCCGGCTTCTGGACGCTGGCCGCGGATACCGCCGGGCGTGCGGTGACCGCAACGAGCAGCGGCAATGAAGTCGCGGAGATCTTCAAGAACGAGTTTGTTGTGGCCGCAGGTTCCAGCTTCGGGCAGTGGGTCCTGGCGGCTGCCATCGTGGGCGCTGTCCTGCTGGCGGCCGGACTCGTCCTGCGCATCGTCGGCGGCCGCCGCCGCGCCTGAGGCCTGGCCACGACGGCGGTCCGCTCAACACCGGTAGCATTGGGGGATGACCTCCACCGCTGTTTCCATTCCGATGCCAACCGTTCCGCGCCGGCGGCGTACGCCGGAAGAAGTGCTGGCGGCGGCCCCCGTCTCCGGTACGAAGAGGGTCCTGCTCGCAGCCCCGCGCGGCTACTGCGCCGGCGTCGACCGTGCGGTCATCGCGGTAGAAAAGGCGCTGGAGCACTATGGCCCGCCGGTCTACGTCCGCAAGCAGATCGTCCACAACGTCCATGTGGTCAGCTCGCTGGAAGAAAAGGGCGCCATCTTCGTTGACGAGACCGACGAGGTCCCCGAAGGCGCACTGGTGATCTTCTCCGCGCACGGTGTCTCACCGGCCGTGGTCCAGTCCGCCGAGGACCGGGGGCTGCGGACCATCGACGCCACCTGCCCCCTCGTGACAAAGGTGCACAAAGAGGCCGTGCGCTTCGCAAAGGACGACTTCGACATCCTGCTGATCGGCCATGACGGCCATGAGGAAGTTGAAGGGACCGCGGGCGAGGCCCCGGAGCACATCCAGATCATCAACGGCCCGCACGAGGTCGACAAGGTCACGGTCCGGGACCCGGAGAAGGTCATCTGGCTGTCCCAGACCACCCTCAGCGTGGACGAAACCATGGAAACCGTCCGCCTGCTCAAGGAACGGTTCCCCACCCTCCAGGATCCGCCCAGCGACGACATCTGCTACGCGACCACCAACCGCCAGGTGGCCATCAAGAAGATCTCACCGCAGGCCGACTTGGTGATTGTGGTCGGATCGGCCAACTCCTCGAACTCGGTCCGGCTCGTGGAGGTCGCACTTGAGTACGGCGCGAAGGCCTCCTACCGCGTGGACTTCGCCAACGAGGTGGACGAGTCCTGGTTCGAAGGGGTGGCCACCGTCGGTGTCACCTCGGGTGCTTCGGTCCCGGAAGTCCTGGTCAAGGACGTCCTGCGCCTGCTGGCCGACTACGGCTACGGCTCGGTCGAGGAAGTCGTCACGGCCGAGGAGGACCTGCTCTTCTCGCTGCCGAAGGAGCTCCGCGCCACCCTGAAGCAGGCCGGCGATGTCACCCGCGCCCTCGGCGGCCGCGGGTCACGCCCGGCGCAGACCTCCTAGGCAACGGTGGCCGGGCCGCCTGCTATGCGGCCGACTCCTGGTCCTCCTCGCCTGCAGCGTCCGCCGCGTCGTCCGCCGGCCGGCCGCCAGACTCATTCGCTGACCCGTACGCAGACCCATTCGCTGACCCGTTCCCGGGCTGGAGTTCCGGGGCGGCGACCGAACGCGGCGTCACCTCCACGGCTGCCGGCGTCGTCAGGCCTGCCGCATCCAGGGCGTTGAGCTTCCGTGCGGTCGGCAGCACCCGGGCCTCCAGCGTGCCCACCATGGAGTTGTAGCGGTCCACCGACGTCTTCAGCGACGCGCCCAGCTTCGTGACGTTCTCGCCGAGCGTTCCCATCCGCTCATAGAGCTGGCGGGCGAGTTCGAAGAGCTCCCGGGCACTGTCCGTCAGCACGTCCTGGCGCCAGGTGAAGGCGACGGACTTCAGGACCGCCAGCAGCGTCGAGGGTGAGGCCAGCACCACGTTCCGGGACAGGGCGTAGTCCAGCAGGGCCGGGTCCGCGGACAGTGCGGCTGCCAGGATCGACTCGGCCGGCAGGAAGCAGATGACAAGTTCCGGGGAGTTTCCGGGAATGTCCCAGTACTTTTTGCTGCTCAGCGCGTCGACGTGGGCCTTCAGGGCCTTCCCATGGGCCAACAGATGGGCCTGCTGCCCGGCCAGTGTCTGCGCGTGCTGCTGACCGCCGCCGGACGCCCCAAGCTCCTGCGCCGCCAGATAGGCCGTGAGCGGGACCTTGGCGTCGACCACGAGCTGCTTCTCGCCGGGAAGCTGCACCACGAGGTCGGGACGGACACTGGCCTCCGCGGCGCCGTGCTGCTGCCCGCTGTGGACCTGTTCATGGAAATCGACATGGCGCAGCATCCCGGCCGCCTCGACCACGCGGCGCAACTGGACCTCGCCCCACTGTCCGCGGGCGCTGTTGGACCGCAGCGCCGACTCCAGCGCATGCGTCGACCGCAGCAGCTGTTCGTCGGACAGCCGGGCCTCCTGCAGTTGCTGGGCCAGCTGTCCGTACTGCTCCAGCCGGTCACGCTCCAGCAGGGAAACCTGCTGCTGCACCGCGGTGAGCTTCTCCGCCACCGGTGCCAGAGCACGCAGCACACTGCCGTCCTGGTTGCGGGACTCGCCGAGGTCGCGGTTCTGCGCAGCCAAAAGCCGCCGCTCGGCATCGGCCGCGGCGAACTGTGCGCTGACATCCGAGAGCCGGGCCGACACGGCGTCGAAGTCCTGCTCCACGGCGAGGGTCCGGCGACGGAGCAGCACGTAGACCACTGCGGCTCCGGCGACAGCGCCGACGAGCAGCATGAGCAGGGCAAGTATCAATCCAAAAGCGTCCATGCCTTCACCTTGGCATGCCCCTGTGACAGTTTTCCGGATGACGCCCTGCAGCCCGCGCCGGGGCGGCGGCCCAGCCAGCGCCCGGACGGGCTCCCGGGCCGGGCCTGCCTATGCTGTCGCGGGGTCCCCGGCCACAGCAGGTAGAATTAGTACTCGTGGCTCTTACTATTGGCATCGTCGGACTGCCCAACGTCGGCAAATCAACTCTTTTCAACGCACTGACCCGGAACCAGGTGCTCGCAGCGAACTACCCGTTCGCCACGATCGAGCCCAACGTCGGCGTCGTCAACCTGCCGGACCCGCGGCTTGCCAAGCTGGCCGCCGTGTTCGGCTCCCAGCGCCTGCTGCCCGCGCCGGTGTCCTTCGTCGACATCGCCGGGATCGTGAAAGGCGCGTCGGAGGGCGAAGGGCTGGGCAACAAGTTCCTTGCCAACATCCGTGAGGCCCAGGCCATCGCCCAGGTTATCCGCGTGTTCGATGACCCCGACGTCATCCACGTCGACGGCAAGGTGGACCCCCGCTCCGACATGGAGATCATCAACACCGAGCTGATCCTGGCCGACCTTCAGACCATCGAAAACGCCATCCCGCGGATCGAAAAAGAAGTCAAGATCAAGAAGCGGGAAGCGGCCGAGTTGGCCGCCATCAAGGCTGCCCAGGCTGTGCTGGAGCGCGGCGACAGCATTTTCTCCTCGGTCAAGAGCGACAAGCTCGAGATGGAGCACCTCAAGGAGCTCGGCCTCCTGACCGCCAAGCCCGTCATCTACGTCTTCAACGCGGACGAGGGGATCCTGGGCAGCCCCGAGAAGCAGGGCGAACTGCGGGCCATGGTTGCCCCGGCGGACGCGATCTTCCTCGACGCCAAGCTCGAATCCGACCTCGTTGAGCTCGACGAGGAGGAGGCCCGCGAAATGCTGGAAATGAACGGCCAGGACGAATCAGGCCTGGACCAGCTGGCGCGCGTCGGCTTCCACACCCTGGGGCTGCAGACCTACCTCACCGCTGGCCCCAAGGAAACCCGGGCCTGGACCATCCACCAGGGCGACACCGCGCCGCAGGCGGCCGGCGTGATCCACTCCGACTTCCAGCGCGGCTTCATCAAGGCCGAGGTCGTCTCCTTCGACGACCTCATTGAAGCCGGGTCCATGGCGGAGGCGAAGTCCCGCGGCAAGGTCCGTATTGAAGGCAAGGAATACGTGATGGCCGACGGCGACGTGGTGGAGTTCCGCTTCAACGTGTGACGGTTTGACGAATTCATCAAGTAATTAAGGATTAACTCGGAAAGCCCCGATTCTGGAATCGGGGCTTTTCCTGTGTCCGGGGACATTAGCGCGGCGCGGCCCCGGCGTCAATACTCTGGGCGGAATTCGGCCCGCGGACGGCCGTCAAATGTTGCAGCTCTGTAACGAACTTTACAGCTGGTCAACTTTCCGCGCGCAGGGTGGTTTCTGGGGCTTACGCTACATCCCATGTGAGACGGGCCACACTGCCGCTGGGGGAGTGTGGACGTCTGCCCGGTGCCTACGGCCTCGGTCTCAACCACACCACAGAAACAAGGAGGCGGAATGCGCTTCGGTCGTATTTCCAAAGCAGTGGGCGTGGCAGCAGCAGCTGCCCTCGCCCTCAGCGCCTGCGCGGGCAACAGCGGCGGGACAACCCCGACCACTGCTGCGGCAGCAAGCAAATCAGGCGGATCTGCAACAGTCGTGGAGGTGAACGCGTTCAACACGTTCAACCCCAACACGGCGGACGGCAACACCGACATCAACTCGAAGATCAGCTACGCCACCCACTCGGGCTTCTTCTACATCGACAACAAGCTGAACGTTGTTCGCAACGAAAAGTTCGGCAAGATGGAAAAGACCTCCGACAACCCGTTGACGGTGAAGTACACCATCAACGAAGGCGTGAAGTGGTCGGACGGGACTCCCGTTACCGCAGCTGACCTCGTGCTGCAGTGGGCTGCCTTCTCCGGCTACTACGACGATGCCGACTCGGAGGCCAAGACCGGAACGTCCTACTTCTCCTACGCCGGTGACCCCACGGGCATCGCCCTGACGGACTTCCCGGAGCTTGGCGAAGACGGCCGCTCCATGACCCTGAAGTACTCCAAGCCGTTTGCCGACTGGGAAATCGCCATCGGCGGCCCCGGCGTCGACATCCCGGCGCACGTCCTGGCCAAGAAGGCCGGACTGGCGGATGCCAAGGCGTTCGTTGACCTGGTCAAGGGCATGCCGCGCGGCGACGCCAAGGCGCCCCAGCCGGCCAATGCACAGCTGCAGGCAATGGCGGAGATGTGGAACACCGGCTTCGACTCCAAGACCCTGCCGGCCGACCCGAGCCTCTACCTCTCCAACGGCCCCTACATCGTCAAGGGTGTCAACCAGGACCAGTCCCTGACCATGATCAAGAACAAGGACTACAACTGGGGCCCGGAAGCCAAGCTGGACGAAATCACCGTCCGCTACATCGGTTCCGCTCCCGCCCAGGTGCAGGCACTCAAGAACGGCGAAGCTGACATCATCGCACCGCAGGCCTCGGCCGACACGGTGGAGCAGCTCAAGGCGCTTGAGAGCCAGGGCGTCACGGTTGAGGTCGGCAACCAGCTTTCCTACGACCACATCGACCTCAACTACAGCGGCGTGTTTGCTGAGAAGAGTGTCCGCGAAGCGTTCATGAAGAGCGTCCCGCGCAAGGACATCGTCGACAAGATCGTCAAGAAGCTGGACCCGAAGGCTGCACCGCTGGACTCGCAGCTGTTCGTTCCGGACCAGGCCCTGTACGCCGACTCCGTCAAGGAAAACGGTTCTTCGGCCTACCAGGACGTGGACATCGAAGGTGCAAAGAAGCTCCTCAACGGTGCCACCCCTGAAGTCCGCATCATGTACAACAAGGACAACCCCAACCGTGCCGACACCTACGCGCTGATCAGCGAGTCCGCCTCCAAGGCAGGCTTCAAGATCGTCGACGGCGGCCTCGGCAAGTCGGACTGGGGCAAGGCCCTCGGCGACGGCTCCTACGATGCGACCATCTTCGGCTGGATCAACTCGGGTGTTGGCGTCTCCGGCGTTCCGCAGATCTTCAAGTCGGGCAACGACTCGAACTTCAACCTGTTCAGCGATCCGGAAGCCGACAAGCTGATGGACGAACTGATTGTCACCACCGACAAGGCCAAGCAGGACGGGCTCATCAAGCAGATCGACAAGAAGATCTGGGATTCCGCCTACGGCTTGCCGCTGTTCCAGGCAGTCGGCGTGGACGCGTACAGCGACCGCATCACCGGCGTGAAGTACATGCCGAACCAGACCGGTGTCTGGTGGAACTTCTGGGAGTGGGCACAGAAGTAGCCGACGACCGCAAGTAACACTTGCTAGCTAAAGGCGTCGGGACCGGGCAATTTGGTCCCGACGCCTTTCTAGCGACACCCCCACGACGACGGCGGGCCCCGCCCCATCATCGCGGGACAACGGCCAAACTCTGCGACCGGTCCGGGCAACCCCTGGGCCCGAATACCGAGGTTCTATTCCAATGGTGACCTACATAGTCCGGCGGCTTATCACTGCCGCCCTCATACTTCTCGGCGCATCCTTCCTGGTGTATCTCCTGACAGCGGCGTCAGGCGATCCCCTCGAGGAATTCCGCGCCATCAGCGCCGCCAACAAACAGCAGCTGATGGACGCCCGCACCGAACTGCTGCAACTGGACACACCCGCTCCCATCCGCTACTTCCAGTGGCTCGGAGGTGCGGCCGGGTGCCTCATCCCGTTCGCCGACGCGTGCGACCTGGGCAGGAACATCGCGGGCCAGCCCATCACGGACGCCCTGGGGCATGCGCTGGTCCAGACCCTGACCCTGGTCACCGGAGCCACCGTGCTGGCGATCCTGATCGGCATCACCCTGGGCATCATCACGGCCCTGCGCCAGTACAGCACGCTGGACTACGGCGTGACGTTCATGGCCTTCCTGTTCTTTTCCCTCCCGATCTTCTGGGTCGCGGTCCTCCTGAAGGAGTTCGGCGCCATCGGGTTTAACAACTTCCTCAGGAATCCCGAGATACCCATACCGGCAGCCCTCGCCATCGGCGCCGTCCTCGGTGTATTGACCGCCGTGACGGTCGGCGGCGAAATGAAGCGCAGACTGCTCGCCGGCGGCGTCGCCTTCCTGTTCGCTGCCGCTGTGCTGATGTACTTCTCCGCCACCGAGTGGTTCAAAACCCCCGGGCTCGGCCCCGTGGTAATTGCGATCGCCGGTGTCGGCATTGCGTTCGCCGTCACCCTGCTCTCGGCGGGACTCAAGAACCGCAAGGCGCTGCAGTCGGCGCTGATCGCCGTCGGCGTCGGCCTGGTGGTCTACTTCGTCATCCAGCCGTTGCTGAACGAAGCAACGTTCCTGATGATCGTGCTCCTCGGGATCGCAGCGGTCCTCATCGGTCTGGGCATCGGCTACTTGATGGGCGGCTACGACCGCGGACAGTCCATGCGGGCCGCCGCGCTCACGTCGTTCCTGGTCGGATTCCTGATCCTGCTGGACCGTTACATGCAGGCATGGCCCGGCTACTTCAACAACAGCCGGGTCCGGGGCCGCCCCATCGCCACCATCGGGGCCAGCACACCGAACATCGAAGGCGACTTCTGGACCCTGAGCCTGGATTCGTTCACGCACCTGATCCTCCCGACCATGGCGCTCATCCTGATTTCGCTGGCCGGCTACACACGGTTCACCCGCGCCTCGATGCTGGAAATCATGAACATGGACTACATCCGGACCGCCCGGGCGAAAGGCCTGTCGGAACGGACGGTGGTCATGCGCCATGCCTTCCGCAACGCCCTGATCCCGATCGCCACCATCGTCGCCTTCGACATCGGCGGGCTGATCGGCGGCGCCGTCATCACCGAAACCGTCTTCTCGGTCCGGGGGATGGGATACCTGTTCTTCGACGGCATCTCGCACATCGATCCCAACCCCGTGATGGGCGTCTTCCTCTGTGTGGCCATCACGGCCATGGGTTTCAACCTCATTGCGGACCTTGCGTACTCCGCACTTGATCCACGCGTAAGGGTAAAAGCATGAGCCAGCCAAGCCAGCAGGACGAGATCATGGCCGAAGACGAAGCGTTGGGGCGGCCCGCGGCCGGCATTGAGCCGATCCTCGAAGCCAAGGGCCTGAGCCAGGGCCAGATCGTCCGGAAACGGTTCCTGGGCCACTCCGGGGCCATCATCGGACTGGTCAGCTTCGCCATCATTTTCGTTATGGCATTCACCTCCGTGGGTTACTGGGGCATCCCCGGCTGGTGGAAATACAACCACGAGGAAGTCTCGCCCCTGCTCAACGACGGCGTGCCCACCGCCTCGCTGTTCCCGCTCGCTTGGGGCGAACACCCCTTCGGCCAGGACCGGATCGGCCGCGACCTCTTCGCCATGACCATGCGCGGCGCCCAGCAGTCCATCACCGTTATGGTGGTGATCGGACTCATCGCCGGCTTCATCGGCGTCGTGGTCGGCGCCCTGGCCGGATACTTCCGCGGCTGGACCGAAGCCATCCTGATGCGCCTCACCGACGTCATCATCATCATCCCGGCGCTCCTGCTCGCTGCAGTGATGGCACAGATGGCCGGCCGGCGTGACTCTGGCAGCTGGTTTGCCTCGTTCGCCAGCAGCAACGGCATCCTGGCGCTGGGCATCTTCCTCGGCCTGATCACCTGGGTGGGACTCGCCCGCCTGATGCGCGGGGAATTCCTCTCGCTGCGCGAACGCGAGTTCGTGGACGCCGCGCGGATCTCGGGCGCCAGCAATGCCCGGATCATCTTCAAGCACATCCTGCCCAATGCCATCGGCGTGCTGATCGTCAACGTCACGCTGACAATGTCCGCCGCAATCCTGACGGAAACGGCCCTGAGCTACCTCGGCGTCGGCGTCAAGGCCCCGGACACGTCATTGGGTCTGCTCATTTCGCAGAACCAGGAGGCCTTCGCCACCCGCCCGTGGCTGTTCTGGTTCCCCGGCCTGTTCATTGTGCTGATCTGCCTGAGCATCAACTTCATCGGCGACGGCCTGCGGGACGCCTTCGATCCGCGGCAGAAGAAGTTCAACGCCAAGAAGGCCAAGGACACCGGGCATCCGCTCGGCGCCACACCCATCACGGCGTTCGACGGAACCAAGGGCGACTAGGTGACCGCCTTCTGCACTGCCTGCGGGGCCGGGCTACCGGGCGGCGATCGTCCAGTAGCTGGCCGCCAGCAGCAGTACGACGGCGCCGCCCGCCGCCCAGCGGTACGTCACCTTGACCGCTGCGGTGGCGGCATCGCCGGCGGCAAGCTCGCCGCTTTCCACCAGTTCCTGCCAGCGCGCCCGCACGAGGCGCGCGGCCTGGCCGGAGTCCGTGGTCTTGAGGTCCCCGGGCCGCACGGACTGGCCCGGACCGTACGTTGTGGCCGGCAGGCCCCGGAGGTCTTCCGGCCGGGCATTGCGCCCGCCCCAGATTCCTGGGGCCGGCGCTGCCCAGGCCGCGTAGCTCTTGTGGGCCGTGACCAGGGTGAGGGCAAAGCGGGTGTCGACGTGTACCAGCGCCTCCCACGGCACCAGGACGGACCGGAACGGGTTCTCCAGGGTCACGCCGCCGTCGTGAACCACGACGGCGGGCATCCAGAACAGCTGCCAGCCGAGGAGCGCGATCAGCAGCAGCGGGGCCGTTCCGGCCAGGGCCGCCGGGCCGGCGGTGACCGCCGTGACCACGATGCCGAGGGCGGCGACGGACCAGGACAGCCAGGCGAACCAGGCGTTCGTTCGGGCCTTGAAGATTTCAACGGTACCGGCATGCGGCGCAGAGCTCATGCCCCTAATAATTCAGTATTCCGAGCCGCAGCACTAATCCCCGGTGGACCGGCGGCCCGGGTGGAAGGAAAGCCCCATCATGACTGACTTCATCACCCTCGATCCGGCCATCACCCCCGCGCCGGGCAGGAACGAACCCGTACTGGAGGTCCGCGGCCTCAGCGTCGATTTCGGGGTGGACAAAAAGTGGGTGCCCGCCGCCATCGGCCTGAACTACGAGGTGCGGGCCGGCGAGGTCCTGGCGATCGTGGGGGAGTCCGGCTCCGGCAAGAGTGCCAGCTCCATGGCCCTTCTGGGCCTCCTGCCGAGCAACAGCCGCGTCGCCGGAAGCGTCAAGCTGGCCGGACAGGAGCTGCTGGGGGCCAACGAGGCCAATATCCGCGCAGTCCGCGGCAAGGAAGTGGCCGTGATCTTCCAGGAGCCGATGACGGCCCTGAACCCGGTCTACACGGTGGGCGCCCAGATCGTGGAGACGGTCCGGCTGCACAGCGAGGTCTCTCCCGACGAAGCCCGGCTGCGGGCCCTGCGCATGCTCGAGCTCGTGGAGCTGCCGGACCCGGAGAAGGCGTTCCGCTCCTATCCCCACCAGCTCTCCGGCGGCCAGCGGCAGCGTGCCATGATCGCGCAGTCGCTCTCCTGCGATCCCAAACTGCTCATCGCCGACGAGCCCACCACGGCCCTGGACGTCACGGTCCAGGCGGAAATCCTGGATCTCATGCGCAACCTGCGCAACAAGCTGGACAGCGCCATCGTGCTGATCACCCACGACATGGGGGTCGTGGCGGACCTCGCCGACCGCATCGCCGTGATGCGCCGCGGCGTGATCGTGGAAACCGGCACGGCGGCCGAGATCTTCCACAACCCGCAGCACGAATACACCAAGGCCCTCCTGGCAGCCGTCCCGCACCTGGGACAGGGCGGCGCGGACTCCGCCGGGGAAGTGGACGTCACGGCGGCCCTCGCCGCCGCCACGCATGCCGAACTCACCTCCATCCCGGAGGAGCAGCTCCTCCGGCGCGAGCGTGAAAACGCCGCCGCCCTGGCCGCCGCGGAAGCCGCCAAACCGCAGGGCCAGCCGGTGCTGGAACTGACCGACGTGGCCATCGAATACCCCAAGCAGGGCCGTGTGCCCGCGTTCCGTGCTGTGGAAGGCGCCAACCTGGTGATCTACCCTGGACAGGTTGTCGGGCTGGTGGGGGAGTCCGGGTCCGGCAAGACCACGATCGGCCGTGCCGCCGTCGGGCTGCTTCCGGTTGCGGCCGGCACCATGAAGGTCGTCGGCCAGGACATTTCGGCAGCGAAGAGGAACGGCCGGCAGCTCCAGGAGATGCGCCGCCACGTCGGCATGGTGTTCCAGGACCCGTCGTCGTCCCTGAACCCGCGGCTTCCCATCGGCGAAAGCATCGGCGAGCCGATGTTCCTGTCCGGGGTGGCGAAAGGCGCCGAGCTGCAGCAGCGGATCGAGGCGCTGCTGGATCAGGTCGAGCTCCCGCGCAACTACCGCAACCGCTACCCGCACGAACTGTCCGGCGGGCAGAAGCAGCGGGTGGGCATCGCCCGGGCGCTCTCGCTCAAGCCCAAGCTGATGGTCGCCGACGAGCCCACCTCGGCGCTGGACGTGTCCGTGCAGGCCAAGGTGCTCGACCTGTTCCAGAACCTGCAGAAGGAGCTCGGGTTCGCCTGCCTTTTCGTCACGCACGACCTCGCCGTCGTCGATGTGCTGGCGGACCGGATCTGCGTGATGCAGCGCGGCCGCATCGTCGAGCAGGGCACCCGGGACCAGATCCTGCGCAACCCGCAGGAGCCGTACACCCAGCGCCTCCTGGCCGCGGTGCCGCTGCCTGATCCGGAAAAGCAGCGGGAACGCCGCGAGTTGCGCGCGCAGCTTCTTGCGGCCGAATCGAGTTAACCCGCCATAACCGGGATTGCCGGGCGGCCAATCCTACCAGCCGGTAGCGTGTGACTTGAAATACATTTCGCTTGACGCTAGTGGTCACGCTTTTGTCGGGTCACGGTTTGGCAACAGAGTTCCACCATCTGGACAGTCTGGGGTTAGGCTACTCGTATATGTAGGCCACGTCACAGGGGATACCCCTGTGCCTGCCTACGGGGAAGCATAAGTTTTTCCCTCACGAACTCCCACAACTCTTAGGAGGCGGAATGCGTTTTTCGCGCACTTCCAAAGCACTGGGCATGGTGGCTATCGCCGCTCTCGCCCTGACCGGATGCGGCGCCGGAGGCGGCACCTCAAACGGTGCCAGCCAGGCAGCCGGCGACCCCAACAAGGTCATCACCGCTTACAGCAACGAACCGCAGAACCCCCTGATGCCCGCCAACACCGGCGAAGTCTATGGCGGCCGCGTAGTCGAGCTCCTCTTCGAGGGCCTCACCAGCTACGACCCCAGTGGCAAGTCGGTCAACGCACTGGCCGAGTCCATCGAGTCCCCGGACGGCCAGAACTACACCATCAAGGTCAAGTCGGGCACCAAGTTCACCAACGGCGAGGCAGTCACCGCCAAGAGCTTCGTTGACGCCTGGAACTTTGCCGCGCTGAGCACCAACGCGCAGGGCAACAGCAGCTTCTTTGAGTCCGTCGAGGGCTACGACGCCGTCAGCGCCACCTCGAAGCAGATGGGAGCGGACGGCAAGGAAACCGAGGTTCCCGCCCCCACCGCCCAGACCCTCTCCGGCCTGGTGCTGAAGGATGACTCCACGATCACGGTCAAGCTGACGCAGCCGGAGGCCGACTGGCCGCTGCGCCTGGGCTACTCGGCATTCATGCCGCTGCCCGCCGACGCCATCAAGGACCCGAAGAAGTTCGGCGAAAACCCGATCGGCAACGGCCCGTACAAGATGGAGAAGGAAGGCGCCTGGCAGCACGACAGCCAGATCGCCCTGGTCAAGAACCCTGACTACAAGGGAGCCCGCGAAGCCAAGAACGGCGGCGTGACCTTCAAGTTCTACACCGATCCGGCCCCGGCCTACACCGACATCCAGGCCAACAACCTGGACGTCACGGACGTTCTGCCCACGAACGCGCTGAAGACCTACACCATGGACTTCCCGGAGAACAACCTGAACAAGCCGTACGCCGGCAACTCCACCCTGAACATCCCGGGCTACCTGCCCGAGTTCCAGGGCGAAGCGGGCCAGCTGCGCCGCCAGGCACTCTCCATGGCGATCAACCGCGAGGAGATCACCAAGGTCATCTTCTCCGGCACCCGCATCCCGGCCAAGGACTTCACGTCCCCGGCTGTTGACGGCTACAACGAAAACGTTGCCGGTTCCGAGGTCCTGAAGTTCGACGCCGCCAAGGCCAAGGACCTCTGGACCAAGGCTGACGCCATCAGCCCGTGGCCCGCAGACAAGACCCTGCAGCTCGCGTACAACACTGACGGCGGCAACAAGGAATGGATCGACGCCGTTGCCAACAACTTCAAGAACAACCTGGGAATCAAGGCCGAAGGCCAGCCGTTCGCCAAGTTCGCCGAAATCCTGAAGCTGCGCACCGCCAAGGAGCTGCCGGGCCTGACCCGCGCCGGCTGGCAGGCCGACTACC
The DNA here is from genome assembly GCA_035466775.1 of Arthrobacter sp. GTDB lineage: Bacteria > Actinomycetota > Actinomycetes > Actinomycetales > Micrococcaceae > Arthrobacter. The sequence continues at coordinate 43,945 of DATIUQ010000051.1, forward strand.
CGTCGCTGTACAACTTCCTGGGCCCGCTCCTGAAGACCGACGCCAGCGCCAACTACGAGGGCTACACGAACCCCGAGTTCGACAAGCTCCTCAACGAGGGCCTGGGCGCCAAGTCCACGGACGACGCCAACAAGAAGTTCACCCAGGCACAGGAGATCCTGTTCAAGGACCTCCCCAACCTGCCGCTGTGGTACTCCGCACGCCAGGCAGTCTGGAGCCAGAATGTCAGCAACGTTGACTCCGGCTGGAACGGCGTTCTGCAGTACTGGGCCATCACGGCCAAGTAGTTCCTGAGTTCTGCGGAACTCTTTTCCACATCACTAAAGCTTGGGGGTCCGGCCTTGCCGGACCCCCATATGCTTGAAACCGGCAGGAAGCTGTCCCCTCATGATTCCCCTTCGTTCCACCAACTCACCAGAGGCACTGCTGTGATCCAGTTCATCCTCCGGCGCCTGCTGCAGGTCATTCCGGTCTTCCTCGGAACCACCCTGCTCGTCTACTTCATGGTCTTTGCCCTTCCCGGCGACCCCATCCGTGCTCTCTTCGGCGACCGCCCGCCGAGCGAGGCCGTCATCGCGCAGCTGCGCCAGCAGTACAACCTGGACGAGCCGTTCTGGGTCCAGTACGGACTGTTCCTCAAGAACCTCTTCACCTTCAATCTCGGTGTCGACTTCACCGGCCAGCCGATCGCCGACACCCTGGCCCGCGTCTTCCCCGTCACGGCCATGCTTGCCATCGAGGCCCTCATCATCCAGGGCGTCTTCGGCATTGCCTTCGGCCTCGTCGCCGGACTGCGCAAGGGCGGTTTCTTCGACAGCACGGTCCTCGTGCTCTCGCTCGTTGTCATCGCCATTCCCACGTTCGTGCTCGGCTTCGCGCTGCAGCTCCTGATCGGCGTCCAGCTGGGGTGGGCCAAACCCACGGTCGGCTCGAACGTCACGTGGGGAAGCCTGATCCTTCCCGCGATCGTCCTCGGCATGGTCTCCTTCGCTTACGTGCTGCGTCTGACGCGTGCCTCCGTTATCGAGAACATGAACGCCGACTACGTCCGCACGGCCACCGCCAAGGGCCTGTCACGCCGCCAGGTGGTGACCACCCACGTCCTGCGCAACTCGCTGATCCCCGTGATCACCTACCTCGGCGCGAGCCTGGGCGGCCTTATGGGCGGCGCGATCGTGACCGAAGCCATCTTCAATGTCCCCGGCGTTGGCCAGAAGCTCTACCAGGCCATTATCCGAACTGAAGGCCCCACCGTCGTCGCCATTGTGAGCGTCCTGGTGCTGGTCTTCGTGCTCGCCAACCTGTTGGTCGATCTGCTGTACGCCTGGCTTGACCCGAGGATCCGCTATGAAAACTAACCATAAAGCCGAACACTTCGTTGCCCCGGTCGAGGAGACCCCGCTGCTGGCGACGGACGCTGTCAAAACCGACGACGCCCCGCTGAGCCTCTGGGCAGATGCCTGGCGCAAGCTCCGCCGTCGTCCGCTGTTCATCATTTCTGCGGTCATGATCGCGCTCATTATCGTGGTGGCGGTATTCCCGGGGCTCTTCACCCAAGTTGCCCCGGACAACGGCTGCGAGCTGGCGAACTCCAACGGTGCTCCCACCGAAGGCCACCCGCTGGGCTTCACGTTCCAGGGCTGCGACATCTACTCGCGCATTATCCACGGCACCCAGGCCTCGCTGATGGTGGGGGTGTTCTCCGTGATCTGCGTGCTGATCATCGGCGTCACCTTCGGCGCCTTGGCCGGCTTTTTCGGCGGGTGGATAGATACATTCTTCGCCCGGCTTGGCGACATCTTCTTCGCCCTGCCGATCGTCCTCGGTGCCCTGGTCATCACCCAGCTGCCGTTCATGCGTGAGAACCGCGGGGTCGGAACAGTGGTCCTGGTCCTTGTGGTGCTCGGCTGGCCGCAGATGGCCCGTATCACCCGCGGCGCCGTCATCGAAGTGCGCAACGCCGACTTCGTGACGGCCGCCCGGTCGCTCGGTGTCTCCCGGGTGGGATCCCTGGTCAGCCATGTGCTGCCCAACGCACTGGCCCCGATCATCGTGCTCGCCACCATGGAACTCGGCGTCTTTATCGTCGCCGAATCCACGCTCTCGTACCTCGGAATCGGCATGCCCGGCTCCGTCATGTCCTGGGGCAATGACATCTCCGCCGCGCAGGCGTCCATCCGCACCAACCCGGCTGTGCTGCTCTACCCGGCAACAGCCTTGTCCATCACCGTGTTGAGCTTCATCATGCTGGGCGATGCCCTCCGTGATGCGCTCGACCCGAAGAGCCGTCAGCGATGAAGGAGGCAACCGTGACAACTTCCGACGTCACGATTCAAGAGGCCGGAACCCCGGCCGACCGGCCCCTGCTGGAAATCCGCGATCTCGCGATCTCCTTCAAGACCGGCAGCGGCGAGGTCCAGGCCGTGCGCAACGCACACCTGACCATCATGCCCGGCGAGACGGTCGCCATTGTGGGCGAGTCCGGATCCGGCAAGTCGACGACGGCGCTGGCCGCGATCGGCCTGCTGCCCGGCAACGGCCGTGTCGCCGGCGGGCAGATCCTGCTCGACGGCGAAGACATATCGCACGCTTCCGAGAAGCGGATGATCGAACTTCGCGGCAACATCATCGGCATGGTCCCGCAGGACCCGATGTCCAACCTGAACCCGGTCTGGAAGATCGGCGACCAGGTCAGGGAGACGCTGAAGGCCAACGGCCGCCCCAGCGGCCCGGACGACGTCGCCAAGGTCCTGGCCCAGGCCGGACTGCCGGACGCCGCCCGGCGGGCCAAGCAGTACCCGCACGAGTTCTCCGGCGGCATGCGCCAGCGCGCACTGATCGCCATCGGCCTGTCCTGCCAGCCGCGACTGCTCATCGCCGATGAGCCGACGTCGGCCCTGGATGTCACCGTGCAGCGCCAGATCCTGGACCACCTCGAAAAGATGACCTCGGAACTGGGCACCTCCGTGCTGCTCATCACCCACGACCTCGGCCTCGCCGCCGAGCGTGCCGACAAGGTCGTGGTCATGTACCGCGGCAACGTCGTCGAGGCCGGTCCGTCCCTGGAACTGCTGCAGAACCCGCAGCACCCCTACACCCAGCGGCTGGTGGCCTCGGCGCCGTCGCTGGCGTCACGCCGCATCCAGGTGGCCAAGGAGCTCGGCGTCTCGACGGACGAGGTGCTGGCCCCCAGCGCGTCCGTTGCGGTTAAGCCGGCCATGACGGAAGACGTGCTGCAGATCCAGAACCTGAGCAAGGTCTTCAAACTGCGCGCCGGTTTCGGCAAGTCGACCGACTTCACCGCGGTCGACGATGTCTCCTTCAACGTCAAGCGCGGCACCACGACGGCGATCGTGGGCGAGTCGGGCTCCGGCAAGTCCACCGTGGCGCAGATGGTGCTGAACCTGCTGGAGCCGACGTCCGGCAAGATCATCTTCGACGGCGTGGACACCTCCGCGCTGAACAGCAAGGAGATCTTCGCCTTCCGCCGCCGGGTGCAGCCGATCTTCCAGGACCCCTACGGTTCCCTGGACCCGATGTACAACATCTACCGGACCATCGAGGAGCCGTTGCGGGTCCACAAGATCGGGGACAAGGCCAGCCGGGAAAAGAAGGTCCGCGAACTGCTGGACCAGGTGTCCCTGCCGCAGTCCACGATGCAGCGGTACCCGAACGAGCTCTCGGGCGGCCAGCGCCAGCGCGTCGCGATCGCACGTGCCCTGGCACTGGATCCCGAAGTGATCATCTGTGACGAAGCCGTGTCCGCCCTGGACGTCCTGGTGCAGGCGCAGGTCCTGAACCTGCTCGCGGAACTGCAGTCCCGGCTGGGCCTGACCTACCTGTTCATCACCCACGACCTCGCGGTGGTGCGGCAGATCGCCGACCATGTGTGCGTCATGGAGAAGGGCAAGCTGGTGGAGACGGGTTCGACCGACGACGTCTTCGAGGCGCCGCAGCGGGACTACACCAAGGCGCTGCTCCACGCGATCCCGGGTGCACGCCTGATGTTGCCCCCGGAAGTGGCCTGATCCGAACAGGTTGAGCTGAACGAGACAGGAGCCGGTGTCCGCCCCTCGGGGCGGACACCGGCTCCTGTCGTTTTAAGAGGCCTCGGCCACTCCAACGGGTTGGCGCGCCTAGCGGGTTGGCGCGGTCTCCGCCGGCCCGGGACCGGGGGACCGGAAACCGAGGTCGTCCAGCTTGTGGGCCAGCAGCACGCCCAGGGCCGCGTGCCCCTCGGGGTTCATGTGGACGCCGTCGGCCATCGACTGGGTGAGGCTGTAGCGCGTCAGCCAGTCCCCGACGCCCACAAAGGGAATCGAATGCCGGGCTGCCACGGTGCCCAGCAGCGCGTCGACCTCGGTGCGCCGCCCCCCGCCGTCGGCCGTGCCGCGGGCCAAGGTTCCCACCATGGCCAGCCGCGCCTCGGGGTAGCGCTGCCGGACGCTGGCGATCAGCCGCTCGGCGTTGGTGGAAATCTGCTGGTCGGTTGCGCCGCGGGAAGCGTCGTTGCCGCCGCCCTCGATGACCACGAGGGGCGGCGAACCGTAGGGGAGCAGCCAATCGCCGCGCTGCAGGGCGTCGATGTAATTGCCGGTCTTGCCGTTGGACGCGACGAAGCCAGTGCCGCCGCGGCCGCAGAAGTGGACGGTGTAGCCCAGGCTGGCCAGGGCCGTCCGTGGCCAGGAATAGGCGGGCTCGGACTGGGAATCGCCGATCAGCACGGCGGTCCTGGAAATGTCCTCCACGACCACCTCGTTGCGGCCATTGGCGGGATTCCGGACGACGGTACCGGCCGGCATACTGCCCGGGGCGGCCGGCTGGGGGAGCCTGGCGTTGCCGTTCGAGCCGGCGGCAACCGGATCGCCGGGGCCCCCGGCGGGCACCGGAGCGGTCCCGCCGTAGAGGCCGGACGCGCCGGCTTCGGCGTCTGAGGTGCCGGCGGTTGCGGCGGTTCGGGGCGAGGGGGTCTGTCCGCAGCCGCCCACAAGGATGCCTACGGCGATCATCGGTGCGACCAAGCGGTACAGGGCCGAGGCGTTGCGCATAGATGTCTCCGAGCTGGCTGCTGCTGTCCCAGCAATGATGGGGCATCGGCGCAGGAATATCCAGTGACTTTACTCACACCGGGGACGGCGAACCCGCGCCCTGACCACTCCGGCAGTCAGCCGGGCGGAAGGGATTTTAGGCCAATAAAAGCCCTAGCGTTTAGAATGGATGAAGGTGCCCTGTGCCAAAGGGGCGTATCCGTCGTGCGTTCCGGTTGGAAATGTCGCGATACAACAGCTGACTTCACCACTGAATCGAGCAATAACGCATGTCTGAAACCACCACCAACACCGCGGTAGCCACTGCATCGCGCAGTGACCTGCGCAACGTCGCGATCGTGGCCCACGTTGACCACGGCAAGACCACGCTGGTCGACGCCATGCTCAAGCAGACCAACTCCTTTGCCGAGCACAACCACCTCGAAGACCGCGTCATGGACTCCGGTGACCTCGAGCGTGAAAAGGGCATCACGATCCTGGCCAAGAACACCACCGTGGCCTACAACGGACCGTCCTCCAAGGGCGAGACCATCACCATCAACGTCATCGACACCCCCGGCCACGCCGACTTCGGTGGCGAGGTCGAGCGCGGCCTGTCCATGGTCGACGGCGTTGTCCTCCTCGTTGACGCCTCTGAGGGCCCGCTGCCCCAGACCCGCTTCGTCCTCCGCAAGGCCCTCGCCGCCCACCTGCCGGTGATCCTGCTGGTCAACAAGACCGACCGCCCCGATGCGCGGATCGAAGAGGTTGTGCACGAGTCCATGGACCTGCTCCTGGGCCTGGCCTCCGACCTCGCCGACGAAGTTCCGGACCTCGACCTGGACAAGATCCTCAACGTCCCCGTCGTCTACGCCGCCGCCAAGGT
>DATIUQ010000052.1:0-21773 GCA_035466775.1 Arthrobacter sp.
CAGCTCTTCACCCGCGCCGGCGCCTTCAGCCCCGATGCCGCCGGCCAGCTGGTCAGCCCCGACGGCGGCATCCTGCAGGGCTGGTCGGCCGTCAGCGGTGTGGTCAACACCGGCGGCCCGGTCAGCGGCATCACACTGAACGCGAATAACTTGGTGCCCGCCAAGGCGACAAATTCCGTGACTGTCGACGGCAACCTGCCGAGCGACGGAGCAGTAAACACTCCGCTTACGCGTGTCGTCAAGGTCTACAATGCAAGCGGCGCGGAGCGAGACCTCACCCTCACCTTCACCCGGGCAGGTGACGACTGGACCGTCACCGGCAACGACGGCTCGGGCGCGACCACCACAACGCTGACCCAGGATGCCAGCGGAAAGCTGGCGCCGGCCAACGCCACGCTGGCTGTTGGCGGCGGCATCACGGTCAATCTTGGCGGGATCTCCGCGTTCGCCGGCATGACCTCCCTCGCCGTCAGCGGCCAGGACGGCTCCGCGGCCGGCAAGCTGGAGTCCTACACGATCGGAAACGATGGATCCGTGATCGGGTCGTTCAGCAACGGCGTCAAGCAGGTACTGGCCAAGATCGCGCTGGCCAACTTCACCAACCCCTCGGGGCTGGAGAAAGCCGGCGGCTCCTCGTACGTGGCCACCGCCAACTCCGGCGGCGTGCAGCTCGGCGGAGCAGGCGATGCCGGCATCGGCAGCCTCGCCGCCGGTTCGCTGGAAATGTCCAACGTGGACCTGTCCCAGGAGTTCACCAACCTGATCGTCGCCCAGCGCGGCTTCCAGGCCAACGCCCGCATCATCACCACCTCGGACGAGGTCCTGCAGGAGCTCGGCAACCTCAAGCGTTAGCCGTCGACTCAGTGCAGCACCCGGTGCCCCCCGAGGGCGCCGGGTGCTGCCGCGTTTGGCGCAGGTAGGATCATCAGGTGAAAAAACAATCCTGCAGTGCCTGCGACTCGGCCGTGTTCTTTGAAAACTCGGTCTGCCTGCACTGCGGAACGAACCTGGGATACCTGCGGGAGCTCCGCGCCATCGTCGCAGTGGACGGGGACGGGCGTTACCGGGACTCCTCAGGCACCGAGTGGTACATCTGCGCGAACCTGATGCTCTCCGGCTGCACTTGGCTTGCCCCGAAAAGCGGCAGCCAGTGCTTCAGCTGTGACCTCACGCGGACGCGCCCGAACGACAACGACGCCAAGGGCCTCTCCCAGTTCATCGTGGCTGAGCGGGCCAAGCGTCAGCTCATCGCCGAGCTGGACGGGCTGGGCCTGCCAATCGTCACCCGCGCCGAAGACCCCGAAAAGGGCCTCGCCTTCGACCTGCTGTCCAGTGCCAACGAGAACGTGGTGATCGGACATGCCGCCGGGATCATCACCATTGACCTCGCCGAGAGCGACGACGCCTACCGCGAGAGAATGCGCGCCCAGCTCGACGAACCGTACCGCACGATGCTTGGTCATTTCCGGCACGAAGTGGGGCACTATTTCGAGGACGCGCTCGTCTTCGGCAATGACGAGCGGACCCGCGCGGCCCGGGATCTTTTCGGCGACGACACCAAGGACTATCAGGCGGAGATCGACCGCCACTACTCCGAGGGAGCCCCGGCGGACTGGGAAAAGCGCTACATCTCCCGATACGCGACGATGCACCCGTACGAGGACTTTGCCGAGTCCTTTGCCCACTATCTGCACATCAGCGACACCATCGCCACAGCCCGGGAGTTCGGCCTGGTATTGGCGACGCCGGATATGCCGGAGACCTCATCGTTCCGCGCCCGCGTGGAAACCGAATGGCTGCCGCTCTCGATCGCACTGAACCAGGTCAACCGGAGCATGGGGAAGGACGATCTGTACCCCTTCGTCCTCCCCGGCGCGGTAATCGACAAGCTTGAGTTCGTCCACGGGCTCCGCACTTCAGCGAAGGCTCCCGCCTAACGAACCGCCCGCCTCTGCCGACAGTAGGAGGAGAACACCCCTCCCTTGCTGAACCACGCTGAGCGAACCAACGCTGAGCAGAAAAACAGAGCAGAATCGGCCCATGATCGTCGTCACACGCCTCAACGGAACGCGCTTCGCGGTCAATCCGGACCTGATCGAGCGCATCCACGAGAGCCCGGACACCCATCTGGTGACCCTCGACGGCGCCGCATATGTCGTGTTGGAAAGCCTCGCGGAAGTGGTCGAGCTCATTGCCGACTACCGGGCGTACGTCCTGAGTAAGGCCCGGGATTTCCCCGCCGTGACGGGATACCCGTTGAGCCTCGTGCCGCCGTCGGACCCTTCGGACGACGGCCGCCGCCCCGCACCTGAGCCACCAAGAAAGTAATCCATGGATCCCGCAACAGTCATAGGACTGCTCCTCGCCTTTGGCTCCCTCATCGTTATGGTCCTGCTGGAAGGCGGCAGCCTCGCTTCGTTGCTGCTGCCCGCCCCCATGATCCTCGTTTTCGGGGCCACCTTGGCCATCGGGCTTGCCGGAAACACGCTCAAGGACGTCGTCCAGGCGTTCAAAGCCGTGCCCGGAATGTTCATCGGTAAGACCGCCAAGCCGCAGGACAGCATCGACCAGATGGTCCGGTTCGCGGAGAAGGCGCGCAGCGAAGGCCTGCTGTCCCTTGAGGAAGAAGCCGCCAGCGTCAACGATCCCTTCCTTGCCCGGGCCCTGCAGAACATTGCCGACGGCACCGACGCCGAAGACCTCCGGATGCAGATGGAGGACGAGATCGATACAAAGGCCCGCAGCGACCACTCCAACTCGAAGTTCTTCGCATCCCTGGGCGGCTACGCCCCCACCGTCGGCATCGTCGGAACCGTCGTATCCCTGACCCACGTACTGGAAAACCTGTCCAAGCCGGACGAGCTGGGGCACATGATTGCCGCCGCATTCGTTGCCACGCTGTGGGGCCTGCTGTCCGCCAACTTCATCTGGCTTCCCTTCAGCGGCCGCCTGGCCCGGCTGTCCGAACTGGACCTGGAACGCCGGACGCTGCTCATGGAGGGCATGCTCGCCGTGCAGGCCGGCGCCCAGCCGCTGTTGCTCGCCGAAAGGCTTCGCTCCATGGTTCCCGAGCACCAGCTCAAGAGCCCCGGCAGCGGCCGCAAGGCGGCTTCCGGCGACGCTGAAACGATGGACACCGCCGCGTGAGTGGCCGCCGGCGCCCCCGCAAGAAACCCGAAGAGCACCACGTCGACGAACGCTGGATGGCGTCCTACATGGACATGGTCACGGTGCTTATGTGCCTGTTCATCGTCCTCTATGCCATGTCCACGGTGGACGCGAACAAGTTCGAGAAGCTCCGCAATTCCCTCGCCACCGGCTTTGGAGCCGTCGCGAGCGAAACAGTGGACACAGCTGAGGGCACAGTGGTCCCGCCGGAACTCGTGGACGAAAACCTTGAGGCCTTCGCCGCGATGCAGGCGGCAGATTCCGCGGCGGCGCCCGACGCCCTCGAAGCCGCCCTCAAGGAAGTGGACCGGCTGCGCGCCCTCGAGGAACAGATGAAAGCAGGCCTGGCATCCGCCGGACTCAGCGAGAACGTTGAATTCCAGATCGACCAGCGCGGACTCACGGTCAAGCTGGTCGGCTCCCAGACATTCTTCGCACCGGACCGGCCGGAACTCACCGAACGGGCATCCCAGGTCCTGACCATCATCTCGCCCATCCTCGGGCCGGCGGCACTGGAAATCATGGTCGAGGGCCACGCCGCCAACGGCGTGACCGCCTACCCGTCCACCTGGGAACTCTCCTCCGCCCGTGCCGTGAATGTCCTGCGCTTCATGGTGGACCGCGGCGGGATCGCCCCGGGGACCATCGGCGCCGTCGCCTTCGGCTCCGCGCGGCAGGTCAACGACGATTCCACCCCGGAGCTCATGGAGCTGAACCGGCGGGTGGACATCGTGATCATCTCGGACCAGCCCGACGTCGTCCGGGCCCTGATTCCGGAAGTGCTGAAGCTCAGCGGGAAATAGCTGTCCATTGCCTCAGGTTTTTTGCCTGCGGCATACTGCTTACCCCGTGGGATCCCTTGCCGATAGTGGCAACCGTGAGTGTTTTGGATGAGCGGGAAGTAGTACGGGAGCGGACGGTCAGCGTCTACGACTTCCGGCGCCCCGCGACGCTCGCCCGCGAGCACAGCCGCGTCCTGGAACTCGCATTCGAAACCTACGCCCGCCAGTGGGGAACCCAGCTGACCGCCAAGGTCCGCGTCAAGTCCGTGGTGCGGCTCGAAGACGTCAGCATGCTCAGCTACGACGAATACGCCGCCTCCCTGCCCGCGGTCACCGCCATGGTGCTCTGCACGGTGGAGGGCCACGATTCCAAGCTTGTGGTGCAGTTCCCCGCCCCGGCCGCCCTCGGCTGGGTGAACCGGATGCTGGGTGCCTCGAACGATTCGCCCATGCCGGACCGCAAGTTCACCCAGATCGAACAGGCCCTGGTCAAAGGCCTCATGGACGAGGCCCTCGAAGACCTCGGCTACTCCCTGGGGCCGCTGCTGAGCGAAACCATCCGGGTGGACACCATCCAGTACAACTCCCAGTTCGCCCAGGCCGCAGCGCCCAGCGAACTGATGATCGTGGCGGCATTCACCATCAATGTCGGCGACATGAGCGCCCCCGCCACCCTGGCCGTCCCCGCCAGCATCCTGCTGGGCCGGCTCAAGAAGGTCAACCCGACCGACAACCGCGGCGACAACGCCGCACGCGTCACCGCCCAGCTGGAACGCGTTCCGGTGGAACTTTCCGTCCGGCTGTCGACGTCGTTCGTCACCCCCAGCCAGGTCCTGGGCCTCGCGGTGGGCGACGTGCTGACCCTGCCGCACCTGGAAAACCGGCCGTTTGACCTCACCCTGGACGGCACCCGGCTCGCCACTGCCGCCCCGGCCCGCAACGGGTCCCGCGCGGCCGCCGTCATTGTCACAATCGAGGAGAATCACCGATGAGCATCACCCTGACCAGGCACGAATCGTCGGCGGAACGGCTCGTTGAAGAACTGCCGAGCCCGGTAGCGCTCAAGGTGCTGGCCCTGGTGCCGGCCCGTGCTGCCGCGCCCTACTCCCGCCAGGCCGTCACCGCGACCTTCGTCGGCTCCGTCACCGCCGACCTCGCCCTGATGTTGAGCGACCGCACCTTCCTGGACGAGGCGGCGGGCGGCATGGCCGGAACCCAGGCCGGCGTCGTTTCCGTGACGGACGTGCTGCGCCCCGCCATGGAAAGCGCCAGTTCCGTGTTCGGCGCCGGGGTCCTGAGCGACCTCCGCGAGTCCGACGCCTCCGGGCTGCTTTCGGACCCCGACACCGCGGTCTTCGAACTCTCCGACGGCGCCAACGCCGCCGCCTGGTTCGCCGTCCGCCTCCGGGAGCACAGCACCAGCCAGGACCGCGCCGGCGACGTGTTCGCCGGCGGCGAGGCGGTTGCCGGCCGGCTCGGGCGGATCAACAACATCGAAATGGCGCTGACCGTCGAGATCGGCCGCACCCGGATGTCGGTGCGGGACGTGCTCTCGCTCGAACCGGGCAAGATCATCGAACTCGACCGCTCCGCCGGCGCACCCGCGGACGTCCTGCTCAACGGACGGCTGATCGCCCACGGCGAAGTGGTGGTCCTGGACCAGGACTACGCCGTCCGGATCACCCGCATCCTCGATGTTGCCGAGGGACTCAGCTGAATGGACGCACTGATCCTCGGGCTGCGGGTATTCGTGGCCCTGGGCGCGGTGCTTGGCCTCATGTGGTTCCTGCAACGCCGGCTCGGCAAAGGCACCGGACGGCGGCGGGCTGACCGCGCGCTGACCATCGTCAGCCGGCAGAGCGTAGGCCAAAAGGCCTCCGTGGTGGTGGTCGACGCGTCCGGGCAGCGCTTCCTGCTGGGCGTCACGGAACACGCTGTCAACGTCCTGCACACCGGCGACATCCCGGCCGAAGCCGCGGAAGCGGCGGTTCCGGAAGCCCGCCGCGGAGCCGGGGAATTTGCCCGGATCCTTTCCGGGTTCGGACCCCTTCCCGGCGGACAGTCCAGCTTCGAGGAACTTCCCGTCGACGGCAGCGAAGAGCCTGCCGGGTCCAGTCCCGGGAATGCCCCGTCGTCCCGCCGCAGCACCCTTCACCGAGACTCCCACGCGCGGGGACCCGGGCTCCGCGCCAACGCGTCCGGCGCTGCCGGCCACCCGCCCCTGCACGGTTCAATCCTTGCCGGCTCCACGTGGAAGCAGGCCGCTGCCGCTCTCAGGAGCGGACGCCGCAATTGAGCTCCCTGACTTTCCGATCCGCCTCCGCACGCCCTCCTGCCATCCGGCCGGGCAGGGCCCTGGTCCTGGGCCTTGCCGCCGTGCTGTTCACCCTGCTGCTGTTGTGGCTGGGCGCGTCTGCCGGCCATGCCGCCCCGATCGTCCCCACCCCGCCGGTCCCTCCGACGGATCCGGCGAGCCCCGGCGGCGGCAACGTCAACATCGAGATCAACGGACTCGACGGCAAACCGTCGACGGCGGTCCTGACCCTGATCGGCATCACCCTGCTCTCGGTGGCTCCGGCGCTGCTGCTGATGATGACGTCCTTCACGAAGATCTTCGTGGTCCTGGCGATGACCCGCAACGCCCTGTCGCTGCCGTCCATCCCGCCGAACCAGGTTCTCGCCGGGCTGGCCCTGTTCCTCTCGATTTTCGTTATGTGGCCGGTCATGAACGAAATGAACACGATCGGGATCCAGCCCTATCTCAACGGCACGCTGGACTTTAACGGGGCCGTCGGCGCTGCCAGCGGCCCGCTGCAGCAGTTCATGCTGGCGCACACCCGGGAAGAGGACATCGCCCTGATGTCCCGGGCCGCCGCGGCGGAAAACCCGGCCACGCCCGAGGCCGTCCCCATGCAGACCCTCATTCCCGCCTTCATGATCTCGGAACTGCGCGCCGCGTTCATCATCGGCTTCGTCATCTTCATTCCATTCCTCGTGATCGACCTTGTGGTCTCCGCAGCCCTCATGTCCATGGGCATGATGATGCTCCCGCCGGTGATGATTTCACTGCCCTTCAAAATCCTGCTCTTCGTCCTGGTGGACGGCTGGGGATTGATCATCACTTCGCTGATCCAGAGCTATGCAGGCACCGGATGAACGCCAACGCCGTCCTGGACATCTGCCTCCAGGCCATGATCGTCGCGGCCAAGCTGTCGGCCCCCGTGCTGGTGACGGCACTCGTCGTCGGGCTTGCCATCGCGTTGCTGCAGTCCATTACGCAGCTGCAGGAAGCCACCCTGTCCTTCGTGCCCAAGGCCGCAGCCGTCGCGGTCGCCCTGGTGATCTGCGGCCATTGGATGATCTCGGAGATGGTCGCCTTTACCAACGATCTCTTCGCCAAGATCCCGGCGCTGCTCGGAGGCCTGTGAGGTGGGCATACCGATCGACCCGACGTGGCTGGAAGCGGTTCTGCTGGCCACCGTCCGGATGACGGCATTCCTGATCGTGGCACCGCCCTTCGCGTCACAGGCTTTCCCGGGTCGCGTGAAGGCCATGCTGGGGCTGGGGCTCGGCCTGGCGGTCTCCCAGTGGGTGTCGGCCGGCTACACGCCGCGGGACACGGCCGGCTTCATCACGGGCGTGGTCCTGGAGCTCGTCACCGGGCTGGCCCTGGGTTTCCTGGTGCTGGTGGTCTTCTCCGCCGTCCAGTCCGCCGGCAGCCTCATCGACCTCTTCAGCGGGTTTCAGCTGGCCCAGAGTTTTGACCCCCAGATGAACGTCAACGGCGCCCAGTTCACCAGGCTCCTACAGATGGCCGCGCTGGCGTTGCTGTTCGCCTCCGACGGCTACCAGCTCGTCATCACCGGGCTCACGGGCAGCTTCGTGGCCCTGCCCCTGGCTGGCGGCATCGATCTGGGCCAGCCGGTCCAGGCCATGACGTCGGCTGTCACCGGCATGTTCCTCGCCGCAGTCCAGATCGCAGGACCGCTCGTGGTGGTACTGTTCCTCGCCGACGTCGGACTGGGCCTGCTGACCCGTGTGGCCCCGGCACTCAACGCCTTCTCGCTCGGCTTCCCGCTCAAGATCCTGATGACCCTGATGCTGGCCGGATTTATGTTCCTGGCGCTGCCCAGGATCGTCTCCAGCCTCGCCAACCAGGCTGCCAAGACAGTACTGGGGGTGGGCTGATGTCGGATTCACAAGAAAAAACCGAGGAAGCCACCGACAAACGGATGAAGGAGGTCCGCTCCAAGGGCCAGCTTTCCCGATCCCAGGACCTCACCGCGTGGATCGGCGTCGGCGCCGCCGCCATCATGATTCCGGCCACCGTCGAACGCGCCTCCAACGCCGCCACGGACCAGCTCTTCAGCGTCCGCGGCATCGTCGCGGCCCCGGATCCGGGCAAGGCCGTCCAAGCACTGGAGGACGGACTCGCCTCCATCGCCGGGATCATCGGACCCATGCTGATCGTGGTGTTCATCGTGGTCCTCGCCGGCGCAGCGCTGCAGGGCGGTGTGCACATGAAGAAATTCAAGCTGGACTTCGAGCACTTCAAGCTGCTCAGCGGCCTGAAGCGCGTCTTCGGCACCCAGGCGATCTGGGGCGGGGTCAAGGCGCTGCTGAAGGCCAGTGTGGTGGGGCTCGTTCTCTACAGCGTCGTGCAGGGGCTGGTTCCGGTGCTGCTGACTGCCGGGGGAATGCCGGTCTCGGGGGTCGTGCAGGCCGCGGGCGGCGGCATCGCCTCACTGGTCCAGTTTGCCGTGGCGGCCGGCATCGTGCTGGCGGCGGCCGACTTCTTCGTCGTGATGCGCCGCAACCGCAAGAAGACCCGGATGTCCAAGAAGGAAGTCCAGGACGAGAACAAGAGCAGCGAAGGCGACCCGCTGATCCGGTCCCAGCGGCGGGCCCGGCAAATGGCGATGAGCCGGAACCGCATGATCGCCGCGATCGGCGACGCCGACGTCGTGCTGGTCAACCCCACACACTTCGCCGTGGCGCTCAAATACGAACCCGGAAAGTCCGCGCCCCGCGTGGTGGCCAAGGGCTCCGGCCACATTGCGGCCAGAATCAGGGAAGAGGCCGAGGCGAAAAACGTGCCGATGGTCCAGGACATTCCGCTGACCCGGGCCCTGCACAGCGCCTGCGAGCTGGGCCAGGAGATCCCGGTGGATTTCTACCGCGCGGTGGCCGGAGTCCTGGCCTTCGTGATGTCGCTCAAGGCCCGCGGCGCCGCCCGCGGCATGCACCGGATGGCCACGGCCCTATGAACATCTCTCCAGCCAGCGTCTGTGAAAGGACCGCACCATGAAGAACAGGCTCGCCCCGCTGACAGTGCCGATCGGCATCGTCGGCATTGTGCTGCTGCTGATTGTTCCGGTGCCCGCGCCCCTGCTGGACGTCCTGATCGTCTGCAATATCCTGCTGGCGCTCCTGGTCCTGCTGACCAGCATGTTCGTGAAGAAGCCGCTGGATTTCTCCGTTTTCCCGTCGCTGCTGCTGGTGGCCACTCTCTTCAGGCTGGGCCTGAATGTCGCCTCCACCCGGCTGATTCTGGGGGAGGGGCACGCCGGTCAGGTCATTGAGGCGTTCGGCCAGGTGACAGTGGGCGGCTCCATGATCATCGGCGCCGTCGTGTTCCTCATCCTCGTGGTCATCCAGTTCGTGGTGGTCACCAAGGGTGCGGAGCGCGTGGCAGAAGTCGGTGCCCGCTTCACCCTGGACGCCATGCCGGGCAAGCAGATGGCGATCGACGCCGACCTCAACGCCGGTCTGATCACGGACACCCAGGCCCGCGAACGCCGCGCCGAAGTATCGGCCGAGGCCGACTTCTACGGCGCCATGGATGGCGCCTCGAAGTTCGTCAAGGGCGACGCCATCGCCGGGCTCATCATCATCATCATCAACTTCGTCGGCGGCATCGCGATCGGTATGCTGCAGCGCGGCATGGAGATCGGCGACGCCGTGAACACCTACGGCATCCTGACCATGGGCGACGGCCTCGTGACCCAGATCCCGGCCCTGCTGATGGCCGTCTCCACCGGCATGATCGTGACCCGGTCCAACGCGGAATCGGACATGGGCCGCACGGCGTCCACCCAGCTGATGCAGTCGCCCAACGCGCTGATGATCGCCGGCGTCGCCGCCGTCGCCATGGCCCTCATCCCCGGCATGCCGCCGCTGCCGTTCATCCTGGTCGGTGCCGGGCTGATCTTCGCGTCGCGCCGGATCGCAGCCCAAAAGGTGCAGGAGGAAAAGACCCGCGACGCCGAGGCGAGCGCGCTGAACTTCCCGGAAATGGATCCGAACGAGAAGCTGCTTGAGGACATGCGCGTCCACCCGGTGGAGATCCTGCTCGCCCCGGACCTCGTGGACATGGTCTCCGGCGCCTCGGATGACCTGCTGGCCCGGGTGAGGTCCCTGCGGCACAAGATTGCCATGGAGCTGGGCCTGGTCATCCCCCCGGTCCGCACCAGGGACAGCGTGGACCTGCCCCCGGCGAGCTACTCGATCCGGATCGCCGGAGTCGAGGCAGGCGCCGGCACCGCCCCCAGCGGCCAGATGCTGGCCCTGGGCGACAGCCTTGATTCGCTCCCCGGCGTCGCGATGATCGAACCCGTATTCGGCCTGGCCGGGAAATGGATCCCGGCGGAAATGCGGCACAACGCGGAGATGACCGGCGCCACCGTGATCGACCGCGTCTCCGTCCTGGTCACCCACCTGTCCTCCATTGTCACCGCCAATGCCGCCCGGCTGTTGTCCCGCGAGGACGTCCGCGTCCTGACCGAGGGCGTCCGGAAACAGAGCCCCTCCGCAGTGGACGAACTCACTCCCGCGCTGCTCTCCCTCGCCGAGCTGCAGCGCGTGCTCCAGGGCCTGCTGGATGAGCAGGTGCCCATCAACGACCTGGCCAGGATCTACGAGGCGCTCACCCTCCGCGCCAAGGTCTCCACGGACCCGGAATCATTGGTCGAATCCGCGCGGCAGGCGCTCGGCCCGGCGCTGACGGCCAAGTTCATGGACGGCCCCGTGTTGAACGTGATCATGATCGACCCGGTCTTGGAACAGCACATGCTCGAGGACATGCGTCCCGCCGAGGGCGGCAGCCAGATCGTGATGAATCAGGACCGGCTCGACGCCGTACTCCGCTCCGTGCGTTCCGCCGTCGACTCCGCGGCCGCCGCCAACCGGCCGGCCGTGCTGGTCTGTGCGCCGGCGCTCCGCCCTGCCATCCGCCGCCTCGTGGGAGCGCAGCCCGGCTCGGTGCCGGTACTGTCCTACCGCGAAGTCACCTCAGCCAACGTCCGGATCGAAACAGTAGGAGTCGTTCGCCATGCAGAACCGCTTTCGGCTTAAAGGCGCCTCGCTGGAGGAGATCCGCCGCAAGGCGGAACAGCAGCACGGCCCCGCCGCGCGCATCGTCTCCGCGGAACGCGTCATCAGCCCAGGGATCGCCGGGCTCTTCGCCGGCGACCGTTACGAGGCGATCGTCGAGGTGGTGACGGGGCATGAGGTGGTCACCGGTGAGGTGGTTCCCGATCCCGACATCCTGTCCGAAGCAGACGCGCCCGCCGCGGCGGCCGCACCGTCCGCGGGGGCCGGAAAACCCGCGGCGCCGGCCCACGACTTGAAGGGGGCCGCGATTGCGGCCCTGCTCGAGGAAGCCGACGCCGCCGAACTGAGCCTGCACCGCCCCGGGAACCCCGGCCTCTCAACGGAGTCCCCTGACTTCGCCGAGCTGCTCGAACAGCTCGGCACCGGGTTGCGCGGCCCCGCCGGCATTCGGGCCGAGCCGGCGCCCGCACCGGCACCGGCACCGGCGCGCGAGTCCGTGCCGGTGCCGCTGAGCGGTACGGGCGACCTGGTGGTCCTTGTGGGACTTGGCGACGACGCGCTGGACACGGCCCTGGCCATGTCCACGGCGGCCGGAGGCGCCGATGTGCGCACGGCCGGGAAGCTGTCCGCCTACGGTCATCTGCACGTCGAAGGACGCCAGGGTGCGACGGCGGCCCGCGCCCATGCCGTGCTGACGGACCAGACCGTGCTCGTTGCCTTCGGCCTCGGGAAGGCCCGCGATGCGCTCGCGCGGCTCCAGTCCGTCGCCGCACTGTCCGCCGACCAGCTTTGGGTAGTGGTCGACGCCGGACGCAAACGGGAGGACACCGAGCGCTGGGTGGGGGTGCTCGCCGCACAACTGGACATCACTGCGGTTGCGGTCGTGGGCGCCGCGGAGACCGCGACCCCGGAAACCGTCAACACGCTAGGACTGCCTGTGGGTTGGATCGACTCCGGCCAGGCCCGTTCGGTCAGGATCTGAGATGCGCGGCACGATCCACGCACAAGCAGCAGGATTCGTCGGCAGCTCCACACAGCGAAGGGTAGATTGAGAGGATGCTGGTACTTACACGCAAGCCGGGCGAACAGATCATGATCGGCGACGGGATCGTCATCACGGTTCTGGAAGGCCGCGGTGACGGTGTTCGGATAGGCATTGAGGCGCCCCGCGGTGTGCCGATCCAGCGCCGGGAAGTCATCGAGGCCATTGCCGCAGCGAACCTGGCGGCAGCAGAAGCGGGCGCGGACGCCGGCCAAGACACGGAAGAAGCGCTGCGCGGGCTTTTGCCGCCGGCGGTCCCGTCCCCGACGCCGCCCGCCACGGACTAACTGCCGGGCCGGGTCAGTTCCCGGGACTCAGCCGCCGGTCAATCGCGGTTGCCGCCGAGGTACTGGTCGAGCATGGGCTGGTTGGTCCGGCGGGTGACCGCCAGGGCGCGCTCAATGTTTCCCGCCGTCGTCAGCTGGTCAAGAACGCCAGCAGTGTCCGCCGGTAAGGAGGGGGTGTCGCCGCTGCGCGGTCCGGCGGACGCGCCGGACGCTTCCGGATGGTTGAGATTCCGCAGCGTGTCTTCGTTGGTGCTTGCGGCATCGTGGAGCTGCCGCAGCAATCCGCGCAGCCCGTCCAGATGATCCTGCAGGACTTCCGCCCAGGCGCCGGGCGGTGCCCCCGCGACGAGCTCGTTCAGGGTCGCCTGGGCGGGCAAACCCCACTCGGCTGCCACGGCGGCCGACTCGACACTCCGGGCCAGAGCTTCGAAGCGCAGCCGGTCAAGAACACTCTCCACTTCGGAGGCCGTAAAGCTCAACCACTGGAGATTGCCGGCCAGGACATGAAGCCGTTGCGTTTCCAGCCTGAACAAGAGCAACTCCAGCTGGCGGCGCTCCTGCCAGAGAGCCGCCGAAAGATCACCTGCACCCATGGGCCCCATTCCCCTTGCCACCCCCGGCCGAGAAGCCTTACCGCATTTTCAGCCAAGCTTTTCCCTGAGGTTACACGCAGAGAGGGGATCAGGTGATAGGTTTCGTCTTGGGTGCCGCGCCCGGGTTTTGAACACCGACTTCCATGGGGGAAGCACGGGGCCCATTTCGGGTGCGGCTCTTGTTCGTTTAAGGCTGCCGGATCCTGTCTCATGGGGGGACACTCTATTGAATCGCGTGGAACGCAACGAGATGGTCACACAGCATCTTCCGCTGGTGGGCTACCTCGTCTCAGACTTGTGCTCAAAGGCGTCACACCTTTCCCGCGATGACCTGGCGTCGGCGGGCGCCATTGCCCTGATCACCTCGGCGGACTCCTTCGACCCGGATCTCGGTGTGCCTTTCGGTGCCTTCGCGCGCCGGCGGATCCTGGGCGCGTTTGCCGACGAGATGCGGGCCAGTGACTGGGCCACCCGCTCGGCACGGCGCCGGATCAAAGAGACGATGTCGGTCCAGGAAACCCTCGCCGCAGCCCTCGGACGCACCCCCAGCGTCGACGAGATTGCTGCCGCCCTGGGTGTCCAGCAGAGCGTCGTCGAGGCAGCCCTCGCCGATGCCTCCCGGACCCTGACGCCGCTGGATGAAGCCGTGGTGGACACGCTGGCCGCCGAGACCCTGACCCCGGAGCACTCCGTCCTTGCGGACGAGCGGCTCCAGTACCTCCGCGCCGCGGTAAAGTCCCTCCCCGAGCGGATGCGCTACGTCGTCGAGGAGATCTACTTTGGCGACCGGACCGTCAAGGAGTTGGCCGCGGAACTTGGATCCACCCACGCGGCGGTCTCCCAGCAGCGCGCCGAGGCCATCCGGCTCATGCGTGACGGCCTGTCCGCGCACTACTCGGACGATTCCGGGCAGGGCTTCGAGCCCCAGTCCCGGATCACGCCGAAACGCCGCAATGACTACCTCGCCCAACTGGCAGAGACCACTGCGGGCGGTATCACGAGGGCCATCTTCCCGCACGGGCCGGTGCTCAACGAAGCGGTCTGAACGCCCCCCGAGCGGCCTCCCCGGCAGGTAGTAAGCCAACTTAGTAAGCTGACCGAGAAATTCTTGCCCAAGCGTCGCGGTCCCTCCGTGCCCTGGGGTAGCGTCGTTGGCATCGGATCTGGCGGTACCGGCAGCTTCCACAGCAGTTTCAACAGAAGCGCAACGGTATCGGACCTACTCAGGAGGACGCATGAAAGCATCACCTACGCTCACGACGAACCTGCAGGCAGTGCTCGTGGACCTGATCGAACTTCACGTCCAGGGCAAGCAGGCGCACTGGAACATCGTCGGGACCAACTTCCGGGACCTCCACCTGCAGCTGGACGAGATCATTGACTCGGCCCGCGCCTTCGCGGACGACCTGGCGGAGCGCATGCGCGCCCTTCACGCCCTCCCGGACGGCCGCAGCTCCACGGTGTCCAAGTCCACCTCACTCGCCGAATTCCCGGCCGGCCTGATCAACACGAAAGACGCCATCGAGCGGATCGTCGCCGCCCTCGAGGCCGCCGTCGGCACCATGCGCAAGGTCCACGACGCAGTGGACGAAGAGGACCCCACGACGGCTGACCTGCTGCACGAGTTCATCGCCAAGTTCGAGCAGTACGCCTGGATGGTCAACGCCGAGACGATGCGGGCCAACGCCAGCGTCACCACGGCGGACGGCAAGTAGCGTCCCCCGGCAGTTTCAGCGCCCGGCTCCGGTTCCCACCGGCGCCGGGCGCTCGGCATTTAACCCTGCAGGCAACCACTCAGGACTACCGTGCCGTTGGTACTTTCCGGAGGACGACGGCGGCGAGGACTGACGCCCCGGCCATCAGGACCAGCGCGATGGCCGCCGTGATGTGGACGCCCGAGTCAAAAGCGGCCCGGGCGGCGGTCATCACTGCCTCCGCCAGAGGACCCGGGAGGGCCTGGGCCAGCTCCACGGCCCCCGCAAGCGTCTCGCCGGCCTGGGCCGACGCCTCGGCGGGGACGGCCTCGGCGACGCCGGCGGGCAGCCGAAGATTGCCCTGGTACGAGGCCGTCAGAATCGAGCCCAGAATGGCGGTGCCGAGCAGCGAGCCGATTTCGTAGCCGGTCTCGGAAATCGCGGCCGCCGCGCCGGACTTCTCCGCGGGAGCGGCGCCCAGGATCAGGTCGTTGGAGATGGTCTCCGCAGCGCCGACGCCGAGGCACAGCACCAGCAGGGCCGCCAGCAGCAGCGCCGGGCCGTTGCCGTGATCGCCGAAGGCCACCAGGAAGTAGCCGGCGGCGCTCAGGAGCAGCCCGCCGGCCACCACGAAACCAGGGCGGACCCTCTTCACCAGCGGCACCACCAGCAGGCCCGCCGCCACGGTGGCGATCAAGGCGGGAACCATGGCCACGCCGGATTCCGACGGGGACTGCCCCTCCAGCAGCTGCAAGTGCTGCGCGAGGAACAGGATGAAGCCGTTGAAGGAGAACAGTGCCAACACGTTCGCGATGATGGCGGTGCTGAAGATCCGGTTGCCGAAGAGGCTGATATCCAGCAGCGGAGCGGTGCGGTTCCGCGCCCCGGCGCCGGCCTGGGCGCGACTGCTCTGTGCCGGACCGCTCTGTGCCGGACTGTTCTGTGCCGGGGCGGCCTGCAAGAGGCGCCGCTGGCGACGGATGAAGACATAGCCCATCAGCAGGCCGAAGCCGATGGCGGCCAGCGGTTCCACGGCAAGGCCGTGGGTGGCCAGGACTTTGATGCCGTACACCACGGGCACCATCACCAGCAGGGACAGGACGATGCTGGGCACGTCCACCCGTCCCGGGTTCGGGTCGCGGGATTCCGGGATCAGGGCCGGCCCCAGGACCAGTAGCGGGAGGATGATCGGCACAGCGACCAGCAGGACAGCGCCCCACCAGAAGTGCTCGACCAGCCATCCGCCGAAAATCGGGCCCAGCGCGGCGCCGCCCGAGAAGCCTGCGGCCCAGATGGCCACGGCCAGCCGGCGCCGGTTGGGCTCGGGGAAGATATTGCGGATCAGGGACAAGGTGGAAGGCATCAGCATGGCGCCGAAGAATCCCAGCCCTGCTCGTCCGGCGATCAGCCATTCGGCGCTGGGGGCGAAGGCCGTGACCGCCGAGACGGCAGCGAAACCCGTGCTGCCGATGAACAGCAGCCGCCGGCGGCCGATCCTGTCGCCGAGGCTGCCCATGGCCACGAGGAGACCGGCCAGGACCAGGGGGTAGGCGTCGACAATCCAGAGCAGCTCGACTCCGGTGGCATCGAGGCCGCGCGCGATGGCCGGCAGCGCGAAGGTCAGGGCTGTGTTGTCGACGGCCACGAGCAGCACGGGAAACATCAGCAGCGCCAGCGCCAGCCAGTCGCGCCACGGCGCCCGCGGCACCTGGTCGAATGTCTCAGCGTTGGGCGCTCTGCCGACGGCGTAGTTGCCAGCGGCGCCGGTGCTGGTGCGGGGGAAGGACGTGTTGCTCATGATCTTAACTGTACCGTCTGGACGGTACAGTTAAGAAACCCGGCGTTAAGGAACTCCTCCGCCACGGGGCATGATGGGACGCATGGCCAGAAAACCCGTCGCCCGCGAAGCCGTCCTCGACGCGTTCGAATCCCTCCTGATCGAAGAGGGCGAGCGTGCCGCGACGCTGGATGCCGTGGCAAAGCTGGCCGGCGTCTCCAAGGGCGGCTTGCTGTACCACTTTCCCACCAAGGAAGCGATGATCGCCGTCCTGCTGGAAAGGCTGGACCGGCTGCTCGCCGAGGACCTCGCCGCCATGGCCGCCGCCCCGGAAGGCGCCGCCGCGTTCTTCATCAAGTCCTCCGTCTGGGCGGACACCCCGCTGGACCGGGTCTTCGTCGCCGCCACCCGGCTGGCCGAAGTGGCCCATCAGGAAACCCTGCGGCGGATGGCCGCCGTCCAGGCGTCCTGGCTGGAACTGCTGGCCGCCGACGTCGGTCCCGCCATGGCCAAGCCGGTCCTCTACATGGGGGACGGGCTGTATTTCAATGCCATGCTGGCGCGCGGGCCTGGCGGTGCGCGCCCGGAGGTCGGCGCCGACGTCGAAAGTCTCCTCACCGCACTGGGGCGGCTCCGCGGCTGAGCCCGACATGGCCAGCCCGCGGCGGACCCGCGAATTGGCGCCCGACGGCGGTCCCGGCGCGTAACGCTCGGCGGCGCCCGGTCGCTGGTTTGCGGACGCGGGCCGGGCGTAGGACAATGAGAGCTGTGACTGTTGTCACGCCAAGTTAATATGCCTTTGATCTGCGGCGGGAGAGTTCTGCTTGTAGGTACAAGCAGGCGCCGTAGGAGCAAACCCTCCCCAGGAATCTCTCAGGCCCATGTACCGCCGCGGCAAGGCAACTCTGGAAAGTAGCAGGCTGTCTTTTGACATGCTGTGCTCACCGACGGTGCAAGCGGAGCCATGCGAGAGCACGGCTGCGCGGAAACTCTCAGGTCCAATACAGAGCGGGGAGGAACCCGAATCAATGTGGCGTACCCTGCGCCGCCTTAGTGATGGAGTTCCTTGTGACTGTTTCCTCAGCCTCCACGTCCTTCGTTGACCGGCACATCGGCGCCCGCCGTCAGTCCGACGTCGACGCCATGCTGAAGGCTGTCGGCTACGACACCGTCGACGCCCTCGTGGACACCGCCGTTCCGAAGGACATCCGCCAGGACTCCCCGCTCTCGCTCGGCGCAGCGCTCAGCGAAGTCGAGGTCCTGGCCGAACTGCGCCAGCTGGCCGCGAAGAACAAGACCGCGGTCCAGATGATCGGCCAGGGCTACTACGACACCGTCACTCCGGCCGTCATCCGCCGGAACATCCTCGAGGCCCCGGCCTGGTACACGGCCTACACGCCGTACCAGCCGGAAATCTCCCAGGGCCGGCTCGAGGCGCTGCTGAACTTCCAGACCATGGTCCAGGACCTCGTCGGCCTGCCGATCGCCAACGCCTCGTTGCTGGACGAAGCCACCGCCGTGGCGGAGGCCGTGCTGATGATGCGCCGCGCCAACAAGAACAAGACGGCCCACGACGGCAAGACCGTCCTCGACGCCGACTGCCTCCCGCAGACCATCGCGATCGTGAAGGGCCGCGCCGAGGCCCTCGGCTTCGAGGTCGAGGTCGCCGACCTCAGCAAGGGACTGCCCGAGGGCGTCATCAACGGCGTCGTCCTGCAGCAGCCCGGCGTTTCCGGCCGCGTGTTCGACCACACCGCCGTGATCGCCGAAGCCAAGGAACGCGGCGCACTCGTCACCGTCGCCGCGGACCTGCTGTCCCTGACCCTCATCACACCTCCGGGCGAGCAGGGCGCGGACATCGCCGTCGGCTCCGCCCAGCGCTTCGGCGTCCCGCTGTTCTTCGGCGGCCCGCACGCCGCCTACATGGCGGTCCAGAAGGGCCTGGAGCGCTCCATGCCCGGCCGCCTCGTCGGTGTCTCCAAGGACAACGCCGGCGTCCCCGCCTACCGGCTGGCGCTGCAGACCCGCGAGCAGCACATCCGCCGCGAGAAGGCCACGTCCAACATCTGCACCGCCCAGGCGCTGCTGGCCATCGTCTCCTCCTTCTACGCCGTCTACCACGGCCCGGACGGCCTCAAGGCAATCGCCGAGACCACGCACGGCCACGCCCGGACCATCGCCGCCTCGCTCAAGGCCGCCGGCCTGGACGTGCTGCACACCTCCTTCTTCGACACCGTCACCGTCTCCGTGCCGGGCAAGGCAGCGGACATCGTCTCCGCCGCCGAGGCCAAGGGCATCAACCTGCGCGGCATCGACGCGGACACCGTCGGCATCTCCACCGATGAAGCGACGACGGCGGCCATTGTCGCCGACGTCGTCGCCGCCTTCGGTGCCGGCGTCGCAGACGCAGAATCAGCCGGTGATTCCGGCTTTGCGCTGGACGCCGCCGTCGAGCGCACCTCCGACTACCTCCAGCACCCGGTCTTCAACACGCACCGCTCCGAAACCCAGCTGCTGCGCTACATCCGCCGGCTCTCGGACCGCGACCTCGCACTGGACCGCACGATGATCCCGCTGGGTTCCTGCACCATGAAGCTGAACGCCACGGCCGAGATGGAAGCCATCTCCTGGCCCGAGTTCGCCTCCATCCACCCCTTCGCCCCGGACTCCCAGACGGAGGGCTGGCGCGAACTGATTGCCGACCTCGAGGCGCAGCTGACCGAGATCACCGGGTACGACCAGGTGTCCATCCAGCCCAACGCCGGCTCGCAGGGCGAGCTCGCCGGACTGCTGGCGATCCGCGGCTACCACCACTCCCGCGGGGACCAGCAGCGCAAGGTCTGCCTGATCCCGGCCTCGGCGCACGGCACGAACGCCGCGTCCGCAGTCCTGGCCGGCATGAAGGTGGTGGTGGTGGCCACGGCACCGGACGGAACCATTGACCACACTGACCTGTACGCCAAGATCGAAGCCAACAAGGATGCCCTGTCCTGCATCATGATCACGTACCCGTCCACTCACGGGGTGTACGACGCCGACGTCCGTGAAGTCTGCGACGCCGTCCACGCAGCCGGCGGCCAGGTATACATCGACGGCGCCAACCTCAACGCGCTTGTCGGGCTGGCGCAGCCGGGCAAGTTCGGCGGCGACGTTTCGCACCTGAACCTGCACAAGACCTTCTGCATCCCGCACGGCGGCGGCGGACCCGGCGTCGGGCCCGTTGCTGCCAAAGCACACCTGGCACCGTTCATGCCCGGCAACGCCGCCACCTGGACCGAAGGCAACGACGTGCCGATCTCGGCGTCAAAGTACGGCTCCGCGGGCGTGCTCCCCATTTCCTGGGCGTACGTGAAGCTGATGGGCGGCCACGGACTCACCGAGGCCACCAAGTCCGCGCTGCTGGCAGCGAACTACGTCGCAGCCCGCCTGAACGATTTCTTCCCGGTCCTCTACACCGGCGAAGGCGGGCTTGTGGCACACGAGTGCATCCTTGACCTGCGCGAGCTCACGGCACGGACCGGGGTCACGGCCGAGGACGTGGCCAAGCGGCTCATCGACTACGGCTTCCACGCCCCCACCCTGGCCTTCCCCGTCGCGGGGACGCTCATGGTGGAGCCCACGGAGTCCGAGGACCTCGGGGAAATCGACCGCTTCATCGAGGCCATGATCGCGATCCGCGCCGAAATCGACCAGGTGGCGGACGGTGACTTCACTGTTGCAGAGAGCCCGCTCCGGAACGCTCCGCACACGGCCGCCGCGGCCATCAGCAGCGACTGGGACCGCGCCTACCCCCGCGAGCAGGCCGTGTTCCCGGTGAAATCGCTTAAGCAGGACAAGTACTTCCCGCCGGTGGGCCGCATCGACGGCGCAGCGGGGGACCGGAACCTGATCTGCTCCTGCCCGCCGCTTTCCGAGTTCGAAAACTAAGGACACGCTCCATGGCTGAGAAGCACACTGCCCTGTACGACGAGCACAAGAAGCTGGGGGCATCCTTCACCGACTTCGGCGGCTGGCAGATGCCGCTCAAGTACAGCTCCGAGCTCGCCGAACACCACGCCGTCCGGAATAGCGCCGGCCTGTTCGACCTCTCGCACATGGGCGAAGTCTGGGTGACCGGGCGGGACGCGGCCGCCTTCCTGGACTACGCGCTGGTGGGAAAGATCTCCGCCATGCCGGTGGGCAAGGCCAAGTACTCTCTGATCTGCAATGAGGACGGCGGCATCATCGACGACCTCATCACGTACCGCCGTCCCGCAACCGCCGGCAGCGCAGAAGGCAGTACCGACCGCTTCCTGGTGGTCCCCAACGCCGGCAACGCCGCAGTGGTGGCTGCTGAGCTTTCCAAGCGGGCTGCCAGGTTCGATGTGGAGGTGAATGACGCCTCCGCCGTGACGTCACTGATCGCCGTCCAAGGCCCCGCGGCGCAGGAACTGCTGCTCCGGCTGGTCCCCGCAGCCCGGCACAGCCAGGTGACGGAACTGAAGTACTATGCCGCCGTCGAGGTTCCGTTCCTGGTGGGCGGCGCCGGACTGGATTTGCTGCTCGCCCGCACCGGCTACACCGGCGAGGACGGGTTTGAGATCTTCGTGTCCAACGACGACGCCACCGGCCTGTGGCAGGCACTCATCGCCATTGCCGAGGACGGGGAGCTGACCCCCGCCGGGCTGGCCTCACGCGACTCACTCCGGCTTGAGGCAGGCATGCCGCTCTACGGGAATGAGCTCTCCCTGCAGGGCGATCCCTTCGCCGCAGGCCTGGGACCCGTCGTCGCACTGTCCAAGGAAGGCGACTTCGTGGGGAAGGCGGCGCTCGCCGCGAAGAAGGACGCCGGCGCCGGCTCCACCACAGGCCGAAGGCTCGTCGGGCTCAAGGGACTCGGCCGCCGTGCAGGCCGGGCCCACTATCCGGTCCTCAAGGACGGCAACGTGGTAGGCGAAGTCACCTCCGGCCAGCCCTCACCCACCCTGGGGTACCCCATTGCCATGGCCTACGTGGACGTTGAGTTCACCGCTGTTGGCACCACCCTGGATATCGACCTGCGAGGTAAGGCAGAGCCGTTCGAAGTCGTCGACCTGCCGTTCTATAAACGCGCCAGGTA
>DATIUQ010000053.1:0-22301 GCA_035466775.1 Arthrobacter sp.
GGATGCAGCGTTGATGCGCTGGATCCACAGGCGGCGGAAGTCGCCCTTCTTCTTCTTGCGGTCGCCGTAGCTGTACACAAACGAGTGCAGCAGCTGCTCTTTGGCCTTGCGGTACAGGCGTGAACGCTGTCCACGGTAGCCTTTTGCGCGCTCAAGAATAACCCGGCGCTTCTTGTGGGCGTTGACCGCCCTCTTCACACGTGCCACGTGCGTACTCCTTCGAAAATCTGATCCCAAGCGTCTACTGCCGGATCAACCGGCTGGCCTGAGAAGCCTTTTTGGTAGTTGACTGCTGCCAGGTGGCAAACAGTCAGAGAACTTGGAACTTAGATGCCGAGCATCTTCCGGATGACCTTGGCGTCGCCCTTGAAGACGATCTTGTCGCCGGCGAGGCGGCGGGTCAGCCTGGAGGACTTGTGCTCGAGGTAGTGGCGGCGGTTGGCCTGCTGGCGGCGCAGCTTGCCGCTGCCGGTCAGCTTGAAGCGCTTCTTAGCACCACTGTGGGTCTTCATCTTCGGCATGGGAACCGATCTCCTTACGTATCCGCAGACAAGGTCTGCAGTCTTTCGTGCAGCCGCCCCTGCGGGCGGCGTGCTGGTTGCTTGCTGCCGGACATTGCTGTCCGGCAGCCCTGAACTAGTTGGTCTTCTTGGTGCCCGGCTTGACGGCGGCCTTCGGGGCAGCCGGCCGTGCAGCAGGCTTCGGCGCCGCGGGACGCGGGACCGGCTTCGGAGCAGCAACCGGCTTCGGTGCTGCCGCCGGAGCGGCCTTTTCAGCCTCGGGAGCCTTCGCGGCTTCCGGAGCCTTCGCGGCTTCGGGAGCCTTGGCGGCGGCCTTGGGCGCCGCAGGCGCCTTGGCTGCTGCCGGCTTGACGGCGGCCTTCGGGGCTTCACGCTTCGGAGCCGCCTTGGGGGCCTCCTGCTTCGGCGCTGCCGAGACGGGAGCCTTCTGTGCCGGGGCTTCCTCAACCTTGGCCTCGGCGGCCGGGGCCTCCACGGCTTCAGCCTTGTCCGCCTCGACCTTTTCGGCCACCACCTTGTCGGCCGGGGCCTCCACGACGGCGGTTTCCGCGGCGGGAGCTTCCGTTGCGGTTGCCTCAGCCTCGGGTGCCTCAGTCCGGACCTGGTAGCCCTCCGGCAGCAGATCGGCGAGCGACTGCGTCAGGGGCGCCTCGGGGCCGGACGTGTCAACGCGGCCTCCACCCGAAGCCTTGGCTTCGTTCTCGGCCTTGGCTTCCGCACGCTGCGATGCGCGCCGGGCCTCTGCCTTGGCTTCGGCCTTGTTCTTCAGGGGACCGACCACCATGACCATGTTGCGGCCATCGATCCGCGGGCTGGACTCCACAACGCCGACTTCGGCGACGTCGTCGGCGAAGCGCTGGAGCAAGCGGATGCCCATCTCGGGGCGCTGCTGCTCACGGCCGCGGAACTGGATCATGGCCTTGACCTTGTCACCGGCACCGAGGAAGCGGAGCGCGTGGCCGCGCTTCGTCTCGTAGTCATGGGTGTCGATCTTCAGGCGGAAGCGGATTTCCTTCAGGACCGTGTTGGTCTGGTTCTTCCGGGCTTCGCGTGCCTTGACCGCGGCTTCGTACTTGTACTTGCCGAAGTCCATCAGCTTGCACACCGGAGGCTTGGCCTGCGGTGCAACTTCAACGAGATCAAGATCGGACTCGGCAGCCAAACGCAGGGCATCCTCAATACGGACAACGCCTACTTGCTCGCCTGCAGGGCCGACCAGCCGCACCTCGGGGACGCGGATACGCTCATTGATTCTTGGCTCGCTAATGTTAAAGCTCCTGTGTTCGTGAGGGGTATTCCACCGGCAAAAAGAGAAGGCCCCCAATTGCCGGAGCAATCGAAGGCCTCGAAGATCGGAGCTGCCTGCCTCGTGTGAGGCGGCATGCATTCTGCCAGGGCTGGTGCCCGGGAAGAATGCCCGACCAGGTACCCGGCAACCTTGCTTCTTGCGAAGCTTCCCGAAGGACAGCGGCTGACGCGGGTGGGAGAGAACTCCGCTTGCAAACTGAAAGTCGATTCTACAGAACAAATCCCGTCCGGCGCACCTGCATGACGGGCATGTTGGTTGCGGACGGGTTCCGGCTGTTATGCCGCTCCGGAGGAACTGAATCAGAATCTGGAACGAAATAACGACAATCAGTCGGTCTGTGACAAGCTTACCAGCATGAGCACTTCAGACAGTAATTCACACGTTTACGAGCCCGCCGGCGCCGGGGGCGACGTCTCACAGCAGATCCGGGACATCTCCGAGGTGCCCGCGATCGAGGTCATCACTACCGCCGCCGTGCACCTTATGAGCGCCGCCGCCGTAAAGCTTGGCCTCGCCGCCGAGGAGAATGCCGAAGAGCTCAAGGACCTGGACGAGGCCCGCAAGCTGATAACCGCCCTCGCCGGTCTGGTCACGGCCGCGGCTCCCGAGATCGGTTCCCAGCACGCCGGACCGTTGCGCGACGGACTGCGGTCCCTCCAGCTGGCCTTCCGCGAGGAATCCATCATTCCGGACGCTCCGGGCAAGGGCCCGGGCGAGAAGTACACCGGCCCGGTCAACTAGACCCAATACCAGATACGACTCGGCGGCGGTCGGACTTCGGTCCGCCCGCCGCCGCCGTCGTTAACGCCCCTTGCTGGAAGGAGTCCCCGCGGCGCGGTGGTGAGCGGGTGCCGGCCCCGGCGCCCTTATGCTGCGGCGAGACGCAGCCGGCGGCGGTGCTGCAGCACGAGCCCCAGGAGGCACAGGACGACGCCGCCCAGCCCCACAGCCACAAATCCGGCCGAGGGGCCGACGCTGTCGATGAAGACCCCGGCGAGCGGTGCCCCAAGGGCCACACCCCCGGTGAGCGCCGAGCCGTACCAGCCCATGGCCTCGCCGCGGCGCCGCTCGTCGACGAGTTCGGCAACTTTCTCCGAGGCTGCCGACAGCACGGGGGCGCAGAGCAGACCCGGCAGGAGCGAGAGCAGGCAC
The DNA here is from genome assembly GCA_035466775.1 of Arthrobacter sp. Taxonomy (GTDB): domain Bacteria; phylum Actinomycetota; class Actinomycetes; order Actinomycetales; family Micrococcaceae; genus Arthrobacter. Next base: position 2,983 of record DATIUQ010000053.1, read on the forward strand.
AGGGTCCAGGTGTCCTGCGCGAATGCCATCGGAATGGTCAGCGCGGACATGCCCAGCAGCAGGAGGATCGGCGAGATGGGCCGGTGCATGGCGCCGTAGATAAGGCCACCGACCACCGAGGCCGCGCACCAGAAGAGGAACACCAGCCCGATCTCCGCCTGGTGTCCGCCGGATTCAAGTGCGGCAACGATGCCGACGTCGGTGCCGCTGAGGACCATGCCGGCCCCGGCCGCGACCGCGAAGACGGCGGCCACGGCGGCGGTGAACCAGGCGAAATTGTGGGCGACCTTCTGCCGCAGCCCCGCCCGTTCCTGGCGCCGCTCCCCGGCGGCGGCCAGCGGGGCGAACTCGGCGGCGGCTTCCTGCAGGTGGGCCGGCGCCGCGGCGACGACGGCGACTTCGGCGCCCTCCTGCTGGCTGGCCTCGAACGCTGCGTCGGACTCGGCGTCGGACCCCGTATAGGACCCGGGGGCAGGCTCGGCGCTGCGGGTCGGCGGGTTGAACCACATCAGGAACAGCCCGGACACCGACGTCGCAACGCCAACGATGGTCAGTCCCAGGACCGAGAACCCGGCCGTGGCCACGAGGGCGCCGGCCGCGGGGCCGATCATAAAGACCAGTTCGGTGGAGATCGCATCGAGGGCAAACGCCGTGCGGCGCTGCTCCCCCGTGGCCAGGACGCCGAGGGACTGGCGCACCACACTGAAGATGGGCAGTGTCAGCAGGCCGCCGACGAAGACCAGCGGAAGCAGGGCCTCGTAGGACACGTGCGGCACCACGGACCAGATGACGGCTTCGGAAACGACGGACGGGATGAGCGCCCGCCGCAGGCCCACGGTGTCGACGCGCCGGCCGCGCCAGGGTGCGCCGACGGCGATGCCGATGGTCATCACGGCGGCGGCGGCGCCGGCGGCGGCGTAGCCCTGCCCGAGAGTCAGGACAATATGCAGGGTCAGGAGGACCCCGGCCGCCGAGTGCGGTATGCGGGCAACCATCCCGACCAGCAGGAGCCGCCTGATGGGCCGGACGGCCAGCAGTTCCCGGTAAAGCGCGAAGTTCACGAAACTATTTCCTTCTGGTACCGCCTCCGGCAGCACCCCGGATTGCCCCGGCCGGCCGTCAGCTACTGTGCTGCGCGCTGCAATTTGACCTCGATGGAGTCAACCCGCTCAGCAAATATTTCATTCCGTGCCCAGGCGTTGTTGAGGCCGGACACGATGGACTGGACGCCGGCGGCGTCGAGTCCGTCTTCAAGGTAGAGCACCACGCGGAGCTCCGGGCCGGAGCCCCCGCCCGGGAGCTGCCTTCCATCGGCCGCAACCGCGGCAACTCCCCCGCCCGGATGAATTTCAACACGGCGGACCGCGGGAAAGCCAACCGCGGCCTCGCCAACGTTCCGGGCAAGTTCGGAATCAGCGTACGACGGCGTCCAGGGCCGCTGTTGCGCCAGGGCCCACACCGCCGGCCGGCGCACCACGAAGGTGACAGCTGATCCCGGGTCGAGCACGAGCAGCTCTGCGCCCTCGGCGACCGCGGAGAGTGCCGCGCGGGCCGCGTAGACGGCCACGGGGCGCGCCTCGGGATGCCAGGCCTCGAGCGCCGCCGCGGAGGTGAACACGGGCATCGCGGTCCGACCGTCGGGGGCTTTGAGCGTCACAAGCGCCATGTCGGCCTGCTTGTCGGCGTGCAGGCCGCCGGCGCCTTCGCCTTCTTCGGCGAGCGTGGCGAGGATCGGCACAAATACCCGTGCGGTGGCCAGCGAGGCCACCACCGCCGCCTCGTCGCCGTCGCCGGCAGCGAGGGCCGCCAGCGCCGTGACGTAGCCGGTGTCGGCGGCGCCGTCGTCGTCCTCGAAGTTGTGGATCGTCGCGTCGTCGCCGGCCAAGCTGCGACCCGCCCAGGGTTGGCCCGCCGAGTCGGTCGCTCCGCCGGCGCCGGCCAGGGCCGCCGCGATATGTCCGGGCAACTGGCGGGAGGGGACGGGACTGTCAGCTGCGTTGCCGCCCTGGGGGTTCTCCATGCTGCGTGCTTCCCTAGCGGCGGCCGGCGACGTCGAGGGCCTCGGGCAGCGTGAAGTTGCCGTTGTAGAGCGCCTTGCCGACGATGGCGCCCTCGACACCGAGCGGCACGAGGGAACGCAGGACCTTGAGGTCGTCGAGGCTGGAGATTCCGCCGGAGGCCACGACGGGCTTGCCGGTCTTTTCCACCATCTGGCGCAGCAGTTCGACGTTGGGCCCCTGGAGGGTGCCGTCCTTGGTGACGTCGGTGACGACGTAGCGGGAGCAGCCGGCCTCCTCGAGGCGTCCGAGGACCTCCCAGAGGTCCCCGCCTTCCTTGGTCCAGCCGCGGCCCGCCAGCGTGGTGCCTCGGACGTCAAGCCCGACGGCAATCTTGTCGCCGAAGCGCTCGATCACCCGGGCGGTCCACTCCGGGTTCTCCAGGGCCGCGGTGCCGAGGTTCACACGGGCCACGCCCAGGTCCAGGGCCTTCTCGAGGGATTCGTCGTCGCGCAGGCCGCCGGAGAGCTCCACCTTGATGTCGAGCCGGCCGACCACTTCGCGGAGCAGTTCGGCGTTGGAGCCACGGCCGAAGGCGGCGTCGAGGTCGACGAGGTGGACCCATTCGGCCCCCTGCTGCTGCCAGTTGAGCGCGGCTTCCAGCGGCGTGCCGTAGCTCGTCTCACTGCCGGCCTCGCCCTGGACGAGGCGCACGGCCTGGCCGTTGACGACGTCGACGGCGGGCAGCAGCTCCAGCACGGGCAGCGGGGTTTCGGTGGTCATCGGGGATCCTCAGCTCTTCAGGGACGGCAGGTGGTCGGGGCGCTGCGGGGTGTCAGGCGGCAGGCAGGGTCAGCAGGTAGGCGGCCAGCAGCGCCATTCCGGCCAGGACGTAGAACACGGCCTGGACCCAGCGCGGGCTCTTCTGCTGGCGGAAGGACAGCGCCCCGCCGACCAGCAGGCCGGCAAGGCCCATCAGCACAATGGACCACATCTAGGCGGTCCCGGCGTCCGGTGCAGGGGCGGACGGCGCGGCTTCGGTGGGCGCTGAGTCCGCGGACGCGGATTCCGCCGTCCGGGACCGGCCCCGCAGGCCTTCGACCCAGTTGCGCAGCAGGTGCGCCCCGGCGTCGCCGGACTTCTCGGGGTGGAACTGCGTGGCGCACAGCGGTCCGTTTTCGACGGCCGCGATGAACGGGGCACCGTGCTCGGACCAGGTCACCAGGGGCGCCGTCATCCTGGGCTGGATGACGTCGAAGTCCCACTTTTGAACCCCGTAGGAGTGGACAAAGTAGAAGCGCTCGTCCTCCACGCCGGCGAAGAGCTTGGAGCCTTCCGGGACGGACACGGTGTTCCAGCCCATGTGCGGCACGACGTCGGCGGGAAGGAGTTCGACCTTGCCGGGCCACTCCCCCATGCCTTCGGCTTCGGTGCCGTGTTCGACGCCGGCCTCGAACAGGACCTGGAGGCCGACGCAGATGGCCAGCACGGGGCGGCCCCCGGCCACGCGGCGGCCGATCATGCGGATGCCGTCGACGGCCTTGAGCTCACGCATCACCGTTTCGAACGCGCCGACGCCGGGGACCACGAGGCCGTCGGCGTTGAGCACGTCCTGCGGCTTGGAACTGAGGATCACTTCGGCTCCGGCACGCTCCAGGGCGCGGACGGCGGAGCGGACGTTGCCGGAGCCGTAGTCGAGGACCGTGACGGTGGGCTTGCCCTCGGGCGACGCAGGCTTCGCGCCAGCGTCGGGGTCGATGATGGCGCCGTCCTTCAGCACTTTGCCGGTCACAGCGCACCCTTAGTGGACGGGATGCCCTCGACGCGGGGATCCGGTTCGACGGCGGCGCGCAGGGCGCGGGCGAAGGCCTTGAACTGGGCCTCGACGATGTGGTGCGGGTCCCGGCCGGCGGTGACGTTCATGTGCAGGCAGATGCCGGCATGCAGGGTGATCGCCTCGAAGACGTGGCGGGTGAGGGACCCGGTGAAGTGCCCGCCGATCAGATGGTACTCCTGGCCCGCGGGTTCTCCGCCGTGCACGAGGTACGGGCGGCCGGAGACATCAACGACGGCGTGCGCAAGGGCCTCGTCGAGGGGTACCGTGGCTTCGCCGAAGCGGCGGATCCCGGCCTTGTTCCCGAGCGCGGTGCGCAGGACCTCGCCGAAGGTGATGGCCACGTCCTCAACCGTGTGGTGGACGTCGATGTGCGTGTCGCCGGTGGCCTTGACCGTCATATCGATCAGGGAGTGCTTGCTCAGCGCCGTCAGCATGTGGTCATAGAAAGGGACCGAGGTGCTGATGTCCGAGACTCCGGTGCCGTCCAGGTTGATCTCGACCAGCACCGACGACTCGCTGGTGGTCCGTTCCATGCGTGCGGTCCGGCCCTCGGCAGCGGTTGATCCGGTGATGCTCATGTGGGTGTCCTTTGGATGACGACGGTGCCCGGCGTTCAGGCAGGGTGGATGTCCTGGGTTAAGTCTAGGCGGGCTGCACTGCGCGGCCGGCCAGGATCCGTTCGAGCGCTTCCAGGAAGGCTGTGGTTTCCGTCTCAGTCCCGGCGGTGACACGAAGGTGCCCGGGAATACCGACGTCCCGGATGAGCACACCGGCGGCCAGCAGTTCCTGCCAGACCTCGTGCGGGTTGTCCAGGCCGCCGAAGAAGACATAGTTCGAGTCGGAGGCGGCCGGCTTGAGGCCCATCCGCTGCAGTTCGGACACGATCCTGTCGCGCTGCCGCTTGATGTCCTCGACGTCGGCCATCAGTGCGACCCGGTGGTGCAGGGCGGCCAGGGCTGTCGCCTGGGTGATGGCCGAGAGGTGGTACGGGAGCCGGACCAGGCGCAGGGCGTCCGTTACCTCTGGGGCCGCGGCCATGTAGCCGACGCGGGCGCCGGCCAGGGCGAAGGCTTTGCTCATGGTGCGCGAGATGATCAGCCGTTCCCGGCCGGGCAGCAGTGTCAGCGCGCTGGGCGTCCCGTCGTGGGCGAACTCGTGGTACGCCTCATCGACGATCACGATGGTCTGGCTGGCCTCCCCGGCGTCGTAGACCGCCTCGACGACGTCCAGGCCAAGCCCGGTGCCGGTGGGGTTGTTCGGGGAGCAGAGGAAAACGATGTTCGGCTGGAGTTCGCGGACCTGCCGGGCGGCCGATTCGGCACTCAGCCCGTAGTCAGCGGCGCGGACCCCGGCGATGTACCCGGTGTCCGTGCCGGAAGCCAGCAGCGGGTACATGGAGTACGTGGGAGGGAAGCCAAGGGCGGTCCGGCCCGGGCCGCCGAAGGCCTGGAGGATCTGCTGGAGAACCTCGTTGGAACCGTTCGCGGCCCAGATGTTGTCCGCGCCCAGTCCGTGTCCGAGGTAATCGGCCAAGGCCTCGCGCAGCTCCGTGAATTCACGGTCCGGATAGCGGTTCAGCCCGGCGGCGGCAATCGTGACGGCCTCGGAGATGGCGGCGCGGACGTCGGCCGGGACGCCATGGGTGTTCTCGTTGACGTTGAGCAGGATGGGGACGTCCAGCTGCGGTGCCCCGTAAGGGGTCAGGCCCCGCAGGTTGGTCCGGAGGGGAAGTCGGTTCAGGCGCTCTAGCTGGTCAGTCACTTGTCCAGTTTAAGTGAGATCAGCGCGGGCCCCGAAACTGTGACGCCTGCGGGGGCCGCCGGGCGGCCTGTTGAGCGCCCGGAGACGCGCATCCGTGGAGCCGCATGAGCGACCTGGACGGAATGCACTCCATGGACGGCGTGAACTAGGTGGACGGAATGAAGAGTGCCTGGCCCGGCACAACACGGGCGGCCTCAAGGTTGTTCAGCTGGATGATGTCGGCAACCACGTCGCGGGGATCGCGCTCGGGCGCCACCGCCTCTGCGATGGCCCACAGTGACTCGCCGGGCTGCACCGTCACCGTGACGGTGGGCGTCAGCGAGAGTTCCGCGGCAGAGTCCGCCGCCTTTGCCGGGGCGTTGAGGAAACCGCTGAAGGAAAGGACCAGAGCGGCCAGCAGGATCAGCGGCACTCCGATGAGGACGAAACGCCCCCGCCGGGTGAGCCGCAGCGGAGCCTGCTGTGCCTGTTGCGTCCGCTGCGTCCGCTTGGCACGACCGCCAGGGCCGGGCTGGACGGACGGGCCGGACTGGATTGGCTGGACGGACTGGCCGTGCTGGACGCCTTGGACGGACGGGCCGCTACCGGGCCGGCCGTAGTCGCCGAATGCGTCGCGGCCGAAAGTGTCGTGAAACGCGCTTGATGCTGACATGAACTGAGCCCTCCTGGACCATACTGTGCCGCCCGGCGTACTCCACGTACGCGCCGCCAACCGGCCTGACCTTCGAACAAAGAACCGAACGATTCGTCCTAACCGAGCTGTCTGCCGTCCGTACTGCGACAAACTAGAACACATATTCGAATCTTGCTTGTTCTGTTTTAGCACTTATTGACGAACAATGTCGAGACTCGCTAGAACAAATGTTTGAAAAAGCTGTGCGGCTGGCCTACGTTTGAGTCAAAGAACAACCACTTCTGCAGTTGATCAGCAGGGTCTGACATTTCAGGCCGGAAGTTCCCGGCAGCTGCAGCCACAGCGGCCGGGCGGAACGGAAAGGCGTTGGCGAACATGGCAGCACAAGCCACTGGCGGCAAGGCCTCCCAGCGGAGCCCGCAGGCAGCCCGGCCCCCCAAGAGCCTCACCGTCCGGCAAAAGAAGATTCTGGAGACCATCCAGCGCTCCGTGACGGACAACGGCTACCCGCCGTCCATGCGCGAAATCGGCGACACCGTCGGCCTGGCGAGCCTGTCCAGCGTCACGCACCAGCTTTCGCAGCTTGAGAAGCTCGGCTACCTGAGGCGCGATCCCAAGCGACCCCGCGCCATGGAAGTGCTGATGCCGCTGACCCTCGATGAAGGGACAGCGAAGATTTCAGGGGTCGAGAAGTCCAGCGGCCTGCGCAGTGTCGGCGGCTTGTCCGTTTCGGAGCTGGCCAGTGCCACGGATACCGCCATGGTGCCGCTGGTCGGCCGGATCGCCGCCGGCGGACCGATCCTGGCCGACCAGGTCGTGGAGGACGTGATGCCCCTGCCCCGCCAGCTGGTGGGCCACGGCGAACTCTTTATGCTCAAGGTTGCCGGTGACTCGATGATTGATGCGGCCATCTGCGACGGTGACTGGGTGGTGGTGCGCCGGCAGGGCGATGCCGTCAACGGCGACATTGTGGCGGCACTGCTCGACGACGAGGCAACAGTCAAGACCTTCCGCCAGCGTGACGGCCACACGTGGCTGCTGCCGCAGAACACCCAGTACGAGCCCATCCTCGGCGATCACGCCGTCATCATGGGCAAAGTCGTCTCGGTGCTGCGCTCCCTCTAGGACCAGAGCCTCTAGGGACCAGCGAATTGGTGCCAGCGAATTGGTACCAGCGAACATGGCCCCGCCGGCGATCCACGCCCGACGGGGCCTTTCGCGTTCCCTCCCGGACAACCGGGCAGGTACCCCACAGCCGCCGGAGCTACGTGGCGGGGCGCCCGGCTTCCTTCGCGAGCCGCTCCAGCGCCGCGAGGGCGATCGAGGGGTCCGTGGTGGGCCAGAACGGCGGCAGGGCGGCGCGGAGGAACCCGCCGTAGCGTTCGGTGGACAGCCGCGAGTCCAGCACAGCCACCACGCCCTTGTCCGTCGTGGTGCGGATCAGCCGGCCGGCGCCCTGGGCGAGGCGGATGGCGGCGTGCGTCGCGGAAACACTCATAAAGCCGTTGCCGCCGGCCTGGGCCACGGCCCGGGACCGCGCCGTCATCAGGGGGTCGTCGGGCCGCGGGAACGGAATCCGGTCAATCACCACGAGGCGGCAGGAGGTCCCCGGCACGTCGACACCCTGCCACAGGGACATGGTGCCAAACAGGCAGGTGTCCGGTTCGTCGGCGAACTGCTTCACCAGCGCCGTCATGGTCGAATCGCCCTGGCAGAGGATGGACATGTCCAGCCGCGGCCGGAGGGCCTCGGCGGCGTCCTCGGCGGCGCGGCGGGAGGAGAACAGGCACAGTGCCCCGCCGCCGGAGGCCCGGATCAGTTTCTCGAGCTCGTCGAGCGCTTCCGGGGACGTGCCGCGGCCGGGCTTGGGCAGGTGCTTGGCAACGTAGAGGATGCCCTGCTTGGGGTATTCGAAGGGCGAGCCGACGTCGACGCCGGTCCAGCTGGGGGCGCCGGGTCCCACCAGGCCCAGGCCGCCGGCGGCCGGTTCGAAGGCGGACCCGATCGCCAGGGTGGCCGAGGTCAGGATAACGGTGTGGTCCGCGAACAGGCCCTCCCGGAGCCGTCCGGCGACACTGAGCGGGGCGATGTTGACCAGCGCGGGGGCGGACTCGTCCGGCTGGGAGTAACCCTGCTGCGGGTCGAAGGCGCTGTTGCGGGAAAACCAGACCACCTCGCGGTTCTCGCGGGCTGCCAGCAGCCGTTCGCAGAGTTCCAGGATCACCATGAGCCGGGAGCGCGCGAGCTGGCGCCCGCCGTCGGCCGTGTTGGCGCTGTCCCCCTTGGAATCCGAGAGCGCGGCGCGGCAGGCGTCCCGCAGCTGGTCCACGCAGTCCAGCTGTTCGCTGTTGAGGCCGTTGGGCATCAGTCCGCTGGGGACGCCCTCGATGGCAAGTTCGAGGTTGGATGCGGCGTTGTTCAGTGCGTCCACGGTGATGCCGGTGTGTTTCCGGGCCCCGGAGGCGGCGGCGTGCACCATGGCGACGGAGAGCTGGCCGGACACGGCGCCGGTGACGCGGTCCTGGAGCTCGTGGGCCTCATCCACCACCACGACGTCGTAGTCCGGCAGCACGGCGAGGCCCTCGAAGGCGCTGACGGCCAGCATGGCGTGGTTGGTGACCACCACGTCGGCGTCCGCGGCGTTCTGCCGGGCCAGTTCGCTGAAGCATTCGGCCGCCAGAGGGCATTTCTGCGCGCCGAGGCACTCCATGGAGGTGACGGAGACCTGCCGCCAGGCACGGTCCGTGACGCCGGGCAGGAGTTCGTCGCGGTCCCCCGTCACGGTGTCCTCGGCCCACTCGCGGAGCCGGACGACCTCCTTGCCGAGCTGGGAGGACGGGCCGCCCATGGCCGCGGCGAAGTGCGGCACGGAGGTGTCCTCGCCGAGCGAGAAGAGCTGGCCCTCCGACGGTTCTTCCGAGGGGAACCCGCCTTCGAGCTTGTGGCGGCACACGTAGTTGGAACGGCCCTTGACGAGGGCGACCTTGACGGGCCGGTCGAGGGCCGGGGTGATGGTCTTCAGCAGCCGGGGCAGGTCACGGCCCACGATCTGGGTCTGCAGGGCCAGGGTGGCGGTGGAGACCAGGGTGGGCTTGTCGCTGACCAGGGAATGGGCGATCAGCGGGATCAGGTAGGCGAGGGACTTGCCGGTGCCGGTCCCGGCCTGGACCAGCAGGTGGTCGCCGGTGTCAATCGCCTGCGCCACCTGCCGGGCCATTTCGTGCTGGCCATCGCGGCTCTGGCCGCCCATGCCGGACACGGCACGGTCGAGTAGCTCGATGACGAACTCCCCGCCGGCCCGGCCGCCCGAACGTGCCGGACGTGTTCCGGCGGATTCAGTCCCGGCGGTGTCCCCTGTTGTCGGGTCTTCCGCCGGGTCCTCCGCTGCTACGTCCCCCGCCGGGTCGCCCGTGCCTGCGTCCGTGCCGGTCACCGCTGCCTCAGTCATTGCTGATGAACGAATCCAGTTCAGCGGCGAATCCCTCGCGCACCATCACGACGGCGCGGGTGCCCGCTTCCTCGTGGTCGAGGCTGAGGATCTCGGCGTCGGTCTCGTGCAGCTTGCTGAGCAGGTCCCCGCGGTTGTACGGGATCATCAGTTCCAGCTTCACGCTGGGACGCGGGATGCCTTCGCTGATGGCCTTGAGCAGCGCCGGGATGCCCTCGCCGGTGCGTGCCGACACCACCACGTGGCGCGGTTCGCGCTGCTTGAGCCGTTCGACCACGAAGGGGTCGGCGGCGTCGGCCTTGTTCAGGACGATGATTTCGGGCACCTTGCGGGCGTCGACTTCGCTGAACACCTTGCGGACGGCGGCGATCTGGCCTTCCGGATCCGGGTGCGAGACGTCCACGACGTGCAGGATCAGGTCCGCGTCGGCGACTTCCTCCAGCGTGGAGCGGAAGGCCTCCACGAGCTGGGTGGGCAGCGACCGGACGAAACCCACGGTGTCGGCGAGGGTGTAGCCCAGCCCGTCCGAGGTCTCGGCCTTGCGGACGGTCGGGTCCAGGGTGGCGAACAGGGCGTTCTCCACCAGGACACCGGCGTCGGTCAGCCGGTTCAGGAGCGAGGACTTGCCGGCGTTGGTGTACCCGGCGATCGCAACGGACGGCACGGAATTACGACGGCGGTTGGCGCGTTTGGTCTCCCTGGCCGGCTTCATCGCGGCGATTTCACGCCGCAGCTTGGCCATCCGGGTGCGGATCCGGCGGCGGTCCAGTTCGATCTTGGTTTCGCCGGGACCGCGCGAACCCATGCCGGCGCCGGCGCCGCCCACCTGGCCGCCGGCCTGGCGGGACATCGAGTCGCCCCAGCCGCGCAGGCGCGGAAGCAGGTACTCGAGCTGGGCCAGTTCCACCTGGGCCTTGCCCTCGCGGCTCTTGGCGTGCTGGGCAAAGATGTCCAGGATCAGGGCCGTGCGGTCGATGACCTTGACCTTTACGATGTCTTCCAGGCTGCGGCGCTGGGACGGGGCCAGTTCGGCGTCGACGACCACCGTGTCCGCGCCCGTGGACATCACGATGTCCTTGAGCTCCTGGGCCTTGCCGGAGCCGAGGAAGGTGCCCGGGTCGGGCTTCTGCCGGCGCTGGACGATCCCGTCGAGGACTTCGGAGCCGGCGGTTTCGGCGAGGGCGGCGAGTTCGCGGAGCGAGTTCTCGGCGTCGGCGAGGGTGCCTTCGGTCCAGAGGCCGGCCAGCACGACGCGCTCGAGCCGCAGCTGCCGGTATTCGACTTCGGTGACGTCTTCGAGCTCGGTGGACAGCCCGGCGGTGCGGCGCAGCGCGTGCCGCTCCTCGAGGTCCTGCTGGTCGCCGTCGTACGTGCTGTGTTCCTCGTCCAGCCGGGAAATCGCCTGCGCCTTGCCGAGCACGGAGGCGGGCTCACCGGCAGCCGGGGCAGCCTTCCGGGCAGGAGTGTCCTTGGCGAGGATCCGGTCGATGACAGCCTGGATTTCCGCAGGACTCATGTCCTGGGATGCTGAATCGGGTCCGGTGTTGGGCTGGCTGGTCATGGTCTCCTTTAGAGGTTCGGCAGTTTCAGAATAGTGCCGATCGGTGCTGTGCGGTGCGGTATTCGCGCTGGGCTGACGACTATTGGTCATTCATGGCCTCCTGGGATGCCTGCGGCAGCGGTGCCGGGGGCAGGGCGGGCTCCGGGCCGGAGCGGTGGGAACGGGGGGGAACAGGCACGGGTTCTGCCTTGAGGAGGGAGTTGTTCCGCCCGGCCGGGCTCGAGAGAGCGCTGCCAAACTCCAAGTGGTTCGGGCGCCAGCGGCGGATCCAGGTCGGGATCATCACGGGTGGCGCACTGAGCGGAAGGTAACTACCTGCGTCGCTGCGGGGACGGGACTCCACTGAAGAAAGACTCCGGTGAAGGAAGGCCCGTGCCGGCTACTTGAAGTTCAGGAACATGTCTTTAAGCCTAGCAGACGGCAAGGCTGGCTCCGGCCGGTCTCCACGGTTTCCCATCCGGGCCGGAGGCCAACTAATCTGGCCAGTTATGGAGTCTGCACACTATTTCAGCGCCCAGCCCGCCGGGCCGTTCACCCGCAAGCCACTGACGGTGGAGCTGGCCGGCGCGCCGCGGCAGTTGCAGACCTCCTCGGGGATCTTCAGCCCGGACGGCATCGACAAGGGCACGGCCGTGCTGCTGGCCGAGGCTCCTGCCCCGGCGCCGCAGGGGACGCTGCTGGACATCGGCTGCGGCTGGGGTCCGATCGCGCTGACGATGGCCCTGCGGGCGCCGCACTCGCGGGTCTACGCCGTGGACGTCAACGAGCGGTGCGTGACCCTGACCAACGAAAACGCAGCGCTGCTGGGCTTGGGCAATGTCATGGCGAGCACTCCCGACGCCGTCGACCCGGCCCTTCGTTTCGACACCATCTGGTCCAACCCGCCCATCCGGATCGGCAAGGACGAGCTCCACGCCCTGCTGCTCCACTGGCTTCCACGGCTGGCGCCGGGCGGCTCCGCGTGGCTCGTGGTGCAGAAGAACCTGGGCTCGGATTCGCTGCAGCGCTGGCTCGCGGCGGAACTGGACAGCAGCTTCACGGTGACGCGGGAGAGCACCTCGAAGTCGTTCCGCATCCTGCGGGTCAGGAAAGCGTCCCGGTAGCGACGATCACCGCGGGGCCGCTGAGCTCGACGTGCTCGTGGCCGGCGGCGCCGAGAAAGAACTTTACGCCGACGACGCCGCCGGGGACATGGACGTTCCACACGTCCGGGGCACCCTGGCCTGCCCAGTGGCGGATCGCGACGGCGGCCGCGCAGGCACCCGTGCCGCAGGACTGGGTTTCCCCGACTCCGCGCTCATGCACGCGCATCGTGATGGTCCCTACGCCTTCATGGACCAACGGCTCGGACGGCACAACGAACTCAACATTGGTGCCGTGCGGCGGGGTCGGGTCCACGTGGGGTGCTGTGAACAGCTGCGTGGCCTGCAGCTCGGCCAATTCGGCCAGCGCCACGACGGTATGCGGGTTGCCCATGCTGACGGACAGGGCGGGCCGTGCGACCTCCAGCCCCGCCGCGCTGACCAGGGAATCCATCGCCCGGGCGGTGGCTTCGCCCGGGAAGATAAATTCCCACGGGCCCATGTCGACGGCATAGCCGGCTGCGGTGCGGACGATGGTCTTGGCGCCGCCCCGGGTGCCGATGGTCAGTGATTCGCCGGCGGGCAGCTCCACGAGGCCTTCGGCAATCAGGAAGTGCACAAAGACGCGGACGCCGTTGCCGCACATCTCGGAGAGGGAGCCGTCCCCGTTGCGGTAGTCCATGAACCATTCGGCGTCCGGGTGCCGGGTCAGCAGCTCCTGGCCCTCGGCGAGCAACCGGGACGGGACGGCGCGGATCAGTCCGTCGCCGCCGATTCCGCGGTGCCGGTCGCACAGTGCCGCGACCTGCTCCGGCGTCACCGCCAGGGTGCCGTTGGGGTCGGCCAGGAGCACAAAGTCGTTGCCGGTCCCGTGGCCCTTGGAAAACGTGAGTCCGCTCAGGGATGCAGGGTCAGCGGTGTTGCGGTCGGCGGCCACGGCCAGGGGTTCGTCCATGCTCCAAGGTTACCGTTCCGGACCGGGCCGCCCGTCAACCACCCCGGCAATCCGCCCGGGCTATCCACCCGCGCCATCCGCCCGCTGCGAGCCAACCTCAGCCGGGGACGCAGAGCGCGGCGGCCTTGGCCACGAGTCCGGGGTCCTGCCAGTCGAGCCAGTGGATGCGGGGGTCGGCGCGGAACCAGGTGAGCTGGCGGCGGGCGAACTGCCGGGTCGCGACGATGGTTTCCTCCGCGGCCTGCGCCGGGTCGGATTCGCCGTCGAGGACCCTCAGGAATTGGGCGTAGCCGAGGGCCCGGGGCGCGGTCCGGCCGAGCCGGAGCCCGGCGGCGTCGAGCTTCCGGACCTCGTCGAGGAGACCGCTGTCCACCATGGCATGGACCCTGCGGGCGAGCCGTTCCCGGAGCTGTTCCCGGTCCACCTCGAGCCCGATTTGGATGGCGGGCTGGAAATACTCGCGGGTGGGCATAAACGAGCTGAAGGGCCGCCCGGTCAGTTCGAAAACCTCCAGCGCGCGGATGATCCGGCGTGCGTCCCCGAGCCGGCCTGCCGAGACAGGGTCCACGGCTTCCAGCCGTGCGCGCAACGGTGCCGGTCCGGCGGCTTCCAGTTCCGCTTCGAGCCGCCGCCGGATGGCCGGGTCCGTGCCCGGGAATTCCAGCACGTCCAGGGCGGCGCGGACGTAGAGGCCGGAGCCGCCGGCCAGGATGGCGCGTTTGCCGCGGGCATGGATGCCGGCAATGAGTTCACGGGCCTGCTGCTGGAAGTCCGAGACACTGGCTTCCTCGGTTACATCCAGGATATCCAGGAGGTGGTGCGGCACTCCCCTGCGTTCGGCCGCGGTGATCTTGGCGGTGCCGATGTCCATGCCGCGGTAGAACTGCATCGAATCGGCGTTGATGACTTCGCCGTCGAGCTCCAGTGCCAGGGAGACGGCGAGGTCGGACTTGCCGGAGCCGGTCGGCCCGACGACGGCGACGACCGGCGGAGCCGGTACTGCGCTGTCCGGTACTGCGCTGTTCCGGACAGCGCCGTCCAGAGTTGCTGCCTGCGCCCCGCCGGCAGCGGGGCCGTGCTGATCCGTCACAGGCTAGCGGCCGCGGACGGGAAGGGTGGGCATGCCCAGGGACACCCCGGTGGCACCGGTCGCGGATCCCGGAGCGGGCGCGCCGCAGGAGTCCGCCTGGGACCTGTCCCAGGCGTCGCCCGCACGGGAGCGGCGGAGGGTGTAGTCCTCCGCCGTCGCCGGGTCGGCGACGAGGTGGAACGACGCGGCCTCGGTGATCGTGACGGTGACGAGGTCGCCCGGGCGGGGCGTCTCGGCGCCGGCCGGCACGGAGAAGTGCACCAGTCGCTGGTCCTGGGACCGGCCGGAGAGCCGGTGGGTTTCCTCGGACTTGCGCCCGGACTGGGCCGTGACCATGACCTCCACCCGCCGGCCGAGCTGGCGGGCGTTCTCCTCGGCGGCGATCCGGTCCTGCAGGGCCGTGAGGCGTTCGAAGCGTTCCTGCACGACGGCTTTGGGGAGCTGGTCCGGGAGGTCGGCGGCGGGAGTGCCGGGCCGCTTGGAGTACTGGAAGGTGAAGGCGGTGGCGAAGCGGGACTTCTCCACGACGTCGAGCGTGGCCTGGAAGTCTTCCTCGGTCTCGCCGGGGAAGCCGACAATGATGTCCGTGGAAATGGCGGCGTGCGGGATCTTCTCGCGGACTTTGTCCAGGATGCCGAGGAACTTGGTGGAGCGGTAGGACCGCTTCATGTCCTTGAGGACTTTATCCGAGCCGGACTGCAGCGGCATGTGCAGCTGCGGCATAACGTTGGGGGTCTCGGCCATGGCGTCGATGACGTCGTCGGTGAAGGCAGCGGGGTGCGGGCTCGTGAACCGGACGCGTTCGAGTCCGGGGATGTCCCCGCAGGCGCGCAGGAGCTTCGAGAACGCCTGCCGGTCGCCGAATTCGACGCCGTAGGAGTTCACGTTCTGTCCCAGCAGGGTTACTTCAATCGCGCCGTCGTCCACGAGGGCCTGGATCTCGGCCAGGATGTCGCCGGGGCGCCGGTCCTTTTCCTTGCCGCGCAGAGCCGGGACGATGCAGAAGGTGCAGGTGTTGTTGCAGCCGACGGAGATCGAGACCCAGCCGGAGTAGACCGAGTCCCGCTTGGTGGGCAGCGTGGACGGGAACACGTCGAGAGACTCAAGGATTTCGAGCTGCGCTTCGTTGTTGTGCCGGGCGCGTTCCAGCAGGGCCGGCAGGGCGCCGACGTTGTGGGTGCCGAAGACGGCGTCCACCCACGGGGCTTTCTTCAGGATGGTGTCGCGGTCCTTCTGCGCGAGGCAGCCTCCGACGGCGATCTGCATCCCGGGGTTTGCGGCCTTGACCGGCGCCAGGATGCCCAGGTTGCCGTAGAGCTTATTGTCGGCGTTTTCCCGCACCGCGCAGGTGTTGAAGACCACGACGTCGGCCAGTTCCCCGGCGGCGGGGACGTAGCCGGCGGCCTCGAGCATCCCGGACATCCGCTCGGAGTCGTGCACGTTCATCTGGCAGCCGAAAGTCCGCACCTGGTAGGTGCGGGGCTGCGCCGTGGCGGGCGTTGACTCAGCGCCAGGCGTTGGCGATGCGTCCGTGGAAGGGGTGGTGCCGGCTGCTGGGGAGGGAATGGTCAAACTCACCTGTTAAGGGTACCGGGTCCGCACGCTGCCGGGGCCTCGTCAGAAATCCGGTTCAGAGCCGGCACCGGCCACGGCGTCGTCGAGGACCTCGCCGACAATCCGGAAGGCGAGCGACGGCTGGTATCCCTTGCGGGCAAGCATTGAAGCCAGACGGCGCGTGATCTTGTCGCGCTCGGCGCGGTCCTCACCGCCGGTGAATCCCCGCAGCTTGCGCTCCACGAGCTCACGGGCCGCCGCCTCTTCGTCTGCATCACTGAGCTGGTCCAGCGCGCCGGCCGCAGTGTCCGGGTCGATGCCCTTGTCCGCAAGTTCACGCCTCAAGGCGCCTTTGGCGAGTTTGCGGCTCTGGGACCGGGACCGGACCCACATGTCGGCAAAGTCCGCGTCGTCCACGAGCTTCACTTCTTCGAAGCGGTCCAGCACGGCCTCCGCGACGTCGTCAGGGACGTTGCGCTCGGCCAGCTTGCGGGCCAGCTGTTGCCGGCTCTTGGGCGAGTTGGTCAGCTGCCGCAACACAATGGCGCGGGCCACCGCGGCGGGATCTGCCTCAGGATCCAGTTCCGGGGACGGCGCCCCCGCAACGCGGGCACCTGAGCCGCGGGAACCTGAGCCGCGTGAACTGCGAGACCCTCGTGAGTTGCGCCGGGGGGACCCGGCACGCGGGTCGGCATCGCCGGCCGGGTCGGGGCTCCATGGAAAGAACCCCGACCCGGTGCCGGCTCCGGCATTAGAAGCCGTCAACGGCCTTCAGCTTCGGTGAAGCTTCGGTCTCGGCGGGGGCTTTCACGCCGACGCCAAGCTTCTC
Source organism: Arthrobacter sp. (assembly GCA_035466775.1). Taxonomy (GTDB): domain Bacteria; phylum Actinomycetota; class Actinomycetes; order Actinomycetales; family Micrococcaceae; genus Arthrobacter. The sequence goes on from DATIUQ010000053.1 coordinate 19,731, forward strand.
TTTGATGAGCCGCTCCAGCTCGGCAGCCAGTTCCGGGTTGTCGCGCAGGAAGCGACGGGAGTTCTCCATGCCCTGGCCCAGCTGGTCGCCGTCGTAGGTGAACCAGGAGCCGGACTTCTTGATGAGGCCGTGCTCGACACCCATGTCGATGATGCCGCCTTCACGAGAGATGCCCTGGCCGTAGATGATGTCGAACTCGGCGATCTTGAAGGGCGGGGCCATCTTGTTCTTGACGATCTTGGCCTTGGTGCGGTTGCCGACGGAGTCCGCACCCTCCTTGAGGGTCTGGATCCGGCGGACGTCGATGCGGATCGACGCGTAGAACTTCAAGGCCTTGCCGCCGGTGGTGGTTTCCGGGGAGCCGAAGAAGACACCGATCTTTTCGCGCAGCTGGTTAATGAAGATGGCGGTGGTTTTGGTCTGGCTCAGCCGGCCGGTGATCTTACGGAGGGCCTGGCTCATCAGGCGGGCCTGCAGGCCCACGTGGCTGTCGCCCATGTCGCCTTCGATTTCCGCACGGGGAACGAGGGCTGCGACGGAGTCGATGACGATCACGTCAAGGGAGCCGGAGCCAATCAGCATGTCCATGATTTCCAGGGCCTGCTCGCCGGTGTCCGGCTGGGAGACCAGGAGGGCGTCGGTGTCGACGCCCAGCTTGGCGGCATATTCCGGGTCGAGGGCGTGCTCGGCGTCGATGAAGGCCGCGATGCCGCCCAGGCGCTGGGCGTTGGCGACGGCATGCAGCGCCACAGTGGTCTTACCGGAGGATTCCGGACCGTAGATTTCCACGACACGGCCGCGGGGCAGGCCGCCAATTCCCAGGGCGACGTCCAGCGCGATGGAGCCGGTCGGAATGACCTCGATGGGCGCGCGGACTTCGTCGCCGAGGCGCATGACCGAGCCCTTGCCGAACTGCTTGTCAATCTGGGCAAGCGCTGCGTCGAGCGCTTTCTGGCGATCCGGGGCTGCGGCCATGGTTCACACCTCTGATACTTTCTCGCTGTGGAGGGCCGTTGCGGACCCTGTGTAGTGTTCGTGATCAGTGTTCGTGATCAGCGCTTTTGATCAGTGCTTGTGATCAGTTTTCTGTCATTACTGAAGCTACTGGCACCCACCGACAAAGTTGCTTGACTGCCCGTGTATGTGGAAAACACTCTGAAAAAAAGCATAGTCCCATCCGAACAGATATTCGAACAATCGTCGCGGCGTGTCAGGCGTCTCCTGCCGGAATGGCGGTGGAGTTCCGGGGTCAGCGCGGTTTGACGTCGCGGCCGAGGCGCCGCTCGGGCGGGACGTCCTGGACCTCGCACAACGCCAGCCAGACCTGCCGGGGCGGTACGCCGGCGCTGAGGGCCTGATCGGCGGTGCGTCCGCCAACGCCCGCCAGGACGAGGGAACTGCTGAGGACGCGGGAATACCCCGCCCCAAACTCGTCGTCCATAAGCCGCCAGAAGTCACTGATTCGCACTTATCGAGTCTCTCACGCTTCGGGAGGACTCTAGAATGGTTGCCATGAGCAACCCCGCCGAAGGCCCTGGGATCCCCGGCGGCGCTGACGATTCCACCGAAGCGGCGCTGACCGCCGTCGAGCACCAGCTGAGCATGCTCTGGCGCCGCGCCCGCTCCATCTCCCATCACCTTTCCCGCCAGGTCCACCCGGACATGGAACCGGCGGCTTACGGCCTGTTGTCCGTAATCCGCCGCCAGGGTGCCATCCGGTTGACCGAACTGGCCTCCAGCATCGGCGTGGGGAAGCCCTCGGTGAGCCGGCAGATCGCTTTCCTGGAACGCCTCGGCCTGGTGGCCAAGGAAGCCGACCCGCTCGACGGCCGCGCCCAGATGATCCGCCTGACCGCCATGGGCGAGGAGAAGATGCACGAGGTGCAGGACGCCCGGCGCGAGGTGTTCCGCGAACGGCTGGGCGAGTGGCCGACGGAGGAACTGCAGACGCTGGCCCGCTACATCGCCAAACTCAACGCCACCTACGAGCGGGACGGGTTCCCCCGGGACGAACCCCAGTAGCGTACGACGCACAGCCGGCCGGAAACGCAAGAAACCCCGGCACACCGCCGGGGTTTCCTGTCGAGTAGTGGGTGCCGGGGCTAGCGGGCCCCGGAAAGAAGGCCCTTGGCCAACTCTTCGTTGAGGTCCGTGTTGAGCTCACGGTCCAGGTCACGGCCGTAGCGCTGCGCAAATTCCTGCGGGACGGTGTCCGGAACGGCAACACCCTCGGCGACGGCGACGCGGTCGCTGACTTCGCGGAGCATGCTGGAGAGCGGAACATCGAGGGCCGAGCAGATCGAGGAGAGCAGCTCCGAGGAGGCTTCCTTCTGGCCGCGTTCCACTTCACTCAGGTAGCCCAGGGAAACGCGGGCACTGTGCGAGACTTCGCGGAGGGTACGGCCTTGGCGTTGGCGGACATCGCGCAGAACATCACCGATTTCGTGACGAAGTACAACCATCTTGCGCTCCTTCTGTTCGCTCTTAGCCTGATCGGCGAGGCCCACATCCTTCCAGCGGACAACGCCGTTAACGGATACGGGCTGCTTTACCATCTGTATCGCCTTGCTC
>DATIUQ010000054.1:0-63252 GCA_035466775.1 Arthrobacter sp.
TCGTCGAAGCCGGCGGCGATGACTGTGACGCGTGCCTCGTCGCCGTGCGCATCGTCAATGACCGCACCGAAGATGATGTTGGCCTCGGGGTGGGCCACTTCCTGGACCAGGCGGGCGGCCTCGTTGATTTCGAAGAGGCCGAGGTCCGAGCCGCCCTGGATGGACAGCAGGACGCCGTGGGCCCCGTCAATCGATGCTTCCAGCAGCGGGGAGGCGATGGCGAGTTCCGCGGCCTTGACGGCGCGGTCTTCGCCCCGTGCCGAGCCGATGCCCATCAGCGCCGAACCTGCGCCCTGCATCACGGATTTGACGTCGGCGAAGTCAAGGTTGATCAGGCCGGGGGTGGTGATCAGGTCGGTGATGCCCTGGACGCCGGACAGCAGGACCTGGTCGGCGGAACGGAACGCGTCCAGGACGGAGACGTTGCGGTCGCTGATGGACAGCAGTCGGTCGTTCGGGATGACAATGAGCGTGTCGACTTCGTCGCGGAGGGCGTCGATGCCGGCCTCGGCGGATCCGGCGCGGCGGCGGCCCTCGAAAGTGAACGGGCGGGTGACGACGCCGATGGTCAGCGCGCCGAGCGAGCGGGCGATGCGGGCGACGACGGGCGCGCCGCCGGTGCCGGTGCCGCCGCCTTCGCCGGCGGTCACGAAGACCATGTCAGCGCCGCGGATGACCTCTTCGATTTCCTCGGCGTGGTCCTCGGCAGCCTGCCTGCCAACCTCAGGGTTCGCTCCGGCTCCCAGGCCGCGCGTCAGCTCACGCCCGATGTCGAGTTTGACGTCTGCATCGCTCATCAACAATGCCTGCGCATCGGTGTTGACCGCGATGAATTCGACGCCGCGAAGACCGACCTCGATCATGCGGTTGACCGCGTTCACGCCACCGCCGCCGATGCCGACGACCTTGATGACGGCCAAGTAATTCTGCGGAGCTGCCACGTTACGTGTCCCTTGTTCGTGTTCTATTGCGAAAACTGATGGAGTCGGGCTTGAAGCTTTGAACCTTAACCTTCGACTTGAAGGTTATAGTTATGTCAAGTAACTCATGCAGTGACGCTATTTCCTTGAGTGATGACATTCAATAACCGGCGCCGCGTGTCGCGGTAATACCGCCGAAATAGCCATCTTTGGTGCTGTCCTGATGCCTGTGGTGCTCGCTGCGCTGCTGCGTGCATTGCTGACTGAGCTGCTGCCTGCGGCTTGCGCACGGTCCCGCCGGTTGCGGCGTCCCTGCGGTTCGCGGCACAAGTGGCGGGCAGCTATCGGGTGACCGGGTGCCGCGGCACACTCACGTCGTAGATCCGGACCGGGTTCTTCGGGTCCGCAGGTGCCTTCAGCAGGGCCTCGAGGACCTTTGCCTTGAGTTCCTTCTCCCCCGCGTTGCCCCAGACGATGGTCTGGCCGTCGACGAGCTTGAGCTCCACGGCGTCCACTGACTTCGCGGAGGCGTTGGAGAGCCGCGCCAGCACATCGGCGGGCAGCGCCCCCAGGACGCCGGTGATGGCATGGAACAGGTCCTTGGGCAGGGTGCCGCCGCCGCCGTCGATGACGGGCAGCAAAGTGGCGGCCGGGTCGGCTGAGTCGCTGAGGGTCACGCCGTCGGCGTCGACGAGCTGGTGCGCCCCGCCCTGTTTGACCAGGGCCACCGGCACGCGTTCGGTCACCTTGACCTGCAGGGTCGACGGCGGGCGGGCCTGCGTGCTGACTTCCTTGACCTGGACGAGCGGCTGCAGGAGGGCGGTGACGTCGCCGTCGCTGATCTGCGGCAGCGGCTTGCCCTGCAACGGCGCGAGGGCGGTCTGGATCTGGTCCGTCGTCAGCAGCTTCGTGCCCTCCACGGTTACTGTCTGGAGCGCCAGGACCGGCGAGTAGACAGCCGCCGCGAGGATCCCGGCGACCAGCACCGCCAGGGCACCGGCCGTGCCCAGCAGGATGCGCTTGCGGCGTTTGGCCTTGGGTTCCGGAAAGGACAGCACGTTGTGCCGGGCCGCCGGCGCGCCCGGTGCCGCCCCGGCGCCGTTGGCTGGGCTGTCTGTGCTGGCTGTGCTGGCTTTGGATGCCGAGATGACATCTTGCGACGCCGAGTCCCCGCGCGCGGACGGGGGGCGGCGCCCGCCTGCCTTGTAGCCGGGACGGCGCGTGCTAGGCACCGGCTGCGCCGTCGTTCAAGGCTGCGCCGTCGTTCAAGGCTGCAACGATCAGCGGCCCGTATGACGTGACGTCGCCGGCGCCGGCCGTGAGCACGATGTCCCCCGGCGCGGCGGCCGCCACAATGGACTGCACAGCCTCCGCGCCCGGTCCGACAAGCCGGCCGCCGGCGTGAAGGTGGGCGGCGATCAGCTGGCTGCTGACGCCTGGAATCGGGTCTTCGCGGGCGGGGTAGATGTCCAGGACCAGGGCCGTGTCGGCGGTGTTGAGGGCGGCGGCGAACTCTTCGGCGAACTCCCGGGTCCGGGAGAACAGGTGCGGCTGGAAGAGGACGTGCAGCTTGTGGCCGCCGGCCACGGAGCGGGCTGCGGACAAGGCTGCCCGCACTTCGGTGGGGTGGTGGGCGTAGTCGTCGTAGACCCGGACCCCGCGGCCCTCGCCCTTGAATTCGAAGCGCCGGGACGCCCCCGTGAAGTGTGCCAGGGCGCCGGCGGCAACCGCGGGGCCGACGCCGAGTTCCAGTGCGACGGCGAACGCCGCCGCCGCGTTGAGCGCGTTGTGCCGCCCGGGAACGTGCAGGTCGAGGGGAAACCGGCCGGCGGGGGTGGTGATCGAGACGTCGCCCGGGCCGCCGTCGTGCAGCACGATCTCGGCGTCGTCACTGGTGCCGTAGAGCACCACGCGCGTGTTGCCGCGCTCGAGGGTCCGCTGCGCGAGGGCCCTGGCACCTGGATCGTCCGCGCAGGCGACCAGCACACCGTCGGCCGGGAGCAACGCGGTGAACCGGTCGAAGGAGGCGTAGACGGCCTCGGCGGTGCCGTAGTAGTCGAGGTGGTCCGGTTCGACATTCGTCACGACGGCGATCTTCGGGCGGTAGTTCAGGAAGGAGCCGTCGGATTCGTCGGCCTCCGCGACGAAAACCGGCGAGTTGCCGCTGGCGGCGTTGACGCCGAGCGCCGGAACGTTCGCGCCGATGGCGAACGAGGGGTCGAGCCCCGCGCCCTGCAGGAGGACGGCAATCATCGATGTGGTGGTGGACTTGCCGTGCGTTCCGGCCACGGTCACGGCCGTGTCCTGCGCCATCGCGGCCGCGAGTGCCTCCGAGCGGTGCAGCACGGGCAGTCCGGCCGCCCGCGCCGCGGCCAGCTCGGGATTATCGGGGCGGATGGCGGAGCCGGCGACCACGCTCTGCGCGTCGCGCAGGTTGGCAGCGTCGTAGCCGACGCTGATCCGGGCGCCGGCCGCGGCCAGGTCTGCCATGACCGGCAGGTCCTTGGCGTCGGAGCCGCTGACGGGCAGTCCCCGGGCCACCATGATGCGGGCCACGGCGGACATTCCCACGCCGCCGATGCCGATGAAATGCATCCGGCCGAGGGACTCCGCGGTGCGGACGGCCGTGCTGGCGTGCTGGTGTTCGGGCTGGGTCATTGCTCTACCGCTTCCTGCCGGGTTTTACACTGCCGTGTTTTGCGGGCTTTACGGGCTTCGCCGGGGCGGAGGCCGCCGCTTCGAGGACAAGGTCCGCCATGGTCCGGTCGGCGTCGCGGATGCCGAGCTTTTCGGCGCTGGCCGCCATCCGTGCCAGCTGGCCGGGGTCCTGCATCAGCGGGATGACGTGCTCGCTGATCCAGCCGGGGGAAAATGTGCTGTCCTCCACGAGAAGGGCTCCTCCCGCCTCGACGAGTCCGGCCGCATTGAGCGCCTGTTCGCCGTTGCCGATCGGCAGCGGGACGAAGACGGCGGGCACGCCGACGGCGGCAACCTCGCTGACCGTCGCGGCGCCGGAGCGGGCCAGCAGCAGGTCCGCCGCGGCGTACACCGTTTCCATTCCGTCGACGTATTCGCGCTGCTGGTAGCCGGGGGCGGCGAGCGGTTTGCCGTCGGCGTCGTGGACAGCCTTGCCGCGGCCGGTGATGTGCAGGGTCTGGATGCCTGCCTCCGCGAGCAGGCCGACCGACGCCGCCAGGGTGCGGTTGATGCTCTGGGCGCCCGAGGAGCCGCCGGTGACAATCAGGGCCGGCCGGTCCGGGTCCAGGCCGAGGGCTGCCCTGGCCGTGTTCCTGGCAGCGGCCCGGTCGAGGCCGGAGATTTCCTTGCGCATCGGCATGCCCACGTGCCGGGAGGCGCCCAGCCGGGTAGCTGCGAAGGCCACGGCCACACGTCCGCCCAGCAGTGCTCCCACGCGGTTCGCAAGCCCCGGGCGGGTGTTGGCCTCATGGATGACGATGGGGATCTTCCGGAGCCGGGCGGCCAGGTACATCGGCGTGCAGACGTAGCCCCCCACACCGACCAGGACGTCGGCTTTGGCCTCCTCGAGGATGACGCCGGCCTGCTTGACCGCGCCCGCCAGCCGCCCGGGCAGGCGCAGCAGGTCCAGTGAGGGCCGCCGCGGGAAGGGAACCCGGCTGATCGTGGCCAGGTCAACCCCTGCGGCCGGGACCAGGCGGGCTTCCATGCCGCCAGGTGTCCCCACGGCCAGCAGCCGCACATCGGGGCGGGCCTCCCGGACTGCGTTGGCGATGGCCAGGAGCGGGCTGATGTGCCCGGCTGTTCCGCCGCCGGCAAGGACGACGGATAAATGGGATACAGGGGACTCGGTGTTCATGGGGCCTATTTACGCTTTCGTGCGGGATTGCTGGGGGCGGGAGTTCTGGTGGCCGGTTTTCGGGACTCCTGCGTCCTTGCCGGGTCCGTGTTGCCGGTCGTCCTTGGTGCAGCGGTCGCCCCGGGGGCAGACCGCGTGCCCGTTGTGGACGATTTGTTGGCTGCGTTGCCGGCTTTCTTCGTGGCTGCGTCGCCGGCCGTTCTACCGGTCGCGTTCTTGGCTGTGTTTCTGGTCGCGGTCCTGGCTGCGTTCCTGGCTGCGCCGCGTGCTGCGTTCCGCTTCCGCAGGTTCGCCGCCAGCCCGGCCGGGCCAAACCTCAGCAACCGCTGGGGCTGAAGCCCCGGAGCCATCTGTGCCCGGGCCAGAGACAAGACTACGCCGATCGCGCACAGGGACATGAGCAGTGCCGAGCCGCCGTAGGAAATGAACGGGAGCGGGATTCCCACCACGGGGGCCAGCCCGGTGACCACAGCCATGTTGACCGTCGCCTGGCCCAGGAGCCAGACCATGATGGTGCCGGCCAGTACGCGGTGGAACATGTCCTTCTGGGCCACCACCACCCGGTAGATGGCCGTGCCGAGGATGGCGAAGAGCACCAGCACCACGAGGGTGCCGACCAGTCCGAGTTCCTCGCCGATGATCGCGAAGATGAAGTCGTTGTGGGCTTCCGGGATCCAGCTGTACTTCTGCCGGCTTTGCCCCAGCCCCACGCCGAACCAGCCGCCGGAGGCCAGGCCATAGAGGCCGTTGGTCGACTGGTAGTTCAGGTCCGACCCGTCCGCGCAGGTCTGTCCGGACCAGGACAGGATGCGGCACATCCGGTTGGGGCTCGTGATGGCCATAACGGCCGTGCCTACGGCGATGACCGCGCCGGCGATCCCGAACAGGTACAGCCGCACCCCGGCGAAGAACAGTGCGGCCGCCGTGATCATCATGACGATCATGGCGGTGCCGAGGTCGTTGCCCCACAGGATGAGCCCGATCACTCCGGCGGCGCCGGGCAGCACCACGGGGACCAGGGCGTGTTTTGCCTGCGACAGCAGCTTGGCTTTGCGGTCCAGCACCGTGGCCATCCACAAGGCAAGCGCCAGTTTGGCCGCCTCGGAGGGCTGGAACGTGAAGGGCCCCACGTCGATCCAGTTCTTGTTGCCGAGGGCGCTGCGGCCGATCAGCAGCACCAGCACCAGCAGGACGAAGGCCGCGATGATGGCGAACCAGGCGCCGCGCTTGAGCCAGACGACGTTGACCCGCGAGAGCAGGAACATGCCGAACAGGCCGATCCCGGCGAACAGCCCCTGCTTGAGGGCGGCCGTGTAGGGCGACTCCCCCGCGGCGATGGCCTCGACGCTGGAGGCGGAGAGCACCATCAGGATGCCGATCGCCGTCAGAGCGAGGGTGGAGCCCAGGATCAGGTAGTACGTGGAGCCGTTGCGGGACTTGCCGGTACCTTCAAGGGCGGACCAGAATCCCCGGTACCAGCCCCGGACCTTGCGGCCGGCCGCCTGCAGGCCGGATGGCGCCTGGGCGGCGGGGGGACGGTTGGCGGACGACGATGTTCCGGACGGCCTTGTTGCGGCTGTAGGGGCCGCGGGGGAACGTGTGGGCGTGCTGACCATAGTTACTCCTTGCTGGTCTGAGCCTGCCCTTCCACGAGCTCGCGGACAGCTTCGATGAAGGCGTCGCCACGGTGAGCGTAGGAAGAGAACTGGTCCATGGATGCAGCCGCCGGGGCCAGGAGCACCGTGTCCCCGGAGGCGGCAAGCTGCGCCGCCGAGGCAACAGCCCGTGCCATCACAGTCTCGCCGAAGATCGGTGAGGGTCCTGCTTCGGCCGTCCCGGCAGTCTGCACCTGTTCAGTTTCGCCCTTCCCCTCGCCGATCACGGGGACATCCGGCGCGTGTCGCTGCAGCGCGGAGCGCAGGTCGCTGGAGTCCGCCCCGATCAGGACCACGGCCTTGAGCCGGCGGGCGTGCTCCCGGACGAGCGCCTCGTAGTTCACGCCTTTGGAGAGCCCGCCGGCGATCCACACGACGTTCTCGAACGCGGAGAGCGACGCCGCGGCCGCATGCGGGTTGGTGGCTTTGGAGTCGTTGACCCAGAGGACGCCGTCGTGCTTGGCAACGAGCTGGATGCGGTGGTCCCCCGGCAGGTAGTTCAGCAGGCCCTTGCGGACGGCCGCCGGTTCGACGCCGTAGGCCCGGACCAGCGCGGCCGCCGCCAGGGCATTGGCCACCATGTGGCGTGGAGCCACGGCGCCGAGGTCGGACACGGACGCAAGTTCGGCGGCGCTGTCCTTGCGCTCGGCAATGAAGGCGCGGTCCACCAGCAGTCCCTCCACGACGCCGAGCATGCTGACGGCCGGCGTGACGGTGGTGAAGGCCACGGCGCGGCAGCCTTCGACGACGTCGGCGTCTTCGACCATGCGCTCGGTTTCGACCTGCTCGGCGTTGTAGATGCACGCCTTTTGGGTGTGCTCGTAGACCTTGGCTTTGTCCGCCAGGTAGGACGCGTAGGAGCCGTGCCAGTCCACATGGTCTTCGGCGACGTTCAGGCAGACGCTGGCCACCGGTGAGACGGAGTCGCTCCAGTGCAGCTGGAAGCTGGAGAGCTCCACGGCGAAGACGTCGTAGTCCACCGGATCGCGCAGTGCGTCGAGGATCGGAGTGCCGACGTTCCCGACGGCGATGGCCTTGAGCCCTGCGGCCTGCAGCATCGATTCGGTCAGCCCGACCGTGGTGGTTTTTCCGTTGGTGCCGGTGATGGTGAGCCAGTCCGCGGTCTTGCGCCCCTTGCGTTCCCGGACCCGCCACGCGAGTTCGACGTCGCCCCAGACGGGGATGTGGGCCCGGGCGGCTGCGGCGAGCAGAGCCTGGTCCGGCCGCCACCCCGGGGAGGTGACGATGAGGTCCGGTTTCGCATCGTCGATTTTGGGGACGGTCTCCACGGCGTCCTCGCCGAGCAGGACGTCCGCGGCCCCGACGATGCGCAGGGTGTCGGCCTGGGCCTGCGCCGTCGTGCCCGTGGCGGCGTCCACGACGACGACGCGGGCGCCGAGTTCGATCAGGGTGTCCGCGGCGGCGAAGCCGGAGACCCCGATGCCGGTGACGACGACGCGCAGTCCGGCCCAGTCGGAGTCCCAGGTGACCAGGTCCTGAAGCCGGGGTGAGGTGGTCAGGGGTGCGGGAATCGGACTCGTCACAGCAGTACCACCCATTCGGCGTAGAAGATGCCCAGTCCGGCGGCGACGAAGAGGCCACACAGGATCCAGAACCGGACGACGACCGTGACCTCCGCCCAGCCCTTGAGTTCAAAGTGGTGCTGGAGCGGGGCCATCTTGAAGAACCGTTTGCCCTTGGTGAGCTTGAAGTAGCCGACCTGGATGATCACCGAGAGGGTGATGAGCACGAAGAGGCCGCCGATGAAGGCGAGCAGCAGCTCGGTCCGGGACAGGATCGCGAAGCCGGCGACGGCGCCGCCGATGGCCAGTGACCCGGTGTCTCCCATAAAGATCTTTGCCGGTGAGGTGTTCCACCACAGGAAGCCGACCAGGGCCGCGCTGAGGATGGCTGCGAGCAGGGCAAGGTCCAACGGGTCACGGACGATGTAGCAGCCGGAGCCGGCCTGCCGCGGCGAACCGCAGGACTGGTTGCTTTGCCAGATGCCCATCAGGGTGTAGGCGCCGAACACCATGATGGAGGCGCCGGCAGCGAGGCCGTCCAGGCCGTCCGTCAGGTTCACGCCGTTGGTGGCGGCGGTGATGATCAGGTTGGACCACAGCACGAAGAGGATGGTGCCCAGGAGCGTGCCGGCGAAGGCCAGGTTCAGCCACGGGATGTCGCGGACCAGGGAGATCTGGTAGGACGCGGGCGTCACCCCGTTCTCGTCCGGGAAGTAGAGGGCGAGGATCGCGAAGATGATGCCCACGGCGGCCTGCAGAATCAGCTTGGCCTTGGCGTTCAGGCCGAGGCTTCGCTGCTTGGAGATTTTGATGAAGTCGTCCAGGAACCCGACGAGCCCCATGCCGACCATAAGGAACAGCAACAGCAGGGCGGAGGCGGACGGGCCCGGCGACGCCGGGTTGATCATCCACATGACCAGGTGCGTGATGCCGTAGCTCGCGAGCACTGCCACGACGACGACGGTGCCGCCCATCGTGGGCGTGCCGCGCTTGGTGTGGTGGGTGGTGGGTCCGTCATCCCGGATGAATTGCCCGTAGCTCTTCCGGACCAGGAACCGGATGAAGAGCGGGGTGCCCAGGAAGGCCAACAGCAAGGCCATTCCAGCGCCCATCAGCAGTGCAATCACAGCAGCGCACTCCCTTCAGTGGCGTTTCCGGCAGTGTCTCCGGCGGCGTCTCCGGCTGCGCTTTCGGCAGCCCTTCCCTCAGCGGCACCGGCAGCGGTCCCGCCGGGCTGTGGGGGTAATGCTATCCGATCGCCCAAATGCCGCAGCCCGATGCTGTTGGAGGACTTGAAGAGCACCAGGTCACCGGGCTCCAGCTCGGCCTGCAGCAGTTCGTAAGCCTCCTCCGGGGTCTCGGCGAAGACGCATTCGTTGCCCCAGGACCCCTCGTTGACGGCGGAGACGTAGAGCGAGCGTGCCTCGCGTCCCACGACGACGAGCCGGGAGATATTGAGCCGCACCACCTGGGTGCCGACCGCCATGTGTTCCCGGATGGAGTCGGGGCCCAGCTCGAGCATTGCGCCCAGCACGGCCCACGTCCGCCGGCCCCTTCCGAGGTCGGCGAGCGTCCGCAGGGCGGCGCGCATGGATTCCGGGTTGGCGTTGTACGCATCGTTGATGATGGTGACGCCGTCGGCGCGTTCGGTGCGCTCCATCCGCCAGCGGCTGGCGGCGGTCTGGGCGCTGAGGGACGCGGCGATCCGTGCCGCGGGGACGCCGGCGGCGTGCGCGGCTGCGGCCGCAGCCAGCAGGTTGGCGGTGTGGTGCGCGCCGATCAGCCGGGCCGCGACGTGGTGCCCGGCGCTCTCACCGGGCAGGAAGAGTTCGAATTCGGGGCTGCCGCCGGTGTTCAGCTCGACTCCCTCGGCGCGGACAAGTCCTGCACCTGCAGGGCCGCTGGCAGCTTGGGCGGTGTAGCCAAGGACGGTGGCCCTGGTGCGTCCGGCCATGGCGGCGACCCGTGCGTCGTCCAGGTTCAGGACGGCGGTGCCTGCGGATGGCAGGGCCTCGACGAGTTCGCCCTTGGCGCGGGCGATGTTCTCCACTCCGCCGAATTCACCGGCGTGGGCAGTGCCGACGCCCAGGACGACGCCGATGTCGGGGCGGACCATGTCCGCGAGGTAGCTGATGTGGCCTACGCCCGTGGCACCCATCTCGATTACCAGGTAACGGGTGTCGACGCCGGCCTTAAAAATCGTGAGCGGGACGCCAACTTCGCCGTTGTAGGAACCCTGCGGGGCAATGGTTGTGCCCTCGGCGGCGAGAATCCCCGCCAGCAGGTCCTTGGTGGTGGTCTTACCGGCGGAACCGGTAATGCCGATCACGGTGAGCGGCTCGCCGTCGGCGGCGCGGGCGGCGCGGATCCGTCGGACGGCCTCCGCGGCGAGGGCGCCCATCGCGAGGACCGAGTCCTCGACCACGACGGCGGGGTAATCGACGCCGGCGTCGTCGGCGACGTTGTGCTCGACGAGCGCCAGTACGGCGCCGCGTTCGAACGCCGCGGCGACGAAGTCGTGGCCGTCGGCCGTCTCCCCCGGCTTGGCCACGTAAAGGGATCCCGTTGTGGCTTCCCGGGAGTCGGTCACCACGGAGCCGGGGGTGATTCCCGGTTCGGCGGCCAGTCGGCCATTGGTCAGGTCGGCGATTTCCGCCGCGGTAAATGCAATCATGTCGGTTTAGGACTCTATCCGCTGGTCTTCGAGAACCGTGAATCCCCGAGCTGTCAAGGCGGAGCGGAGCTCCACCCTGTCGTCAAGGGCGAGATTGACGCCCTTGACCTCCTGCCACACTTCGTGGCCCCGTCCCGCGACGAGGATGGTGTCTGCCGGGCCCGCGAGTTCCACGGCTTTCCGGATGGCGGCGTCGCGGGGGAAAACCTCGAGGATGCTGCAGGCCAGGCCTTCGTTGTCCTTGGCCTCGACGGCGCCGGCCATCACGTCGGCACGGATCGCGGCAGCGTCCTCGTCGTGCGGGTCGTCGTCGCTGACGATCACGGTGTCGGCAAGGCGTGCGGCGATGGCACCCATGGCCGGGCGCTTGCCCTGGTCGCGTTGTCCGGTGGCACCGAAGACGATGATCACGCGGGATCCCGGTTCCGGGGAGCGGACGGCCTCGAGCGCCCGGGCCAGGGCGTCCGGGTTGTGGGCGAAGTCGACCACGGCAGCGGGTGCGGTGGAGACGAGCTGCATGCGGCCGGGGACGGCGACGGTGAAGGGGTCGCCGGCGTCGAGGGCCGCCTGGACCGCGGCGGCGTCGTGGCCGCCCTCGAGGACCATGACGGTCGCCAGCGCGGCGTTCGCCACGTTGAAGCTTCCCGGCAGGCCGGTGTGGACGCGCAGTTCCGTGCCGCCGCTGTGGCGGAGGGTGAAGTCCGTGCCCAGTCCGCGCGGGGCCGGGTTGACGACCGTCCAGTCCGCCGCGGCCGGTGTCCCTGCCGACCCGCCGGTGCCGTGGGTGGCGAGTGTGGTGACCGGGATACCTGCGGTTCCTGCCAGCCTCACACCCCAGTCGTCGTCAACCGTCACGACGGCGCGGCGGGCCCGCTCCGGAGTGAAGAGCCGGGCCTTGGTCTGGAAGTACTCGTCCATGCTGCCGTGCAGGTCGAGGTGGTCCTGGGTCAGGTTGGTGAAGCCGGCGACGTCGAACACGACGCCGTCAACGCGGTGGAACGATACGGCGTGCGAGGAGACCTCCATCGAGGCCGCGTCGAGGCCGCGTTCCCGCATCAGCGCCAGCAGGGCGTGGACATCGGTGGATTCAGGGGTCGTGAGGAGGCTGGGGATCGGCGCGCCGCCGGCCACGATCTCGATGGTGCCGATCAGTCCCGTCTTCTGTCCGAGGGCCTGCAGCAGGGCGTTGATGAAGTAGGTGGTGGTGGTCTTGCCGTTGGTGCCCGTGACGCCGAACAGGGCCGGAGCCGGTTCATCCTGGGGCCGGCTCCGGTAGATCAGGGCCGACAGGCCGCCCACGAGGCTGCGGGGTTCCTCGGCCAGGAGCACCGGAACGGCAATATCGTGCGAGAACGCCAGCAGGCGCGCACCGGCGTCGTCCGTCAGTACAGCTGCGGCGCCGGCCTCCACCGCCTGGGAGACAAAGTCGGCCCCGTGCCGGCTCGCACCCGGCAGGGCGACGTACAGGTCGCCAGGCAGCACGGCGCGGGAATTCAGGGAAATTCCGGTGACCGGGACGGAGCCGGACGCCCCGGGGACAACGACGCCGATCGACTCGCCGATGGTGGCCAACGGAACGGCAGCCACCGCGGTGGGCCGGAAGCCCGAGGTGGATCCGGGACCGGACGGCGCGGCGGAAGCGCCGGGGGCATTCTGATCTGACAAGTGGATCTCCGTTGGTGGTGCTGGCGGATCTGGCGCTGCGCACGGAGGAACACTCCGGCCCGCAGGCTCATTTTCCCGGTACAGGTTCGTGGTGGACGGGCTGGTGCTGGTTCTCGCGCTGGTGCTATTTGGCGTACTGCGGCAACCGGACGGGCTCTCCGGTGGACGGCGGGACGTTGTACGTCCGCAGCGCCTGGCTCAACACGGACCGGAAAACCGGTCCGTTCGAAATTCCGTAGATATCGCCTTTGGGCCGTTGCAGGACCACTTCAACAATAAACCGCGGATCGTCCATCGGCGCCATCCCCACCATCGACGCCGTGAAGCCGCAGAAGCCGGCGGTGCCGTCGTCGCACGGCGATTGCGACGTGCCGGTCTTCGCCCCGACCCGGTAGCCGTCCAGCCCTGCTTCCTTGATCTGGCCCTCCGTGACGGCGCTCTCGAGGATGTCGCGGACCTGCCGGGCGGTGTCCGGGGAAACGATTTGCCGCGGGTCCTGCGCCGGCACTTTCTCCTCTGTGCCGTCGGGGTTGATGTAGCTGTCGATCAGCCGCGGCTGGAGCATCACACCGTTGTTGCCGATGCTTTGGAAGGCCCGGACGGTCTGGAGCGTGGACTGCGAGACGCCCTGGCCGAACAGCACGGTGTACTCCTGGCGGCCATCCCATTGCTCGTAGGGCGTCAGGATGCCCTTGGCTTCGGCGGGAAGGCCGATGTCCGGCGCTTCCCCGATGCCGAACTTCTTCAGCCAGTTGTAGCGTTGCTCCTTGCTGAGCCGCTGGCCGGCCATGACGGTGCCGGTGTTCATGGACCAGCCAAGGATCCCGGCGAGGGTCCGGTCTTCGGTGCCGTGGGCGAAGGAGTCGTTGAAGGTCTGCCCGTCCACGGTGTACGACGACGGGATGGTGAACTTCTCCAGCGGGCTCGACTTGCCCTCCTCGATCAACGCCGCGGCCGTGATCATTTTCTCCACCGAGCCGGGCTCGTAGGCGGCAGTCACGGCACGGACACCGCGGTCTTGGGCATCGGCCTTGCCCGGATCGTTGGGGTCCGGGGAGTTGGTGTCCGCCATGGCGACGATGTCGCCGGTCTTGATGTCCTGGACGATGACGACGCCCCACTCGGCACTGAGTTTGTCCCGCTGGCTCTGGATGGCCTGCTGGGCGAAGTACTGGAGGTCCGAGTTCAGGGTGAGCTTGATGTCCTTGCCGTTCACGGCGGGGGTCAACTGGTCCACTCCGACCGGGATGCGGAGCCCGTCGGCGCCGATTTCGAAGAGCCGCTTGCCGGGGACGCCTTTCAGGATCTCGTCCTGGGTCTGCTCGAGGCCGGCCTGGCCGTCGGTGCCGTCCTTGAGGAAGCCGACGATCCCGCCGGCCACCGAGCCGTTGGGGTACACCCGTTTGCTGGTGCCCACGGTGACGATGCCCGGGATCTGCAGTTTGGAAATGCGGTCCTCGACGTCCGGCTTCAGGTCCTTGGCCACGATGTAGTAGGGCTGGGTTCCGGTGAGGGCATCCTTGAGCGTGGCCCGGTCCATGCCCAGCAGGACGGCCAGCTCGGAGATGCCCTGGTCCCGGGACACCTTGACGTGTTCTTCCGTGTCCTCGTCGTAGCGGCGGAACGTCTCGGTCTTGGTGTTGACTCTCTGGTCCACCACGACGTTGTAGCGAATCACGCTGCTGGCCAGCACAGTGCCGTTGGCATCCAGGATGCTGCCGCGCTCAGCCGGAAGTTCGACCGGTGTGAGCCTGTTCTGGAGGGCGGCCTCGGCCATGCCCCCGACGTCGAGGCCCTGCACCAGGAAGAGCTTCCCTCCGACGACCAGGAGGAGCGTCAGCATCACGCCGAGGCCCAGGCGCAGCCGCCGGGTCGCGCTCGGCGCTTTCGCCTTGCGTGCCTTGCCGGTGTTCTGCGCCACGATGTTTCCTTGCTGCTTGCCTGGCTGGTGGTCCGTCCTGCTTACTGTCCCGGGACCTTCTGCGCCGGGGCGGGAACGGAGCCGCCGTGGAGTTCGACTGCCGGCACGGCGGGGGCCGGTGCGGCCGGGACCGGTACGGCGTCGGCTGCGGGTTCCGCGGCGGCCGGCGCAGCGGCGGCAGGCGCAGCGGCGGCCGGGTTGGCAGCCGTGTCGCCGGCAGCGTCCGCAGCTGCCGGTTTACGGTTCGCGAGCGGCTCGTTGACGGTGGCGGGCGGAACAACGGTGAGCTGGCCGGCGACGGCCGGGGCGGCGATGATGGCTCCGGGGGCGTCGCCCTTCACCGCGGGCTTGGCCTTGCCCGTGACGGTCAGGGTCGAGAGGTCGATCTGGCCCTTGCCGGTGGAGGTGACCATGCCCAGTTCGGCGGCCTTCGCGGCCAGGTTCTGCGGGGCGTCGAAGTTCTGCACCTGCTGGGTCAGGTCCTGGTTCTGCTTCGTCAGGGTGGACTGCTGGCCCCGCAGCTGCACCAGCTGGTACTGCGCGGTGGAGACGGAGATGTTCAGGACCAGCACTGCCATGAGGGCGACGGCGAGGATGCCGAAGCACAGCACAACGAACGGCGCGCGCCGCTTCCGCGGGACCGACTGGACCAGGGCGAGCGGGGTGCGCGCTTTCCGGGAGGGGCCGGTGCCGGGGGTAATCCCGGGGAGGGCGCGGGCCGTGGCGCCTGTGGCAACGGGGAATCTGCTGACAGCTGCGGTGCTCATACGGCCCTCCTGGCTTTGATGCGTTCCACGGCGCGGAGCCTGGCGGACGCAGCGCGTGGATTCTCGGCGATTTCGGCGGCGGTGGGCACTTCGGTGCCCTTCGTCAGGGTCTTCAGTTCAGCCTTGTGTTCCTCCAGCTCGACGGGGAAGCCGAGGGGCGCGGAGGATTTGGATCCGGCCTGGAAGAAGCCCTTGACGATCTTGTCTTCCAGCGAGTGGTAGGACATCACAACGACGCGGCCGCCGACGGCGATCGCGTCGATGGCTGCGGGGATGGCGCGTTCCAGGACGTCGAGTTCCTCGTTGACCTCGATCCGGAGTGCCTGGAAGGTCCGCTTGGCGGGATGCCCGCCGGATTTTGCGGCACCGGCGGGAACCACGTCACGGATCTGCTCGACGAGCTCCCCCGTCGTCGTGAACGGCTTCGCGGCGCGTGCGGTGACAATCCGGTTGGCGATGCGGCCGGCGAACTTCTCTTCGCCCCACTTCCGGATGATCCGGACCAGGTCTTCTTCGCTGTAGTTGTTGACGACGTCGGCGGCGGTCTGGCCGCGGCTTGTGTCCATCCGCATGTCCAGCGGGGCGTCAAAGGAGTAGGCGAAGCCGCGTTCACGTTCGTCCAGCTGGAGCGAGGAGACGCCGAGGTCCATCAGGACTCCGTGGACCTCCGCGAAGCCGAGGTCCGCCAGGACATCCGGGATCTCGTCGTATACGGCGTGCACCAGGTCGATCCGGTTGGCGAACGGCTTGAGCCGCTCCCCTGCCAGTGCCAGCGCTTCCTCGTCACGGTCGATGCCGATCAGGTGCAGATCCGGGAAGCGCTGCAGCATGGCCTCGGAGTGGCCGCCCATACCCAGGGTTGCGTCGATGACCACAGGGGTCTCGCCCCGGCTGCGGGCCGCTTCGAATCCGGGTGCCAACAAATTGATGCACCGGTCCTTGAGGACCGGTACATGGCGTTCGGACGTAGGCTTCGCCTGGTCAGGGTCCGTCATGCCTGCGTCCTTTCGTTGTCCGGCCGGGTTGTTGGAGTGCTGTTGCGGGTTGTGCTGGCCGCTTCTTGGTCCAGATCCCCATCCGCGCCTATCCTGCGTCCGCCTGGCTCCGGGGAAGTGAGCCAGGAAATCAGCTGGATGGGCGGCTGGAGATCTCGATCAAGAATCGTGCGGTGCTGCTTGGTCCCTGTTGGGGGTTCAGAGAATCCCCGGTATAGCGTCGTCGGTCTCCGAGAAGGCCGTTTCCTTTTCTGCGAGGTACTCGTTCCAGGCCTGGGCGTCCCAGATCTCCGCGCGGGTTCCTGCACCAATGACGGCGAGTTCCCGGCCGAGCCCTGCGTACTCCCGGAGCGCCGGCGGAATCGTCACGCGCCCCTGCTTGTCAGGCACCTCGTCGGAGGCTCCAGAGAGGAAGACCCGGATGTAGTCGCGAGCCTGCTTGTTGGAGATTGGAGCCTCCCGCATTTGCTCGTGAACCCGGCCGAACTCCGCCTCACTGAAGACGTAGATGCAGCGTTCCTGGCCCCTTGTGAGAACCAGTCCGCCGGCAAGCTCCTCGCGGAACTTCGCGGGAAGGATGATTCGACCTTTTTCGTCCAGACGCGGCGAATGTGTGCCGAGAAACACGGCCCACCGCCTGTCTGTTCGTAGGAAGCCCAACGTCCCCTGTGCTGCCACTACCCTCTTACGTCCTCCACATTACTCCACAACCCTCCACTGTCAACGACACGCCGAAGGATTCCGTGCCAATTTGTGGGACTTAATGCCCTCAGGTTCCTTTCAATGGCAAGGATCTGGGCGTGGTGGTGCGCAGTGGAGGGATTGTGGAGGGCCGTCGTGGCCCAGTGCCCGGCATTACCCCGGAAGGAAGGCTGCGGAGGTCGTTGTGGCGCTTCAGGGGCGCTGCACGCGGCAGGAAGTCTTCACTTAACGGCAAAAAGACCCGCCGAAGCGGGTCTTTGATGCCACCTTCGCTCCCCCGTGGTGGGGAATGGAGGGTGGGGAATGGAGGGTCGGGAATGGAGGCGAGGATGGGAGGCCGGTAGTCGTGGAACGTGCCGGCCCTCAGGGGCTCAGGATTCCCCGCGGTGCCTCTCGTCCCAGCGTTCCTCAAGATTGCTCATGAACGAACTCCTGGGCTTTCCGGACTTCCGGGCCGTCCCCGCGGCTTTGGCTTTGCCGGCAGCCGAACCGCGCATGGTGGCGTAGTAGACGCCGGCCCCCATCACCACGAAGCCCAGGACGCCAACGAAAATGTTCTGGATCGTCACGCCGAAGAGCAGGAGGACGACGCCGGCCAGGGTGGCCAGGACGCCGATCACCAGATGGCGGGTTGACCATGAACGTCCCGCGTCCGAGCCCATCGAGCTGGCGAACTTGGGATCGTCCTCATGCAGCTGCTTCTCAAGTTGCTCCAGCAACTTCTGTTCGTGCTCCGAGAGCGGCATCACGACCTCCTTAAGTCGGCCAACGTCCAGACTGACGCGGCCAGTGTCCCTAAACCCACAACGTGCGGGATTCGCGCGTGGTTCCCATTCGCCGCCGTTGGTCGATTGGGGTTTTCCACGGCCCCTTGCGGGGTGTTCAGCTGGTCCTGCATTAGTCCGAACGCTCGATCCAGTCGTTCCAAACCTACGTATAAATAAGGATAGTTTGTTGCGCCCTGTTCTGAAAGATGCCGAACGTCCCCTTGACTTCGTGACGTGGACATTTGGCCGTCAAGGTCTGCCCGAATGGCTGCCGGGGTCCAGGAGCCGGGCCGGCAGCACCGACTTGGTGCCGAACTTCCGGGTCACCTGGTCCAGGACCTGCTCGGCCGCCCGCCAGTTGTCGTCCCGGCGGTCAAGGCTCAGCTGCAGGGGCGCCTGCGCGGCCTCCTCGAGCTGTTCGGCCCGGATGCCCACAAGCCGCACCGTCATGGGCCGGTCACCGAGCGATTCCAGCAGCTGGACGGCGACGGCGTAGAGCAGCTGGGCGCTGTCGATCGGAGTGCTGACCGTGCGGCTGCGGGTGATGGTGGAGAAGTCCGCGTAGCGCAGCTTCAGGGCCACGGTCCGGGCGTGCATGCCGGCGCTCCGGAGCCGCTCAGCCGTGCGGTGCGAAAGCCGCAGCAATTCCCGGTGCAGCAGTGTCTCGTCTGCGGTGTCCACCGCAAACGTCTCTTCGGCGCCGATGCTCTTCTCCAGCCGGGCCGGAGTGACCGGGCGAGGGTCGATCCCCCACGCCAGGCGGTAGACGTGTTCTCCTGAAACGCCCAGGACCTTCCGCAGGGACGGCAGCGGGGACGCCGCGACGTCCGCGACGGTCCGGATGCCCATCCGGGCCAGCACCTCGACGGTTTTGGCCCCGACACCCCAGAGGGCGCTGACCGGAAGGCTGTGCAGGTAAGGGACCGTCTCCTCGGGCCCAATGAGCAGCAGTCCGTTCGGCTTGCACCGCGTGGAAGCGATCTTCGCCACGAACTTGCTGGCGGCTATTCCCACGGACGCGGTGATGCCCAACTCGCCGCGGACGCGGGTGCGGATCAGTTCACCTATTTCGCGGGGCGGGCCAAGGCGCCGGATCGCTCCCCCGACGTCGAGGAAAGCCTCATCCACGCTGAGGGGTTCCACGAGTTCCGTGATCGAACCGAAAATGTCCATGATCTGGCCGGAGACCTCGTAGTACAGCTTGTGCCGGGGCTCAATAACGACTGCGGAGGGACACATCCGCATGGCAACCACCATCGGCATGGCCGACTTGACGCCGAAGCGCCGGGCCTCGTACGAGGCGGACAGCACGACGGAACGGTCGGCGGGGTAGCCCACAATGACGGGTTTCCCCACGAGTGCCGGGCGGCTGCGCAGCTCCACGGAGACGAAGAACGCGTCCATGTCCACATGCATGATGCTGCTCCGCCGGAACTCGCGCAGCTGCGCTTCGCTGAGCCGCCTGGCTGCGCCCTGGGGAGGCTGCTCCCGCTGCTGTTTATCCTGGTCCGGCCCCACAACTTCAATCCTATGCCCCGGGACTGACTAAACTGGAGGCTGAATCCGGCGTCAACACCAGGAGGAAAGTCCCTGTGAAGGTATTTGGACCGCGCAGCCGTGCTGCGGCAGCCGTTATGGCGGCGGGCACGCTGCTGGCTCTGGCCGCATGCACGCCCGCCAACCCCGGGACGGCGTCCCCGGGTTCCTCGTCGGCCTCGCCCGCTCCGTCCGCGGCCCAGCCCTCCGCCACGGCTCCGGCGAGCCCCTCGGCCGAACCCGGCACGTCGGCGACGGTCGGCGCCATGGTCCCCGGGTTCCCGGAGAAGCTCCTGCCGGTGATGCCCGGAGCGAAGGTCGTTTCCAGCAGCTTTGACAAGACCACGGTGCCCGCCACCGTGGCGCTCGTCGGCAGCATTTCCGCGCCGCCCGCCGATGTGCTCGCCTATTACACGAAGGAACTTGAGGCACAGGGGTTCAAGGCTGTTCCGGGGGAAGCGGTGGGCGCCGTACCGTCCAAGGACTTCCTGCGCGGCGACAACGAAACGGTCAACATCTCGGTGATGGAAACCGCGGGGGTTTCCACCTTCACTATCGGCGCGAACGTCGCCGCCGAGTCCGTCAAGTGACGCTCGCGGAGCAGTTGCGCCTGGAGCAGACCGCGTTTGTTGCCGCCGTCGCCGGCAAGCTCACGGATTTCCTGACCACCCGCCAGGCCGTGATGTCGTCCATCTCCCCGGACGTTGATCCGCTGATGGGATCCATCTCGAATCTGGTCACCGGCGGAAAACGGCTGCGGGCGCTGATGTGCTATTGGGGCTGGCGCGGCGCCGGCGGTGAGGCCGGAGCCGGCGAGGTGGTGACAGCAGGCTCTGCGCTGGAACTCTTCCAGGCCGCAGCCCTGATCCATGACGACATCATCGACCGATCGGACACCCGCAGGGGCGGGCCCAGCGTGCACCGGCGCTTCAGCGACCTGCACGAGGCGCAGGGGTGGGCGCTGGACAGCGAACGCTTCGGCCACGCAGCCGCCATCCTGACCGGGGACCTGTGCCTGTCCTTCAGCGAGGAGTCGTTTACCGAAATCGGGCAGAGCGCAGCGTCCGGAAGCCGGGCGCGGCTGATCTTCAACCTGATGCGGGCCGAGGTGATGGCGGGCCAGTACCTCGACATCCTCGAGGAAGTTGCGGGTCCCAGGCGGGACCGCGCCGGTGCCGTCAGCCGGGCCCAGTCCATCATCCGGTTCAAATCGGCCAAGTACTCCACCGAGCATCCGCTGGCTTTGGGCGGCGCCCTGGCCGGTGCCCACGACGAGCTGCTGCGCGGCTACTCGGCGTTCGCACTCCCGCTCGGCGAAGCTTTCCAGCTCCGCGACGACGTCCTGGGAGTCTTCGGCGACCCCGTCGCCACGGGCAAGCCGGCCGGAGACGATCTCCGTGAAGGCAAGCGGACCGTACTGATTGCCTTTGCACTGGACCTGGCCAGCCAGGCCGACTCGGCCTTCATCGACGCGAAGCTTGGCAGCCACGGGCTGAACGACGCCGACGTCGACGAAATCCGCCGCATCATCGTGGACTGCGGCGCGCTCCAGGCCACGGAAACACTGATCGAGGAATTCGGGCGCGCGGCTTTCACCGCTTTGGACGTCCTGCCCTTGGATGAGCTGCCCAAGACTGCGCTCCGGAAACTGGCTGAGGCCACGGTCAGCCGCGCGGCCTGAGCCACCTGTGTGCCGGCGGCAGGCAAAATGCGCCGGCAGCGACAAATGCGGGCCCTGCACCTCTTATCGAGGTGCAGGGCCCGCATTGGCTTAAGACCGGGAAATTCCGTGGCGGCTACCAGGCCAAGGACTGAGCCCTGCGCCGGATTTCCGTTTTGCGTCCCTCGCGCAGGGCATCGATCGGCCGGCCGCGCAGGGATTCATCCGGGGTAAACAGCCAGGTAATGAGTTCCTCGTCGGAATAGCCTGCGTCCGCAAGGACCACAATCGTTCCCTTAAGGCTCTCTACGGCGTGACCGTCCTGGATAAATTCCGCAGGAACGCAACGGATCCGGCGTTCACCGACCCTCAATGCAGCCAACGCACGTTCGTCAAGAAGCGCGTGAACCTTTGTAATCGAAACGTTCAGGAGCTGTGCGACATCGGGAAGGGGCAGCCATTCGCCCACAAGGCTTTCTACATTACTCACGGATCAAGATTGCCATGCCGGCAGGCTCTGCGCCTAGTCGACGCCCGGCTATTAAATGGCAGTGCTCCGGATGCGACTTCCGGCCGGAGTGCCGCCTGTCCGGCCGACACTCCACGTGGGTGCAGTTTCGGAATGTCAAACAGTTCTTGTGCTAATTGCCAATTCGTGAGACATTCACATGGATCACATTTGTAACAGTGATAACTTGAGTCACACTGGTAACACCAGTAACAGCGATAATACGAGTAAGCCAGGCCAGACCCGCAGCGTTCGGCGCTGAGAAGAGGATCTTCCCCATGACGACGTCACGTTCGCCAAAGCCCAACCCGAGGCCCAGCCTGCCGATGATTGCGGCGACGACGGCGGCACTTCCCGCCGTCGTCCTTTCTTCTTTGGCGATCGCACAGCCGGCCGCAGCGGAATCCCGCCCCCGCGCCATCCCGGCCACGCTGGCCGCAGCCATGCAGGCACAGGCCCAGGGGCAGGCCGCCAAGTCGCTGGCCTCGGCGCTGATTCCCGCCGGTTCCGTCCCGGCCACCGTTCCGTCCTCGTTCCGCCCCGCCCAGGTTTCCGCCCCGGCTGAGTACACGATCGCCCGCGGCGACACGATCAGCGGAATTGCCGGCAAGTTCGGACTGGACACGTACGCGGTCCTGAAGCTGAACGGGCTACAGGCCAACACCGTCATCTACCCGGGGCAGAAGATCAAGCTCGACGGCTCGGCTGCACCGGCCGCTCCGGCCCCGGCTCCGGCAGCTCCGGCACCGTCCGCACCTGCGGGCGGCGGGGTCTACACCGTGAAATCCGGCGACACCCTCAGCGCAATCGCGGCCCGCCACGGCGTCAAGCTCTCCGAGGTCCTGGGCTGGAACGGGCTCAACATGCGCTCGATCATCCGCCCCGGCCAGCAGATCAAGATCGGCGGCGGATCCGCAGCACCTGCCCCGTCTGCCCCGGCTGCTCCGGCACCTGCCCCTGCCCCGGCCCCGAGCGCCCCGGCACCGGCGGCTCCCACTGTTTCTGCCCCGGCGGGGTCCTACACCATCAAGTCCGGCGACACCCTCTCCGGGATTGCCGCCAGGAACGGCGTCAAACTCGCCGATATCCTCTCCGCCAACCGCCTGACGATGAGCAGCATCATCTACCCCGGCCAGAAGCTCGCGCTGCCGGGGTCCTCCCTCGCTCCGGCGTCGACCCCGTCGGCCCCGCCGGCTGCCACGGTGACGCCGCTGGTCCCGAGCACCTTCCTCGGCTTCACGTACCCGGCCGCCGTCGTCAGCTCCGCCAACCAGAACAAGGCCCTGCTGAACGCCTCGCCGGTGCCCAGCCGCGAACAGATGAAGACGATCGTGGCGGACACCGCCCGCCGCATGGGTGTTGATCCCTCGCTGGCGTTGGCCTTCGCCTTCCAGGAATCCAGCTTCGACCACCGCTCGGTCTCCCCCGCCAACGCGATCGGCACCATGCAGGTCATCCCGTCCTCGGGCGAGTGGGCCTCGGACCTTGTGGGCCGCCGGCTGAACCTGCTGGACCCCTATGACAACGCCACGGCCGGCGTCGCCATCATCCGCCAGCTGACCCGCACGAGCCCGGACCTGGACACCGCCATTGCGGGTTACTACCAGGGCCAGTACTCGGTCAGCAAGTACGGCATGTACGACGACACCAAGCAGTACGTGGCGTCCATCAAGGCCCACCAGAAGAACTTCGGCTAGGAGTTCCGGCAGCCACACGGCATCCAGCCGCACTGGCCAAGCCCCGACGGATAACGAAACGGGTCCGAATCGCAGGTGGATTCGGACCCGTTTCCGTGCAGCGATTAGGATCGTATAGTGCAGGATTACTCGTCGGACCCTCTTGTTGGCACCCTGGTGGATGGCCGGTACCTGGTTCAGTCCCGGCTCGCCAGCGGCGGGATGTCGACCGTCTACGTGGCAACCGACCGCCGCCTCGAGCGTGATGTGGCGCTGAAGGTGCTGCACCCCCACATGACCGGCGACCCTCAGTTCCTTGACCGGCTGGGCCGCGAGGCCAAGGCTGCCGCACGGCTGTCGCACCCGCACGTCGTGGGGGTCCTGGACCAGGGCGAGGACGACCGGGTGGCGTACCTGGTCATGGAATACATCAAGGGCCACACCTTGCGCGATGTCCTCAGGGACAAGGGCGCACTGCCCCCGCGCCTCGCCCTTGCACTGATCGACCCCGTCGTCGAGGGGCTGGGGGCGGCGCACGACGCAGGCCTCATCCACCGGGACATCAAACCCGAGAACGTGCTGATTGCCGACGACGGGCGCATCAAGCTCGGCGACTTCGGGCTGGCCCGCGCCATTTCGACGTCGACCAGCACCGGCGCGCTGATCGGCACCGTGGCGTACCTTTCCCCTGAACTCGTGCTGGGCCGCCAGGCGGACGCCCGCAGTGACATCTACTCGGTCGGGATCATGCTCTACGAGATGATCACCGGCCGCCAGCCGTTCGACGGCGAGGTTCCCATCCAGGTCGCGTACCAGCACGTCAACTCGGCCGTCGGCGCCCCCTCGGAGCACGTTCCGGGCCTGGCCGCCGAAATCGATGAACTGGTGCAGTGGTGCACCGCCAACGACCCGGACAAACGCCCCGTCGACGGCAACGCGCTTCTCTCGGAACTCCGTCACATCCGGAGGAACCTGAGCGACGCCGAACTGGACCTGCAGCCCCCGGCAGCACGCCCGGCGCTCCCGGCCGTGCCGCCGCCGCCAGCCGGACGCCCCGGCGGCGCCCCGGATCCGCTCGCCGCCAACGGCGCAACCGAAGTCATCGGCGGCCGGCAGCAGCCCACGGAATTCATCGCGCGCGGCAGCAACCCCACCACGGTGATGTCCGCGGCACCCCGCCACCCCGGCTACGGCCCGCTTTCCGCCCCGGACGAGGCTCCCTACGCGCCCGGCTACTACGACGACGATGGAGAGGCTTCCGCCGTCCCGGCCGGCAAACGGGCGCAGCGCAAACTCGACCGCGACGAGGAGAAAGCCCGCCAGCGCGCCGCGGCCACGCCGGTCCGAACCCTGCGCGAGGGCAACCCCCGGCGCCGCGGACTGCTCTGGATCCTCGTCCTGGTCATCGCCGCCCTGCTGGCCGGCGGTGCGGGCTGGTTCTTCGGAATGGGGCCGGGCTCCCCCGGCACCATTCCGGAACTCGCGAACAAGACCGTGGCCGAGGCCCAGCAGCTGCTCCGCACGGCCGGGTTCCAGTCCACCACCAAAGACGTTTTCGACGACGACGTCGCCCCCGGACTCGTGGTGGGCTCGGAACCTGCGGCCGGGGAGGTCATCCGCAAATTCCAGCCGGTGTCCCTTGCCGTCTCCAAGGGACCGGAACTGTTCCCCCTGCCGGAGCTGACCGGAAAGTCCTTGGACGAGGCCAAGACCGCCCTGAACGGTGCGGGCATGGCCCTGGGGAACATCTCCGAGACCTTCGATGAGTCCGCGGCTGCCGGCACGGTCCTGGCGCAGGCGCCCCGCAGCGGCAATCCGGTCCGGCACGGCACCCCGGTGGACCTCACAGTGTCCAAGGGGCCGCAGCCGATTCCGGTGCCGGACGTCCGCGGCCTGGAACAGGGCGCGGCGGTCAAGGCCCTCGAAGCCGCCGGGCTGAAGGCCGTGGTTTCACCCGAGACCGTCAATGACCGGAAGGTGCCCAAGGGCGCCGTGGTGGCGCAGGATCCGGCCAACGGCAACCTGACCAAGGGCGGATCGGTGACGCTCACCATCTCCAAGGGACCGAAGCTCGTCCAAGTGCCGAGCTTCATCGGGAAGCAGGCCTCCGAAGCGCAGCAGGCCCTGGAGGAACTCGGCTTCACGGTGAAGATCGACAACATCCTGGGCGGATTCTTCGGCACCGTCCGCGCCCAGGATCCGGTCAACAAGAACGTCCCGGAAGGCTCCGTCGTCACGCTGACTGTGGTCTGACAGCCATTCCGGTTTAAAAACAAGCTCCGCCCGGCTGAATCCAGCCGGGCGGAGCTTTTCTTGATGCGGGTTAGCGCTTGGACAGGGCCCCGGCCACCAGGAAGGCCATCTCGAGGGACTGCATGTGGTTCAGGCGGGGATCGCAGACCGATTCGTAGCGGTCCAGGAACGATTCCTGGTCGACCGGGTCGGCCCCGCCGAGGCACTCGGCCACGTCGTCGCCGGTCATCTCGACATGCAGGCCGCCGGGGACGGTGCCGAGCGTATGGTGGACCTCGAAGAACCCGCGGACCTCATCAATGACGTCGTCGAAGTTCCGGGTCTTGTAGCCGTTCGGCGAGGTGACCGTGTTGCCGTGCATGGGGTCGGTGACCCAGAGGACCTGGGCGCCGGAAGCAGTGACCCGTTCCACGATGGGGGGCAACTTCTCACGGATGTTGCCCGCCCCCATCCGGGTGATGAAGGTCAGGCGGCCGGGCTCGCGGTCCGGATCCAGCTTGTCGATCAGGCGCAGCGCGTCGTCGCCGCTGGTGCCCGGCCCCAGCTTCACACCAATCGGGTTGCGCACCCGCGAGAGGAAGTCGACATGCGCGTGGTCCAGTTCGCGCGTGCGCTCACCGATCCAGAGGAAGTGCGCGGATGTGTCGTACGGGAAGCCGGTGCGCGAGTCGATCCGGGTCAGGGCGCGTTCGTAGTCGAGCAGCAGCGCCTCATGGCTGGCGTAGAACTCCACCCGTTTGAGCGCCTCGAAATCCGCACCGCAGGAAGCCATGAACTTGATGGCGCGGTCGATGTCCCGGGCCAGCGACTCGTAGCGTGCGTGCGCGGGGTTTTCGGTGAAGCCCTTGTTCCACTGGTGCACGAGCCGCAGGTCCGCGAAACCGCCCTGCGTGAAGGCACGGATCAGGTTCAGCGTGGAGGCGGACGTGTGGTACGCCTTGAGCATCCGGCCTGCGTCGTGCGCGCGGGATTCCGGCGTGAAGTCGTAGCCGTTGACGATGTCGCCGCGGTAGGCCGGCAGCGTGACGCCTTCGCGGGTCTCGTCGTTGGAGGAACGCGGCTTGGCGAACTGCCCGGCCATGCGGCCCATCTTGATGACCGGCATCGCCGCGCCGTAGGTGAGGACCACGGCCATCTGGAGGATGGTGCGGACGCGGGCGCTGATCTTGTCCGCCGTGGCGGCCTCGAAAGTTTCTGCGCAGTCGCCGCCCTGCAGCAGGAACGCCTTACCCTGCGCAGCCGCGGCGAGCCGTTCGCGCAGGATGTCCACTTCGCCCGCGAACACGAGCGGCGGGAGGACGGAAAGTTCCTTAACGGAGGCTTCGAAGACGGCCTTGTCCGACCAGTCCGGCTGCTGGGAGGCCGGCAGCTCCCGCCAGTGGTCCAGGCCGGGATAGTTGGCCGCGCCGCTCTGGGCGGTGCTGGTCAGGGCCGTGCTTGTCGCGGCGGTGCCGGTCAGGGCGGAACCCGCCAGGGGCGTGCCGCTCAGGGAACTGTTCAGGGGGGAGGCCGAAGGCGCAGATAGCTCAGTCACCTTCTAAGGATAGTTGCCTCCGGGGCGATCGTCGGCCCCGCGGCGTCATTGACTGCGCCGGTGCCGTCACACGCTTCGGTCACACACTTCCGGGTGCGGCCGGGCCCGTTCCGGCGGGGCCGCTCTCCGGGACCTCCGGGGCCTCCGTGGCCTTCCCTGCGAGCCTGAGCTTGACGACGGCGGCGTACTCGTCAACGTATTCCTGGCCGGAGAGCCGCATGAGTTCGTACATGATCTCGTCGGTCACGGACCGCTGGATCAGCCGGTCATCCTCCATGCCGTAGTACCGGCTGAAGTCCAGCGGCTCGCCAAAGATCATCCCGATCCGGCGGATGTTGGGCATCCGCTTGCCGATCGGCTGGACCTTGTCCGTGCCGATCATCGCGACCGGGATCACGGGGACCCGGGCCTGCAGTGCCAGCCGCGCCACGCCCACCTTGCCGCGGTACAGCCGGGAGTCCGGGCTGCGTGTTCCTTCGGGGTAGATGCCCAGGAGCGAGCCGTTCTTCAGTACGTCCATGCCGGCGTTGAGCGAGAGGGCGGAAGCGGCTCCGCCGGAGCGGTCCATCGGCAGCTGGTTGGTGAGCCGGAAGAACGTGGCCGTCAGCTTGCCTTTGATTCCCTTTCCGGTGAAGTACTCCGATTTCGCGAGGAACACGACCGGGCGGGGCACCATCAGCGGCATAAAAATGGAGTCGGAGAAGGAGAGGTGGTTGGATGCCAGAATGGCGGCGCCCTCGGCGGGAACGTTGTCCAGGCCCTTGACCCAGGGCCTGAAAAGCGTCTTCAGCACCGGCCCCAGGACGAACGTCTTCATGAACCAATAAAACACGTGGTGTACCTCTCCGGAAGGCGTCTGGCCGGCCCTGCATCGGACCCGGCCAGGACTTCAATGACACCCTACTCTAGTGAGTTTTATCCGGAACAGTGACACGATGGCCTCATGACCGGAAGCAGCACCCCCCTGGCGCCCGCAGCGTTCAGTTATCCCGGCCACGGCGGCAACGCGGGCATCGGTGTGGCCATCTGCCACGGCTTCACCGGCAGTCCCCTGAGTGTCCTCCCCTGGGCCGAGCACCTGGCCCGGCGTGGCTTCGCCGTGTCCGTCCCGCTGCTCCCCGGCCACGGCACGGACTGGCGCGACCTGGCCCGCCACGGCTGGCAGGACTGGTACCGGGCCTTCGAGGAGTCCTATCTGGAACTCGCTGCAAGGACCGGGCACTGCTACGTAGCGGGACTCTCCATGGGCGGGACCATCGCGCTGCGTGCAGCGGCCCGTCACGACGTCGCCGGCGTCGCCGTCGTCAACCCGGGCTTGAGCTTCTACGACCGCCGGGTGCGATACATCGGCCTGCTGAAGCATTTCCAGCGCACCACGGTTCCGGTCCAGGAACCGAACCCGGCGCCCGTCACCACCGAGGACGGCGACTACTCGCTCACGCCGCTGGAAGCGGTGCACCAGCTCAGCAGGCTCTTCAAGGCGGCGCTGCGCGATCTGCCGGCCGTCACAGCCCCGGCACTGGTCTTCAAGTCAGCGACCGACATCGTGGTTCCGCCGTCCTCCATGGAGCTGCTGCGGAAGCGGCTCGGGTCGCGCGAGCTTGAGGAGGTCAGTCTGCCGGACAGCGGCCACATTGCAACGCTCGACGTCGACGCCCCTCTGATCTTCGAGCAGTCCGTCCAGTTCTTCCTGCA
This sequence comes from Arthrobacter sp., assembly GCA_035466775.1. Taxonomy (GTDB): domain Bacteria; phylum Actinomycetota; class Actinomycetes; order Actinomycetales; family Micrococcaceae; genus Arthrobacter. The sequence continues at coordinate 28,287 of DATIUQ010000054.1, forward strand.
GCACGCTGCCTCCGCGCCCGCACCGGGCCGGCCCGCCACCCCAACCCCGGAGACCCCATGACCCTCCCCCCGGACCACACCCCGTTCAGCAGCACTTTCACCGGAACCGGGCTCCGCACCGGCGTCGTGGTGTCCCATGGATTCACCGGCAGCCCGCAGGGCGTCAGGAACTGGGCCACGTCGCTGGCGGACGCCGGTTACGCCGTGCGGATGCCGCTGCTGCCCGGGCACGGCACCACCTGGCAGGAACTTGCCCGGACGCGCTGGCAGGACTGGCACGGGGCGCTTGACGCCGCATACCTGGAACTCGCCGGGGAATGTGAGCAGGTGGTCGTGGCCGGGCTATCAATGGGCGGGGCACTGGCGCTGCGGATTGCCGCCACCCGTCCCGTCGCCGGGGTCGTGCTGGTCAATCCCGGGCTCGTCATTGACGATCGCCGCGCGCCGCTGGCGGGCATCCTCAAATTCGTGCTCAAGAGCACCCCTGCGATCGCCAACGACATCCTCAAGCCGGGCATGGACGAGGGCGCCTACTCCCGGACGCCGGTCGCTGCCGCGCACGAGCTGCACAAGATGTTCAAGGACACCGTCCGGCTGCTCCCCCGGATCACCGCGCCGGTGCGGGTGTACCGGTCCGCGGTGGACCATGTGGTCTCGGACTCGAGCATGCGGGCCCTGCGCCACGGACTGACCCACGCGCCGCTGGAGGTGGTCCGGCTCGAAAACAGCTACCACGTGGCTACGATGGACAACGATGCGCCGGAAATCTTCCGCGGCTCGGCCGAATTCATCCGGTCGCTGGCCACGGCAGGCACTCCGGACGCGGCCCACGCCAGCCAGAAGGACACGGCAGATGACTAGACCGGACTCCAACTCCCCCGACCCCGACTCCTCGGATTCCCGTGCCAACAATGACGACGCGGTATGGCTCGATCTCGTCGCGAGGCTGGAGGGCAAGGACGCGGTCGCGGGCCCCGGAACCCCGGAGTCCGGGGACGGCAAGGAGGGTCAAAGCGGCAAGGACGCCGCGGAGGTTTCGGACGCATCCCCGACCGAGGGCCCGCGCGTCGGCAGCCCCGCAGCCGCACGCCCCTTCAGCGACTTCGACCCACTGGGCCTTTCTGTCGGGGCGCCCATTGAACTCTCCGCCGAGGAGCGTCTGGCGCAGAGCCAGGCCGCCGGGAGCCCAGCCAACGCAGCCGGCGCAGACGGCCAGGACGCTGCCCCCGGGCCGCGGGACTTTGTGGCCGAGGACGACGACCCGTTCATCCCCGGCGAGTTCGTGCCGGAGGAGCCGCCCAGCCTCGCCGGGGCCGACCCGATGACCGTGCTGGCCTGGCTGGGGGCTGTGGGCGGTCCCGTTGCCCTCCTGATGTCCGCAATGTTCTGGCGCTCCGCCCCGCTGCTGGCCATCCTTGGCATGGTGGCCGCCTTTGCGGCGTCGGTGGTCTTCCTGATCATGAAGCTGCCGGGCGAAAAGGACGAGCACGACGACGGTGCCCGCATCTAGCGCTGCTAGCTGTGCATGCGGCTGCTGACCCGGGACAGGTCCGCAGCACCAATCAGGCCCGCATTCGGGCCAAGGGCCGCCAGCTCGATTTCCGCCGCGGGCCGGAAGCCGCGGCCGGTCAGGTTCCGGGCGAAAGCCTTCCGGGCCGGGCCGACCAGCAGTTCACCGGCGTCGCAGAGTCCGCCGCCGATCACGAACTTGCCCGGATCCAGCGCGGCGGCGAGGTTGGCCAGGCCCAGTCCGAGCCACTCGCCGACGTCTTCGAGCAGCTCCCGGGAAGTCGGGTCCCCGGCCTTGGCCAGCTCGGTGACGATCACGCCGGTGATGCGTTCCACGTCGCCGTCCACCGCCTTGAGCAGTTCCTGGGCCATCGGGGAGTTGGCGGCGGCGAGTTCCCGGGCTTCCCGGCCGAGAGCGTTGCCGGACGCGTACTGCTCCCAGCAGCCCCGGTTGCCGCACTCGCAGCGGTGGCCGCCCGGCATGATGATCTGGTGGCCGAACTCCCCTGCCACACCGAAGCGTCCGCGTTCCAGCCGGCCGTCCATCACCATGGCACCGCCGATTCCGGTCCCGAGGGTGATGCAGACCAGGCGGTTCTGGCCCTGCCCGGCGCCGAAGCGCCACTCCGCCCAGCCGGCCGCATCGGCGTCGTTGGTCAGCAGCACGGGCCGGCGCAGCAGGCGCTGCAGGTTGTCCCGAAGGGGTTCGTTGCGCCACGCCAAGTGCGGGCTGAACAGCACGGTGCCGCCGTCGAGGTCCATCCAGCCGGCCGCGCCGATCCCGACCGACCAGATCCGGTGGCCCTCGCCCAGCTCCTCAACCAGCTCAACAATCACCTGTTCGACCGCCCGGGGGTCACTGCCCGGAGTGGACCGCTTGGCCTGGGCGAGGATCCTGCCCTCCGCGTCGACGACCCCGGCCGCGACCTTGGTGCCGCCAATGTCCACGCCGATGGCGAGGCCCTTCCGGCCCAGCCGCAGATGCTCCCGGAACCCACCGGCAGCTCCGACGCCCGCTCCCGCGCCCGCTCCGCCAAGTGCCCGGCGGCGCCACGCGGCTGTTCTGCGGTAGGGGCCGGGCTGCTGTCCGGAGGCAGGTGTGTACATGGTTCCCCATCCTATTCGCCGGAGCGGCCGCGCACGGCCCCGCCACCGGGCCGTCGGCCGGGCTGCACGTCCGGCTGCACCTCCGCCTGCTGCGTCGCCTGCAACAGCCGCCAGACTGTAATGTTACTCACCAGTAGGTGTGGTGGAACACACATGCCTTGGACCACATACTAGTGTTAGTCGTACCCCTCGCGGGTCTATGGATATCAAAGGAGCTAACGTGCGAGAAATCAGTGTCCCGCCCCTGGTCAACGTCCCCCCGGAATCGAACGTCACGGACCTGGTGCTGCGCCAGGCCGCCAAGGCCTCCAACCCGGCCCTGTTCTCCCGCCTTGACGCCGCAGGCCAGTGGCAGGACATCCGGGCCACCGATTTCCTGGCCGATGTTTCACTGCTCGCCAAGGGCCTGATGGCCAGCGGCGTCGCTGCCGGCGACAGGGTGGGCATCATGTCCCGCACACGGTACGAATGGGCACTCATTGACTTCGCCATCTGGTTCGCCGGCGCCGTCTCCGTGCCGATCTACGAGACCTCCTCCCCCTCGCAGGTTGCCTGGAACCTGGGTGATTCCGGCGCCGTCGCCGCTTTCGGCGAGTCCGCCCACCACGAGAACATCATCCGGCAGGCCGCCACCTCTGAGGGCCTCACGGACCTGGCCCACGTCTGGCAGCTCGAAGGAACGGGCCTCGACGAGGTCCGCGCCGCCGGCGCCGCCGTCACCGACGAGGAACTTGAGGCACGGCGCAGCCTCGCCTCGCTCACAGACCTCGCAACGATCATCTACACCTCGGGCACCACCGGCCGGCCGAAGGGCTGCGAGCTGACCCATGGCAACTTCGTGGAGCTGTCCGAGAACGCGCTTGCCACCTCGCTGAACAAGATCGTCCACGAGCAGGCCCGGACCATCATGTTCCTGCCGCTCGCCCACGTGTTCGCGCGCTTCATTTCGGTACTCGCCGTCGCCGCCGGTGTCACGGTGGCCCACACGCCCGACATCAAGAACCTCCTGCCGGATCTGCAGAGCTACAAGCCGACCTTCATCCTTGCAGTGCCGCGGGTGTTCGAGAAGGTCTACAACTCGGCGCTCACCAAGGCCGAGGACGGCGGCAAGGGTGCCATCTTCCACCGCGCCGCGGACACCGCGATCGAGTTCTCCCGCGCCCGCCAGGCCGGCAAGGTGGGCCTGGGCCTCAAGCTCAAGCACACCCTCTTCGACAAACTCGTCTACGGCAAGCTCCGCGCCGCCATGGGCGGCGAGGTTGCCCACGCCGTCTCCGGCGGAGGCCCGCTGGGCGAACGGCTGGGGCACTTCTTCCAAGGCATCGGCATGCAGATCCTGGAAGGCTACGGGCTGACCGAAACCACGGCCCCCGTCACCGTGAACACGCCGGACCTGATCAAGATCGGCACCGTCGGCGCACCGATTCCCGGAAATGCCGTGAAGATCGCCGACGACGGCGAGATCCTCGCCAAGGGCGTCTGCGTCATGCGCGGCTACTACAAGCGCGAGGACCTCTCGGCCGAGTCGTTCAGTGATGGCTGGTTCCGCACCGGCGACATCGGACAGCTCGATGACCAGGGCTTCCTGACCATCACGGGCCGCAAGAAGGAAATCATCGTCACGGCCAGCGGCAAGAATGTGGTGCCGGCCCTCCTGGAGGACCAGATCCGCGCCGACGCACTCGTCTCCCAGGTGCTCGTGGTGGGTGACAACCGCCCGTTCATCGGCGCCCTGGTCACCCTCGACGAGGAGGCCCTGCCCGGCTGGCTGCACCGCCACGGCCTGCCCGCCTCAACGACCCTTGCTGAAGCCACGGACAACGCGGTGGTCAAGGCCGCTGTGCAGGAACTCATCAACGGCGCCAATCAGTCCGTGTCCCAGGCCGAGGCGATCAAGTCCTTCCGGATCGTGCCCGCCGACTTCACGGAGGCCTCCGGGCACCTGACGCCGTCGATGAAGGTCAAGCGCGCCCAGGTGATGAAGGACTTCGAGAACGTCATCGAGGAAATGTACGGCGCCCCGCGTCCCGCCCAGCTCTAAGCACAACAGCTGGCGTTAAGCCAAGAGGGCTCCTCCGGCCGTGGTTCACGGCCGGAGGAGCCCTTTCTGTTGTTGCCTGCCCCTATTCGACGACGAGCAGCAGGTCCCCGCCCTGGACCTGTTCGATCGCGCCGACGGCGAGGCGAGAGACGGTGCCGGCGACCGGCGTCGTGATGGACGCCTCCATCTTCATGGCCTCGATCGTGGCCACCGTGTCGCCGGCCTTGACCGCTTCACCGGCCTTGACCGTGAGGGTGACGGCGCCGGCGAACGGCGCGGCCACCTGGCCCGGCTGGGTGGTGTCGGCGCGTTCGGCGGCCTTGACGTTGCTGACCACGGAACGGTCGCGCACCACCACCGGGCGGGACTGCCCGTTGAGTGTGCACATGACGGTGCGCATGCCCTTCTCGTCCGGCTCGGAGACGGCCTCGAGCGAGGCGATCAGGTTGACGCCCTTCTCCAGCTCGATCTCGTGTTCGGCGCCGCGCTGCAGCCCGAAGAGGTAGTCGCGGGTGTCCAGGACCGAGAGGTTGCCGTAGGTCTCCACGCTCTTCTGGTAGTCCTTCGTGGGGCCCGCGAAGAGCAGCCGGTTGAGGGTCTGCTGCACGGTCTTGGAATCGGATTTGAGCGCGGCGCTGTCCTCGGCGCTGAGCTCCACGTCGCGGACCTTCACCGTGCGCCCCTGCAGGGCCTTGGTGCGGAACGGCTCCGGCCAGCCTCCGGGAGGATCGCCGAGTTCACCGGACAGGAAGCCGATCACGGAATCCGGGATGTCGTATTTCTGTGGATTCTCGTTGAAGTCCGCGGGATCGGCGTTGAGGCCGACCAGGTGCAGGGCCAAGTCGCCGACGACCTTGGAGGACGGGGTGACTTTCACGAGCCGGCCGAGGATGCGGTCCGCCGCGGTGTACATGTCCTCGATGGCCTCGAAGCGCTCACCGAGCCCGAGGGCCATTGCCTGCTGGCGCAGGTTGGAGAGCTGGCCGCCCGGGATCTCGTGCTGGTAGACCCGACCGGTGGGGCCCGGAAGCCCGGATTCGAACGGTGCATAGACCCGGCGCACGGCTTCCCAGTACGGTTCCAGGGCACACACGTTGGCCAGGCTCAGCCCGGTGTCGCGGGGCGTGTGCGCCAGGGCCGCGACCAGGGCGGAGGCGGAGGGCTGGCTGGTGGTGCCGGCCAGCGAGGCCGAGGCCACGTCCACGGCGTCCACGCCGGCGTCGACGGCGGCCAGCAGGGTTGCCAGCTGCCCGCCCGCAGTGTCGTGCGTGTGGAGGTGCACCGGGAGGTCGAACCGTTCACGCAGGGCCGTCACCAGTCGGGCCGCGGCAGCCGGACGCAGCAGGCCGGCCATGTCCTTGATGGCGAGGATGTGCGCGCCGGCGTCGACGATCTTCTGCGCCAGCTCCAGGTAGTAGTCCAGGGTGTAGAGCGTCTCGCCCGGGTCCAGCATGTCAGCGGTGTAGCAGAGAGCCACTTCCGCGACCGCCGTGCCCGTCTCTCGGACGGCGCGGATGGCCGGGGCCATCTGGTTGACGTCGTTGAGCGCATCGAAGATGCGGAAGATGTCGATGCCGGTGGCGGCGGCCTCGTTGACGAAGGCCACGGTCACCTCTTCCGGGTACGGGGTGTAGCCGACCGTGTTGCGGCCGCGAAGGAGCATCTGCAGGCAGACATTCGGCAGCGCCTTGCGGAGCGCCGCGAGGCGGTCCCAGGGATCCTCGCCGAGGAAGCGCAGCGCAACGTCGTACGTGGCTCCGCCCCAGGCCTCGACCGAGAGCAGGTCCGGGAGGAGCTTGGAGACTGCCGGGCCCGCCGCCACCAGGTCGCGGGTGCGGACCCGGGTGGCGAGCAGGGACTGGTGGGCGTCGCGGAACGTGGTGTCCGTGACGGCGACAGCCTCCTGCGCGCGCAGGGCCGCCGCGAAGCCTTCAGGGCCCAGCTCCAGCAGCCGCTGGCGGGAACCCGGCTTGGCAGCCGCGTCATCCAGGGCGGGAAGCTTGGCCGCGGGATCGCTGTGGACAGTGAGCTCGCCGTTGGGCTTGTTCACGGTGACGTCGGCGAGCCAGGTCAACAGCTTGGTGCCGCGGTCCGCGGACACCCGGGCCTTGAGCAGTTCCGGGCGTTCGTCGATGAACGAGGTGGCCACGTTGCCTGCGATGAAGTCGGCGTCGTCCAGGACGGCCTGCAGGAAGGAGATGTTGGTGGAGACGCCGCGGATGCGGAACTCGGCGAGGGCACGGCGGGCACGGGCCACGGCGGCCGGGTATTCACGGCCGCGGCAGGTCAGTTTGACCAGCATGGAGTCGAAGTGCGGGCTGATCTCGGCGCCGGAGTAGACGGTTCCGCCGTCGAGCCGGACACCGGCGCCGCCGGCCGAACGGTAGCCGGTGATCTTGCCGACGTCGGGGCGGAAGCCGTTGGCCGGGTCCTCCGTGGTGATCCGGCACTGCAGGGCTGCACCCTTGAGCTGGACAGTCTCCTGGGACAGGCCCAGGTCCGCGAGGGTCTCGCCGGCGGCGATGCGCAGCTGGGCCTGGACCAGGTCGACGTCGGTGACTTCCTCGGTCACGGTGTGCTCGACCTGGATGCGCGGATTCATTTCGATGAAGACGTGCTGGCCGGCCCGCTCCCCCACGGTGTCGACAAGGAATTCCACGGTGCCGGCGTTGACGTAGTTCAGTGCCTTGGCGAACTTCACGGCGTCGCGGTACAGCGCCTGCCGGATGCCTTCGTCGAGGTTCGGCGCCGGGGCGATCTCAATGACCTTCTGGTGGCGGCGCTGGATGGAGCAGTCGCGCTCGAAGAGGTGCATCACGTTGCCCTCCGCGTCGGCCAGGATCTGGACCTCAATGTGGCGGGGACGCAGGACGGCCTGCTCCAGGAACATCGTGGGGTCGCCGAAGGCTGCGTCGGCTTCGCGCATGGCGGCCTGCAGGGCCTCGGGCAGCGCCTCTCGGGTGTCGACGCGGCGCATGCCCCGCCCGCCGCCGCCGGCGACGGCCTTGGCGAAAATGGGGAAGCCGATCTCGTCGGCCGCCGCGATAAGCTCATCGAGGTCCTTCGAGGGCTGGCTGGACTTCAGCACCGGGACGCCGGCCTTGCGGGCCGCCTCGAGTGCCGCGACCTTGTTGCCGGCGAGTTCGAGCACCTCGGCGGGCGGGCCCACGAACGTGATGCCGGCCGCTGCGGCGGACCGGGCCAGGCGCGGGTTTTCGGACAGGAAGCCGTAACCGGGGTAGATGGCATCGGCCCCGGACTCCTTCGCGACGCGCACAACTTCGTCGACGTCGAGGTAGGCGCGGACCGGGTGGCCCTCGTCGCCGATCAAATACGCCTCGTCGGCCTTCTGGCGGTGGATGGAGTTGCGGTCCTCATGCGGGAAGACGGCCACGGTCTTGGCGCCAAGTTCGTAGCCGGCGCGGAAGGCACGGATCGCGATTTCGCCGCGGTTGGCCACCAGAATCTTCGAAAACATACTTCTCCTGCATCATCGCGGGTGTATCGGTAATTGGTCACAGTGTCCAAGACCGTAACGGGCAAACACAAACTATTGTGGCGACCGTCACAGCGTCGGGCGTCACGCATGCCGGATTAGGCACGTACATCAGGCAAGTCGAGGCAACTCGGTAGTAAGTCGTCAGGCAAGTCCTCGGGCAGGGGCGGATCCCGGCCCGATTGAAGCATATCCATGATCCGGCGCCCCGGCACCCGATGAGGCGGGTTTCTGCAGGGCGGCAACATATGATGAACAGGTGGGTGGCGCATGCACGCCCCGGCTCCGGAGAACGCAGGAGCCGGCAGGACCCCGTCCCGGCAACCGGCGTTAGGTATTGGTTTTTCAAGTGCAAGTAGTCAGCATCAGCAGCCTCAAAGGCGGTGTCGGCAAGACATCGGTGACCACTGGTTTGGCGTCCGCGGCACTGGCCGCCGGCATCCCCACCCTCGTCGTCGATCTTGATCCCCACGCGGATGCGAGCACGGCGCTCGGAGTCAGGCCCGGCGACCACCTGGACATCGGCCGTATGCTCAAGGCCCCGCGGCGGGCCCGGCTGGCAGACAACGTGGTCCCCAGCGGCTGGGTCGAGCGGGCGTCCGCGAACGGCGGAGCACCCGCCGGCACCGCGGCTCCCATCCTTGACGTGGCCTTCGGCTCCGCGTACACCGGCATCTACGACCGCCCCGACCTGGGCCGCCGCGACCTGCGCCGGCTCTCCGCGGTGCTGGCCGGAGCACAGAACTACGAACTGGTCCTAGTGGATTGCCCGCCCTCCCTGAACGGGCTCACCAGGATGGCCTGGTCCGCCAGCGACAAGGTCACCCTCGTCGCCGAACCCGGGCTCTTCTCGGTCGCGGGCACGGAACGCACCATGCGCGCCATCCAGCTGTTCCGCCAGGAATTCGCCCCCAACCTCTCCCCTGCCGGCATTGTCGCCAACCGGGTGCGCACCGGTTCCGCGGAGCACACCTTCCGGCTCTCGGAGATGGAGGCAATGTTTGGCGGGCTGCTGCTGACCCCGCACATTCCGGAGCAGGCCAACTGGCAGCAGATCCAGGGTGCCGCCCACTCCATCCACCACTGGCCCGGGGATTCGGCCAAGAACGCTGCTGCCCTGTTTGATTCCCTGCTGGCGAACCTGCTGGCCACGAACGGACAAACCGGTGCCCCGGTCCGGGAGCGCGTCCACCGCTGAGCGGACGCACCCACCCGGGAACCCCCACAACAAAGCAACGCGGGGTCACGTACCGCCCATCATGAGTGCCGTGATGGACGGGAAGTGACCCCGCGTTGCTGTTTGGTGCAGGAACGTTAAGGTGGCCGCAGCCTAGCCGATCTTGCGGGCGGCCCGGCGCTTGCTGAGTTCGTCGTCGGGGAACGACTGGTCGCTGGCGTGTTCGCTGGGAAGGGCCGCGAGGCTGCCTTCCACTTCCCGCCAGACCCGGCCGACGGCGATGCCGAAGACACCCTGTCCGCCCTGGACCAGGTCGATGACTTCGTCCGCCGAGGTGCATTCGTACACGCTGGCGCCGTCGCTCATCAGGGTGATCTGGGCGAGGTCCTCGACGCCGCGCTCCCGGAGGTGCTCGACGGCGGTGCGGATCTGCTGCAGCGAAACGCCCGTATCAAGGAGGCGCTTGACGACCTTGAGGACCAGGATGTCGCGGAAACCGTAGAGACGCTGGGAGCCTGAACCGGCGGCGCCGCGGACAGCGGGCTCCACGAGCCCGGTGCGTGCCCAGTAGTCCAGCTGGCGGTAGGTAATGCCGGCCGCCTTGCAGGCGGTCGGGCCGCGGTAGCCCGCATCCTCGTCCAGGACGGGGAGATCCTCGGTGAACAGCAGGCCCTGGGCACCGCTAGCGGGCACAGCTACACCAGCCGTCGCGGGCTGCTTGAGCTCGCCTGCTTCGCCTTTCGGACTCACGTGGATCCTCCTCATCTTGGCTCCCCTGCGGAAAATGCAGCAACAACCGGTAATCCCTGGCTAAACCTGACCACGGGTGGATAAAATTCATCCGTGTAATTCTGCCGGGGCTGCACCTTCCAGTGTGACCTGAGCGGCTGTTGCGTGCAATGGGAACTTGTACTTCTGACGTTAGGCCTGACGGGGCCCAAGGTCAAAGACGTTCGAGGTATTGCCGGGGCGTGTCGAAACTTTCATCCTCGACTTTAACGTTGGTGTGGCGTCAGCCCGCTCAACCGGCGAAGTCTTCAGGTTCGACGTCGTCGAGGAACTCGCGGAAACGGCGAAGTTCCCCTTCCTCGTCGACGGCGGGACCCGGGTGCGTGTCTTCGCCCTCGTCGTGTTCGGTGATGCGGACGCCGGCCTCTTCCATCACGGCGTCGGCGCACCAGATCCGGCACTTGGCGCGAAGGGCCAGCGCCAGCGCATCCGAGGCGCGGGAGCTGACGGTCGTCCCGTTCTCGAACTGGAGCTGCCCGTAGAAGATGTTGTCCTCCACCGCCACAATATTGACGCTGACGATCGTGTGGCCGAGGGACTCGACGACGTCGATCAGCAGGTCGTGCGTCATGGGGCGCGGGGGCACAACCCCCTGCTGGGCCAGGGCGATGGCGCTGGCCTCCGGCGTACCGATCCAGATCGGCACGTGCCGCTCCCCGTGGATCTCCTTGAGCAGGACCAGCGGCTGGTTGGACGGAAGTTCAATCCGCACGCCTACGATCTCCACCTCAATCATCAGATATCCATCCTTGAGATGCGGTCCTGCACCAGGGCACGGTGCAGCGTCAGGCACAGCTCGCTGATCTCCCGGGCGGCCTCGGCCGCCCGCGCGTGGGAGGCGGCATCCTTGCGGGAGGTCAGGGTGGCCACCGCACGCTCCACCAGTCCGAACTCACGCTCGGCGGCAGCCTGGAAGGGCCGCAGGTGCCGCGGCTCCAGGCCGTGGTCCTCCAGCTGGACGCAGGCGCGTGCCACCTGGAGGGCGTTCTCGTCGAATTTGCCGTTGACATGGCCGATCAGGCCGAAGCTCAGGAGCGATTCAAGCAGTGGCACGCTCGCGCCGGACTCCGCCCGGAGCTGTTCCTCAGTGAGCCGGCGGACCCGGCCCTGCAGTTCGGAGGCAAGCTCCTCGGAGACAATCCGCGGCGAGACGGTAACGCCGGCGGGCAGGTTGTCGGGGCGTTCCCCGCGGTCGATCGCATCAAGATAGTCCTTGATGACCTTCAACGGCAGGTACTGGTCCCGCTGGAGGGACAGCACAAAGCGCAGCCGCTCGACGTCGCTCTCGGCGTACTGCCGGTACCCCGCAGGGGTCCGCTGGGGGTTGATCAGTCCCTTTTCCTCAAGGAACCGGATTTTTGACGCAGTCATGCTGGGGAAATCGTCGCTCAGCTGAGCCAGGACTTCCCCGATGTTCAGAACCTGGGGTCCGCGCCGTTCCGCGTGTGCCATGGCCACAGGCAGCTACCCCGGAATCAGACGTTGCCTGCTGCGCGGGCAGGGCTCAGGTAGAAGGTAAGGCGGAACTTTCCGATCTGCACCTCGTTGCCGGACTTCAGTTCGACGCTGTCGACGCGGTCGTGGTTGACGTACGTGCCGTTCAGGCTGCCGGTGTCCACCACTTCGAAGCTGCGCGCCGTGCGGCGGAACTCGACGTGACGGCGCGACACCGTAACGTCGTCGAGGAAGATGTCGGCGTCCGGGTGCCGGCCCGCCGTCGTGATGTCCGAGTCCAGCAGGAAACGCGCGCCCGTGTTGGGTCCGCTGTGCGCCACCAGCAGGGCAGAGCCATACGGCAGCGCCTCAACGGCGCTCCGCTCCTCAGCCGAGAGCTTCGGGGTGATGGTCGGTTCATCACGGACCGGGGTGAGGTTGATCGACGTGGTCTCCGAAGCCTTCACTCCACCCGTGCCAAAACCGTCACCGGTGTTGTTGCGTTCGTGCCCAAACATTGATTCCTCCATTCGCTGCAGGTGTCCCCCCTGCAAACAACGCATGCCGTCCGGAAGAGCGTGGCAAATCCGGAATTCAGCCCTTCGGCGGGGCGCTGTCTGCCTGGTTGCCCAATGCGTGTACCAACGACCCGGCCCGAAAAGACCTTTTCTTTAGCCTACCTGCTGTTCGTACTCCGATGCACTGAGGAGCGACTCGACCGCGTCGGCCTCCGCGAGCTTAATTTCCATCAGCCAGCCCTCGCCATAGGGATCTGAATTGATCAGGGCGGAATCGGTATCCAAGGCCTCGTTGCGGGACACTACTTCACCGGAAACGGGGGCGTAGATGTCGCTGACACTCTTGGTGGACTCGACCTCACCGACGACGTCGTTGGCCTTGATTGTCGTACCGGCCTCCGGCATCTGGGCATAAACGACGTCCCCCAGCGCGTCCTGGGCGAAATCGGTGATACCCACGCGCACCACACCGTCTGCGTTCGGGGCGGAAACCCACTCGTGTTCGGCGGTGTAGGACAGCTCTTCGGGAATGATGCTCATGACGGGCCTTTCATCGGGTCAATCACCAATGTCTCCGGCGGCCAGGTGAACTGTCCGCCGGTGAAAGTATAGGCATATCCGGCCCTGCCCGGGGAGGATTCTGGCATCATGAAGCGATGACCGAACAAGCCGAAACAGGCCGGCAATGCCCGAGCTTCCGGAGGTAGCCGCCCTGACGGATTACCTGGCCGGGCACCTGCTCGGGACGGTAGTCAGCAAGATCCAGATCGTCTCCTTCGCGGTGCTCAAAACCGCCGATCCCCCTTTTTCCGGGCTGGAGGGCAGGACCGTGACCGGAGTGCGCCGCTTTGGGAAGTTCATCAGCCTGGAAGCCGACGGGTTGTATTTTGTCTTCCATCTCGCCCGGGCCGGCTGGGTGCGTTTCACCGACGCTCCCACCGGGACCCCTTTGAGAATGGGCAAGGGCTACCTCGCGGCGCGGCTGTCCTTTTCCAGCGGCTCCGGCCCGCTCGGCCTCGACCTGACCGAGGCCGGCACCAAGAAGAGCCTCGCCGTGTATGTGGTCCGGGATCCTTCCGACGTCCCAGGCATCGCCGCGCTGGGACCCGATCCGTTCAGTCCCGGGTTCGACGTCGATACCCTGGCGGGGATTCTCGGTGCCAGTTCCCAGCAGATCAAAGGAGTCCTGCGGAGCCAGAGCGTGATCGCCGGGATCGGAAACGCCTACAGTGACGAGATCCTGCACGCTGCCCGGTTGTCGCCCTTCGCGATCGCCAAGTCCCTGGACCGGGATGCGGTGCAGCAGCTCTACGACGCCATCCACGAGATCCTGGGGACCGCGCTGGAGGAAGCCCGCGGGAAACCGCCGGGCGAGCTGAAGGACACGAAGCGCAGCCACATGCGGGTCCACGGCCGGGCCGGGGAAACGTGCCCGGTCTGCGGTGACACGGTGCGCGAGGTCTCCTTCGCGGACACCGCCCTGCAGTACTGCCCGGGCTGCCAGACCCACGGAAAGATCCTGGCCGACCGCCGGACGTCGCGGTTCCTGAAGTAGCAGCCGCCTGAAACAGAACTGGCCGGGAAACAGAAAACCCCGCCATTCCGTTGCCGGAATGGCGGGGTACTTTCTGTTGGTCGGGCTGACAGGATTTGAACCTGCGACCCCTTGACCCCCAGTCAAGTGCGCTACCAAGCTGCGCTACAGCCCGCTGGTTCCGCCGTTCTCCGCTCCCGATGCCACCCGCTGGTATCCAGTGGATTTCATCTGAGCAGTCCGGCCGAACCACCTTGAAAAGCTTACACGATTCCGGAGGGTGCCCGTGACACTTTCAGCATGTCACGGGCAACTGTGTCGGAATTAACGCTTCTTGCCGCGCTTTTCCCGGACACGCATGTTGACCTCGATCGGCGTGCCCTCGAAACCGAAGGTCTCACGGAGCCGGCGGGTGATGAAGCGGCGGTAACCCGGGTCCAGGAATCCGGTGGTGAAGAGCACGAACTTCGGCGGCCGGCTGGAGGCCTGGGTGCCGAAGAGGATGCGGGGCTGCTTGCCGCCGCGGACCGGGTGCGGGTGCGCTGCCACGAGTTCGCCCAGGAAGGCGTTGAGCCGGCCGGTGGCGATCCGCTTGTCCCAGCTTTCCAGGGCGGTGTCCAGGGCAGGGACAAGCCTGTCCTTGTGCCATCCGGTCAGCGCCGAGATGTTGACGCGCGGGGCCCAGGCCACGTGGGCGAGGTCCTGCTCGATTTCGCGTTCCAGGTAGGTGCGTCGTTCGTCGTCGAGCAGGTCCCACTTGTTGAACGCGAGAACCAGGGCACGGCCGGATTCGATAGCCAGCTGCAGGATGCGGACGTCCTGCTCGCTGAGCACCTCGTCCACCGCGAGGAGCACGACGGCGACCTCGGCCTTCTCGAGGGCGCTCTGGGTGCGCAGCGAGGCATAGAAGTCGGCGCCCTGGGCCATGTGCTGGCGGCGGCGGATGCCGGCGGTATCCACGAACCGCCACGTGCGGCCGCCGAGTTCGATGAACTCATCGACCGGGTCACGCGTGGTGCCGGCGGTGTTGTCCACAACAACGCGCTCGGAGCCGGCCAGCTTGTTCAGCAGCGAGGACTTGCCGACGTTCGGACGCCCGATCAGGGCGATCCGGCGGGGACCGCCGGAGCGCTCCAGGCCTTCGATCGTGGAGAACTCGGGGAGCGTGTCCATGACGTGGTCCAGGAGGTCCGCGACGCCGCGCCCGTGCAGTGCCGAAACCGGGTACGGCTCGCCGAAGCCGAGGCCCCAGAGCGTTGCCGAGTCCGCTTCCTGCGCGAAGTCGTCCACCTTGTTGGCCACCATGATGACCGGCTTCTTGGACCTGCGGAGCATTTTGACCACGGCTTCGTCCGTCGCGGTGGCACCGACGGCGGAGTCGACCACGAACAGCACGGCGTCGGCGAGTTCCACGGCCATCTCGGCCTGTTCGGCAACGCGGGCGTGGATGCCGCGGGCATCGTGCTCCCAGCCGCCGGTGTCGACCACGGTGAAGTTCCGGCCGTTCCAGGTGGCCGAGTACATCACACGGTCGCGCGTGACGCCGGGGGTGTCTTCCACCACGGCTTCGCGGCGGCCCAGGATACGGTTCACGAGGGTTGACTTGCCCACGTTGGGCCGGCCGATGATGGCCAGGACGGGGTCAAGCTTGACCGGGCCGTCAAAATCCTCGTCGTCGTACTCGCCGCTCAGGAGGGCGGCGTCGTCTTCGTCCAGCTCGTAATCGTCCAGGCCGGCCCGGAGGGAGGCCGCGCGGAGCTCTGCCTCCTCGTCGTCCAGGGCGGCGAGGTGCTCGGCCACCTGGTCCGTGCCGGTGGGCGTGTATTCGTCTTCGCCGGCGCCGAAGGGGCCGGAGGTTTGAGTCGTATCGCTCATTGCACTTTCCTTATGGGGTGATCTGCCGGCGTCCCGGCTACTGCTTCATGACGTTCTTGCGGGGAATCCGCGTCGGGCAAGGGCTGCCCTGTTCTTTGGATCGAGTCCTGGACATGGCGGGCCAGCGCGGCGCGGATCTCGGTTCCGGCCCTGTCCATTGAAACACGCCCGGTCTCGCCGGGCCTGCGGCTGACGTTGAGGGCTCCGCCGAAGCTGACGTGCAGCCGGCGGCGCAGCCGTGGCACGGCGTCAAGGTGTTCGCTGCCGGTCCGGGTTCCGAGGATGGCCACGGGGACCACGGTCGCACCGGAGTTCAGCGCGAGCCAGGCGACGCCCTTGTTGATGGCGGAGGCTTCGCCGCTCCCCCGCGTCCCTTCGGGAAGGATGCCGACGCACCGTCCGGCGTCGAGCACGCTCTTGGCCGTGAGGAGGGCCGCCCGGTCGCCCGTGCGGTCCACCGCCAGCTGGCCGGAGGCCTGGAGCACCCGGCCCAGGAAGCCGGTGAACATCTCCTTCTTGACCAGGATGTGCATGGCACGCGGGGATGCCCCGAACATCACCGGTCCGTCCAGGAAGCTGATGTGGTTTCCGGCGAAGATCACCGGGCCGGTCGCGGGAACGTTGGAGCGCCCGGTGACCGAGGTCCGGTAGAGGACATGGTCCAGTGCCCAGCCCACGGGCCGGCTCCAGATGGTGGTCCACCGGGCCGGAACCGCGGACTGCGCCGGCTGCCTGGCGTCAGTCACGGTTGAGCCCCTCATGGTTCACGACGCGGTTCACGATGCTGAGTGCGGCGTCGACGGTCGCGTCAAAGTCGAGCTCCGAGGAGTCCAGTGTCACCACGCCGTCGGCCGCCCGGGTGAAGTTCACCACGGTCGAGTCCTTCGCGTCGCGCTGGGTGACCTGCGCTGCGAGCTGTTCGGCGTTCTGGCTGCCGCCGAGCTGGATCCCGCGGCGGCGCAGGCGTGCCTCCTCGCTCGCGGTAAGCAGCATCCGCACCTCGGCATGCGGTGCGACGACGGTGGTGATGTCCCGGCCTTCGACCACCATGCGGCGGTGGTGCTTCTCGATCAGTCCGCGCTGCCGGCGGATCAGTTCGGTGCGGGCGCCGAGGGTGGTGGCGACGGCGCTGACGGCGGCGGAGATCGCCGGCTCGCGGATCGCGAGGGTGACGTCGGTGCCGCCGACGCGGACGTATTCCTCCAGCGGGCTCGTGCTGATTTCCAGCGGAAGGCTCTCGGCGGCGGCCTCGACGGCGGCGCCGTCGTCCAGGTCCGTGCCGCTGTCCAGGCAGTACCAGGTCAGGGCGCGGTACATGGCTCCGGTGTCGAGGTAGGCCAGCTTGAGCCGGCGGGCCACCTCTTTGCTGACGCTGGACTTGCCCGATCCGGACGGCCCGTCGATGGCGACGACGAGGCTCTTTCCGGGGCGGAGGATGTCCACGGTTTCAATAAGTTCCTGGGTCATTACTGGAGTACCCGCCATCCGCGGTCATTGAGCGCTTCGATTAACAGTTCGTGCTTGTTGGGCAGCACGGAGATTTCGACCATGCCCACGTTCTGTCCTGAGGAGTGGTCCAGCCGCAGGTCCTCGAGGTTGACGCCGATCTCGCCGATCTCCGTGAGGAGCTTGGCAATCTGTCCCGGAGTGTCGTCCACCAGGACGGTCAGCCACGAGTACGCCTGCGGGGGCCCGCCGTGCTTGCCCGGAATGCGGGACTGCCCGGCGTTGCCTTCGCTGATCAGCTGGGCAAGGTCGAGCCGGGCACCGGGCGCCGTCGGGTCCTCGAGCGTCCCGATGAGCCGGTTCAGGTCCTCGCGGACGCCGTGCAGGATCTCCACGACCTTCTCTGCGTTGGCGCCGAGGATCTGGACCCACAGGGTCGGGTCGCTCGCCGCGATCCGTGTGACGTCCCGCAGCCCGTTGCCGGCGAGGGACAGCGCGTGCAGGGGCGTGCCCTGCAGCCTGCTGGCCACGAGGGAGGACACCACCTGGGGCACGTGCGAGACGAGCGCCACGGCCTCGTCGTGTTCCTCGGCCCCGAATTCGGAGACGACCGCGCCGAGGTCACCGGCCAGCGCACGCGCCGCCTGCAATGCCTGGGGCGCTGTCTCCTCCGAGGGGCACAGGACCCACGGCATGGAGGTGAAGAGTTCGCCGCGGGCAGCGACGGGACCCGACTTTTCCCGGCCTGCCATCGGGTGGGTGCCCACGTAGCGGCTGAGGTCGGCGCCGCGGGCGCGGAGGTCGGCCTGGATGCCGGCCTTCACGCTGGCGATGTCCACAACGGTCGCCCCGGGGTAGTCCGCAAGGGCGCGTTCCACCACATCCGCTGTGACGTCCGGCGGCGCGGCGACCACCACGAGTTCCGGCTGCTCACCGTCAAGGCGCGCCAAAGGCAGGCCTGCGCCGATGTCGACGGCGACGGCCTGGTTGGTGGGCGAAGGGTCGGAGAGGAAGACTGCCACTCCGCGGCCCCGCAGCCCCAGCCCGATGCTGGTGCCAAGGAGCCCGGTCCCCACGACCACCACCGGACCGTTGAGGTGGCCGCGGCCGTGGGTGCGAAAGGCGGACATGCCTACAGCCCTACGGATGCCAGCAGGTGGCCGACTTCCTGCTTGCCGAGGTTGCGGATGCTGCCCTGGCGCTGGTCGCCCAGGCCGATGGGTCCGACCTTGACGCGGACCAGGCGAAGCACCGGGAACCCGACGGCGTCGAAGAGTCGGCGGACGATCCGGTTCTTGCCCGAGTGCAGCACGACCTCGATCAGCACGTGGCCCGGGGTGGAGTCCACGAGCCGGAAGGAGTCCACCGACGCGATGCCGTCTTCGAGTTCGACGCCGGCCTTCAGCTCGGCGCCGATGCCCTGCGGGAACGGCCCGCGGACCTGCACGAGGTAGGTCTTGGGGACTTCGTAGGAGGGGTGCGTCAGGCGGTTGGCGAGTTCGCCGTCGTTCGTCAGCAGCAGCAGTCCTTCGGTGGCGACGTCGAGGCGGCCGACGTGGAACAGGCGTTCGCCGTGGTTGTTGCGGACGAAGTCGCTGACGCAGGGCCGGCCGTCCGGGTCTTCCATCGTGGAGACAACGCCCTTGGGCTTGTTGAACACCATGTAGACCATGTTCTCGTCGAGCTGGATGCGGAGACCGTCCACGTGGACCACGGCGGTCTTCGGGTCGACGCGGACGCCGAGCTCGGTGACGACCTGGCCGTCGACCTCAACCCGGCCCTCGGCGATCATTTCTTCGCAGACGCGCCGTGAGGCGACGCCGGCCGACGCCATGACCTTCTGGAGGCGGATGCCGTCCTGGTCGTGCAGTTCGGACTGGGGCACCTCGGCGCGGGGGCCGCGCTTGCGGGCCGGCTTGCGCACGGGTCCGAGGCTCTGGCCGAAGCGTTCGCTGCCGAACGCGCGGGAACCGGTGGCCTTGGCCGCTCCGGCGCCGACGCGCGGCTTGGGCTTGAGGGCCCCGGGCGTGCCGGGGGCCTTGCCGAAGCCGGGCTTGCGGGCGGCAGCCTTGCGGGCCGCTTCCTTGCCGGAGGGCGCCTTGGACTTCCAGTCCCCGGCGGCGGACGTACTTGTCGACGGCCTGGTCGACGGCGTGCCGTCGGGGCCCTGCAGGTCCGGATCGATGAAAGCCTCTTCGCGGGGCTTGGGGTGCTTGAAGGGGCGGTCGCCGCCGCCCTTGTAGCCTGCTCCCCCGCTGCGGCTTCCGCCCTTGCCTCCGCGCGGGGCGCCCTGTGCCGGGCGGCCCTGCGATGAGTTTTGTCCGGCACTGTTGCGTCCCGAACTGTTACGTGGTGAACCCTGGCGTCCCGCCTGTGTCATGACCCGTCCTTCGTTTGTTGGCCACGGCCGCTGTCTCCCGACAGCACCCGCCGGCTGGGGCAAAAATAGCTTCCGCCCCGGTGGATACTCGTGTGCAGGCAGTTGTTCCTGCCTACATTCTTCCTGAGTCGTAGAACTCCTCGATGCCTTCGAGCCCCGGAAGATGGGGTGAAAGTTGCGGCAATTCCGCCACCGAGCCGATTCCCATTCGCTCCAGGAAATACGACGTCGTGCGGTAGAGGATGGCCCCGGATTCAGGATCAGTTCCCGAGTCCTCGATCAGCCCCCGCTGCGTCAGCGTCCGCACGACAGAGTCAACATTAACTCCTCGAATTGCAGACACCCGCGCCCTTGATACGGGCTGGCGGTAAGCGATGACGGCGAGCGTTTCGAGCGCCGCCTGCGTCAGCCTGGCTGTCTGTCCTTCAAGCACGAACCCGCCGACAATGTCGGCGAACTCAGCGCGCGAATAGATCCGCCAGCCTCCGGCGATATTCCGCAATTCAAAACCCCGGGCGGTGGCACTGAAGCCAGCAGTATTGATACCGAAACTGGCTTCGTCCACATCCGGGGCATTAACAGTATAGCCGTTATACTCCCGCTGCAGTTCCGCGAGCAGCCCCTCGACGACGTCGACGGTCAGGTTCAGCCCGGCGGCGAGCTCCACCGCCGTCGCCGGCTGGTCGATCACCATCAGGACGGCCTCGAGGGCGGCCCGCGCGCCGCCGGGAAGGCTGCCGACGTCGGGAGGGCCGCCGACGTCGGGCTGGCCGGTCACGCCGGGACCGGTGTCGGGTGCTTCGTTCACGGCTGCTCCTCGTATTCTTCACTCAGGTTCTCGCTGCTCCAGGCTTCGCCGTCGGCGGTCCAGCGAACCGTCAGGTCCCCCAGCGGGAGCAACTGTTCAAACGCCACCGCCTTGTCCCGGAACAGCTCCAACAGCGCCAGGAAGCGTGCCACGACGACGAGGGTGGATTCGGCGTCGGCGATCAGCGCCCGGAAGGTCAGTGGGGTGCCAAGCTGGAGCCGGTGGCCCAGCAGCTCTGCCTGCTCCTTGACGCTGACGGGACTGCCGTGCAGGTGGGCGAGGCCGACCTCGGTGGGGGCGGCTTCCTTGGGCCTGAGCGCGGCCTCTGCCAGGCCGGCGAACTGCTGCGGGGTGTGCCGCCAGAGGAGCTCCGGCAGCAGCGCCGCGAAGTGGCCCTCCAGCGCGACCTGCCGCGGATACCGGCCGGCCTCAAGCTCGAGGGTGGACCCCATCAGGCCCGCCACGTGCTTGAAGGCCTTGTACTGAAGGAGCCGTGCGAACAGCAGGTCGCGGGCTTCGAGCAGCGCGATGTCCTCCTCGTCCTCGACTTCTCCGGCAGGCAACAGCCGGGCCGCCTTGAGGTCGAGCAGGGTGGCGGCGATGACGAGGAATTCGCTGGCCTCGTCAAGCGCCCACTCCTCGCCCAGTTTCTGCAGGCCCCTGGTGTACTTGATGAATTCGTCGGTGACGGTGGACAGCGCCACCTCGGTGATGTCCAGCTGGTGCTTGGAAATCAGGCCCAGGAGCAGGTCGAACGGTCCGGTGAAGTTGGTGAGCCGGACCTCGAAGCCGGGCTTCTTCGCGGCGGGGGCGGCCTCCGGCTGCGCTGTGGGTGGGCCTGTTTCTGCCACGGTCCTGGCTAGGGCGCGCCGCCGCGCGAAATGAGCTCTTTGGCGAGGTTGCGGTAGGCGTCCGCGCCGATGTGGTTGCCGGCGTAGCTGGTGATGGGCTCGGCCGCGACGGTGGCGTCCGCAAACTTGATGGACCGCTTGATGACGGTCTCGAAGACCTTGTCGCCGAAGGCCTCCACAAGGCGGGAGATCACCTCGCGGCTGTGCAGGGTGCGGGCGTCGTACATGGTGGCGAGAACGCCATCGACCTGCAGCCGGGGGTTCAGGCGGTCCTGGACCTTGTCGATGGTCTCCACGAGCAACGCGACGGCGCGCAGGGCGAAGAACTCGCAGATGAGCGGGATGATCACGCCGTGGGCGGCAGTCAGCGCGTTGACGGTGAGCAGGCCCAGGGAGGGCTGGCAGTCGATCAGGACGACGTCGTAGTCGTCCTCGACCTTCTTGAGGGCCCGGTCCAGCACCTGTTCGCGGGCAACTTCGTTGACGAGCTGGACTTCCGCGGCGGAGAGGTCGATGTTGGCCGGGAGCAGGTCCACGTTCTCGACGCCGGTCTTGTGGATGGCGTCGCGGATGTCGACCTTGCGGTCCATCAGGACGTTGTAGACCGTGAGGTCCAGTTCGTGGGGGTTGATGCCGAGGCCGGCGGAGAGGGCGCCCTGCGGGTCGAAATCGACGAGGAGCACGCGGCGGCCGTATTCGGCAAGCGCGGCAGCAAGGTTGATGGTGGAGGTGGTCTTACCCACTCCGCCCTTCTGGTTGACCATGGCGATGACCCGCGCGGGGCCGTGGGATGACAGCGGCGCGGGCTCCGGAAAGTCGCGTTGAGGGCGCCCGGTGGGGCCCATGACGGCGTCTTCCAGATCGAGTTCGGTGCCTTCCAGAGTTGCTGAACCCTGTTCGCTGCTCACGTATCTATCCACACTTTCGATGACGGTGATTGTCGTGCTTGATATTGCTGCCTGCTTGATCTCGTGCCTTGGAGATTTTGCGCCTTGGAGATTTGGAGATCAAGCCGAGCTTATTCCTCCCAAGGTTACAGCGCCCGACACGGTATTCCATGGACCTTGACAGCGGGCAATATCTGAGCCTCAACCTTCTGGTAGAAGTCGAAGGTTGCGCCTCCGACCCAAAAAACCGCCCGGACGCTGGGAGGCGTCCGGGCGGCTTTCCTGGGTCTTGCTGTGTCAGATCTGCTTCACTGCCGGCTTGATTCTGCCGTGGATCAGGCGTTCGCCAGAACCGGGCGGGCGGGCTCCGGGGCGGCTTCCGGGGCAGCGTCATGCGCACCGTGGCCGGCGATCATGGTCTGCTCGTCGAAGGGTTCGTTGCCGGCGAGGACCCGCTCGACCTGTCCGCCGTCGATCTCCTTGACCCAGGTGCCGATCAGCACGGTGGCTACGGCGTTGCCGGTGAAGTTGGTCAGCGCGCGGGCCTCGGACATAAAGCGGTCGATCCCGACGATCATGCCGACGCCGCCGAGCAGTTCCGGCTTGTGGGCCTGGAGGCCTGCGGCCAGGGTGGCCAGGCCGGCGCCGGTGACACCGGCAGCGCCCTTGGAGGCGATGATCATGAAGATCAGCAGGGACACCTGGGCGCCGAGGTCCAGCGGGGTGCCCATGGCGTTGGCGACGAACAAGGAGGCCATGGTCAGGTAGATGGCGGTGCCGTCGAGGTTGAAGGAGTAGCCGGTGGGGACCGTGACGCCGACGACCGGCTTGGACACACCCAGGTGTTCCATCTTCGCAATCAGGCGCGGCAGGGCGGCCTCGGACGATGAGGTGGAGAAGATCAGCAGGTATTCGCGGCCGAGGTACTTCATCAGACGGAAGATGTTGACGCCGGCGACGATCTTCAGCAGGCCGCCGAGGATCACCACGATGAACAGGGCGCAGGTGACGTAGAACGCGCCCATCAGGGTCGCCATGCTGAGGATTGCCTGCATGCCGGTGGCACCGACGACGGCGGCGATCGCACCGAAGGCGCCGACCGGGGCCAGCCACATGATCATGACCAGGATGCGGAAGACGAGGGCCTGGCCGTAGCCGACAGCCTTGAGGATCGGGGCGCCCTGCTTGCCCATCTGCTGGAGGGCGAAGCCAACCAGCAGAGCGGCGAGCAGGGTCGGCAGGACCGGAATGTCGCCCGGGATGATGCCCAGCAGGAACTCGACCGTGCTGTCGGTGGCCGCCTTCTTGGTCGGATCGTAGGGGGCCAGCTTGAGGCCGTCGCCCGGGTGGATCAGGTTGCCGACCACGAGGCCGATGGCCAGCGCGAAGGTGGACATCACCATGAAGTAGCCCAGTGCCAGCCCGCCGACCTTGCCGACGGTGGCCGCCTTGGCGATCGAACCGATGCCCAGCACGATGGTGCAGAAGATAACCGGGCCGATCATCATCTTGATGAGCTTGATGAACCCGTCACCGAGGGGCTTCAAGGATTTGGCGAACTCGGGGAAAAGCAGCCCGACGAGGGCACCGAGGATGACGGCGGCGATGACCGCGATGTAGAGATAATGGGACTTGTCGAGCCCCTTGCGCTTCTTGACCGGCGCCGCGGCCAATGCCGCCGACTCTCCTCGTTGAGAGGCCATGGTGTTCTCCTTGGATAGGCTGGACGTCGGTAGTGCCCCGGCTGTGGGCCCATCGCGTCCGTTCTGCGTGTTCCACCATCATTGGGGATGGAGTGACGCGCATCACCCTTGCGTTCATATTGGTCATGGAAGGTGTTGATGATCCACCGCTGGAGCATCGCCCGACGGCTGTTTGTGGCCCACCTGCTGTTCATGCTGGCCCTGACAGCCGTCGTCGGCACGGCCACGTTCGTTGACGCCCGCGACCAGGCCTACGACGAGGCCGGCCGGCGGATGGCCGCCGTCGCGACCACCATGGCGGACAACCCGCTCGTGCTGGACGCTGCGGGCGCCGCGGATCCCACGGCCCTCCTCCAGCCCTACGCCCTCCAAGTCATGCAGGACGCGGACGCGGACTTCATCACGATCATGGCGCCGGACCGCACCCGGTGGACCCATCCCAAAGTCGAGGAACTCGGCAAGCCCTATATCGGGTCCATCGACGCCGCCCTGGACGGCCAGGTCTTCACCGAGATCACGTCCGGCACCCTGGGCCCCTCCGTCCGCACCATCGCCCCGGTCAAGGACGCGGACGGAACAGTGCGGGCGCTCGTCGCAGCCGGGGTGACCGTCAACACCGTGGACGTCGCTGTCTCCGGCAGGCTGCCGGCGCTGCTCGCCATCGGGCTGGCCCTGCTCGCGGGCGGATCGGCGGCGTCCTGGCTGCTGGGGCGGTACCTGCGGCAGGTCACCCGCGGCTGGGGTCCGGAGCAGCTCGCCCAGCTCTTCGCCTACTACGAATCGGTCCTCCACTCGGTCCGCGAAGGTGTCATCCTGATCGACCCCAAGGGCAAAGTGGTGATGTACAACGACCAGGCCGCCGAGCTGCTGGGCCTCACCCCCCGCACGACCGAGGGCGACGGTTCAGCTGCCGACGGCGGCCGGCGGGAGGCGCCGTCGCTCGCGGAACTCCCCCTGGCCCCCAGCCTCAGGGAACTGTTCGAATCGGGCCGTACCGCGCTCGATGAGATCCACCTGACCGGCTCGCGGATCCTCGTGGTCAACCAGGGGCCCGCCGTCGGCCCCGGCTCCCCTGCAGGACGCAGCGGCGCGCCGGTCTACGGGACAGTGGCAACGATCAGGGACCGCACCGAAATCGAGTCGCTCGGCAGCGAGCTGGAAACCATGCGCACGCTCTCCGATGCCCTGCGCGCCCAGACGCACGAGCACGCCAACCGGCTGCACACGATCGTCTCCCTGATGGAGCTGGGACGCGGCGCCGAAGCCCTGGATTTCGCCACCCAGGACCTTGAGCTCAGCCAGCGGCTGACCGATGACCTGGTGGGCTCGATCGAGGAGCCGGTGCTGGGCGCCCTCATCATGGGCAAGGCCGCCGAGGCCCACGAACGGGGCGTCGAGTTGACGCTCAACACCGGAGGGAACGGGCAGGGTCCGGCTCCCGTGACCGGGCTGGCGGTGCAGGACCTCGTGGCCATCCTGGGCAACCTCCTCGACAACGCCATCGATGCCGCGGCGGAGGCGCCGGCGCCGCGGCTCGTGGAGCTCACCGTGAAGGCGTCGGGCGATGCCCTGGAGATCACGGTGGAGGACAGTGGCCCCGGGATCGATCCGCAGGCCGTGGACGACATCTTCCGGCACGGCTTCAGCACCAAATCGCCGGGGCCGTTCGGGCGGGGCCTGGGCCTGGCCCTGGTCCGCCAGGCCGTGCAGCGGCTCGGCGGTACCATGACAATCACGAGCCCGGCCGGAGCGCTGTTCCGCGTCACGCTGCCGTCTGCTTCACCGAAAGAGCCGCCGGCAGTGCCCGCGGCAGTTACGCCGGAATCACCGGCGGCATCACTGACCACCGAGGGACAGCAATGAGCGACATCCGTGTACTCGTCGTCGAAGACGAGCCCATCGCCGCGGCGGCCCACGCCGCCTACATCGGCCGGCTGGAGGGATTCACGCTTGCCGGTTCCGCGCCGGACGGTCAATCCGCCCTCCGGCTGATGACGGACTTCGCGGCGGCGGGCACCCCGGTGGAGCTGGTGCTGCTGGACATGAACCTGCCGGACCTGCATGGCCTCGACATTGCGCGGCGTATGCGTGCCGCCGGGCTGTTCGCGGACATCATCGCCATCACGGCCGTCCGGGAGTTGAACATTGTGCGGAGCGCGGTGGCCACCGGTGTGGTCCAGTACCTGATCAAACCGTTCACGTTCGCCACGTTCGCGGACAAGCTCACCAGCTACCGGCTTTTCCGGGAGCAACTGGCCTCCCCCGCCGCCGGCCATGCCGGTTCCGGGGCCTCGCAGAGCGACGTGGACCAGGCCTTCGCGAGCCTGCGCGCGCCCTCCGAACTGCCGCTGCCCAAGGGACTGGCGGCGTCCACCCTGGACTCGGTGCAGGACTTCATGAAGCAGCAGTCCGGGGCCGTGTCCGCCAGCGAGGTCATGGATGCCCTGGGCATGTCCCGGGTGACCGCGCGGCGCTATCTGGAATACCTTGCCGACGCCGGCACCGTCTCCCGTACGGCCCGCTACGGCGCGCCGGGCCGGCCGGAGAACGAATACCGCTGGACCCGGCCGGCGTCGTAGGCCTGCCGCTCCCCCGTCGAGTGTGCACTTCGGGGCAATGTTCCCGAAAACACTGCCGCGAAATGCCCACTCGGCGTTCGGGCTACGGCGCGATCGGCTGCCCGGGCCGCCCGGTGACGGGCCGCAGGGTCCCGATCAGCTGGTCGATCACGCCGGCGTCCTCAATCGTCGAGGGCACCACGTAGTCCTCGCCGTCGGCGATCTGGCGCATGGTCTTGCGCAGGATCTTCCCGGAGCGGGTCTTGGGCAGGGCCTCCACCACGGTGACGTGCTTGAAGTCCGCGACGGCGCCAATGTCGCGTCGGACCAGGGCGACCAGGTCCTTGACCAGGATCTCCTCGGGCACATCGACCCCTGACTTCAGCACCACGTAGCCGCTGGGACGCTGGCCCTTTAGAGGGTCCGCGAGGCCGATCACGGCGCATTCGGCCACGGCCGGGTGCTGGCCGATCACCTGCTCCATGGCGCCGGTGGACAGCCGGTGGCCGGCGACGTTGATGATGTCATCGGTGCGGCCCATAACGAAGAGGTAGCCGTCCTCGTCCCGGTAGCCGGAGTCGCCAGTGGCGTAGTACCCCTCGAACGCCTGGAGGTAGGACGAGATGTAGCGCTCGTCGTTGCCCCAGAGCGTCGTCAGTGTACCGGGCGGCAGCGGGAGCGCCAGGACGATGTTGCCCTCGGTCCCCGCCTCGACGTCCGCGCCCGCCCCGTCGACGATGTTCAGCTTGAAGCCGGGCATCGGCACGCTGGGCGATCCTGCCTTGATCGGCAGCCCGTCCAGCCCTCGCGGGTTGGCGCAGATGGCCCAGCCGGTCTCGGTCTGCCACCAGTGGTCCACCACGGGGACGCCAAGGATCCGCGAGGCCCAGTGGAACGTGTCGGTGTCCAGGCGTTCGCCGGCGGCAAACAGGGTGCGCAGGCTGGAAATGTCGTACTTTTCGAGCAGCTTCGCCTCGGGGTCGGTCTTCCGGATGGCACGCAGGGCCGTGGGCGCGGTGAACAGCACGTTGACCTTGTGGTCCTGGATTACCCGCCAGAACGCCCCGGCGTCGGGTGTGCCCACGGGCTTTCCTTCGTAAAGGACGGTTGTTGCGCCGGCCAGCAACGGCCCGTAGACGATGTAGGAGTGCCCCACGACCCAGCCGACGTCGGAGGCAGTCCACATCACGTCGCCGGGGCCGATGTCGTAGATGTTCTCCAGGGTCCAGCTGAGCGCCACGGCGTGGCCGCCGTTGTCCCGCACGACGCCCTTGGGCGCGCCGGTGGTTCCCGACGTGTAGAGGATGTAGAGCGGATCGGTGGCCTTGACGTCAACCGGGGCGGCGGGCGCGGCGGCGGCCATCTCGGTGTCCCAGTCCAGCCAGCCGGCGTGGTCAGCCACCGAGGAGGCGAAGCCGTCCCGGGCCTTCACCAGGACGGGGGTGTCCGGCGCCCCGGCCAGGCCGAGGGCCTCCTCGACGGCGGGGAGGTATTCGATCCGGCGCGAGGGCTCAATGCCGCCGGAGGCCGTGACCACTGCGGCGGGGACGGCGTCGCGGATGCGGGCGGCAAGTTCCTTGGGCGCGAAGCCGCCGAAGACGACCGAGTGCACGGCGCCGAGCCTGGCCGTGGCGAGCATGGCGATGGCAGCTTCCGGGATCATCGGCATGTAGATCACGACGCGGTCGCCCTTGCCGACGCCCTGGCTGCGCAGGACCCCGGCGAACCGGGCGACGAGGTCCGTCAGTTCCGCATAGGTGTAGCGCCGCTGCGTGCCGAGCATCGCGGAGTCGTAGATCAGGGCGTCCTGCCCGCCCCGGCCCTCCGCCACGTGTCGGTCCAGCGCGTTGTAGGACGTGTTCAGTACGCCGTCGGGGAACCAGTCGTAGAGCGGCGCCCTGCCGGAGTCGAGGGCGTGCTGCGGCGGAGTGGACCACGAGATCTTTCCAGCGGCTTCCAGCCAGAATGCTTCGGGCGTATCCAGGCTGCGTGCGTAGCTGTCCCGGTAGTTCTTCGTAACCATGAAAGTGAGTCCCGTCCACGACGTTGTGATGGAGGTTATGGTAGTCCCGCCCGGGCGTGCGGCACAAGGACTGTGTATACAGAAAAGCCGACTTTACGACGCCAAAGGGTGAAATGCTGGGCAAATGAAGCATCCATGTATACACTGGATCCGTCAGTCAACGAAGGAGTCGGGATGCGCGCCAGCGACAAGGCCTATGCGGCCCTGCGTGAGGACATCATCGAGTGGCGACTGGCGCCCGGCACGGTCCTCGCCGAAGTGGAGCAATCCGAGCGGCTTGGCATCTCCCGCACCCCGCTGAGGGAGGCCCTCAGCCGGCTGACCGCGGAGGGCCTGACGACGACGGCGGGCGGCCGCGGCGTCGTCGTCACCGACATCTCGCTGGAGGACATCGACGAACTCTTCGAACTGCGCGAAACCCTCGAGGGCAAGGCCGCGGCCCTGGCTGCCGAACGCGGCGACGCCGGGACCTTCGAACGGCTCCGCGACGAACTCCGCGCAGCCCCGGCACTGATCAGCGGCGAGGATCCCGCCCGGCACGCCTACTACGGGCTGGTCGGCCGGCTGGACACGGCCATCGACGCCGCGATCCAGAACTCCTACCTTGCCCAGGCGATGCGCAGCCTGCGCGTCCACCTGGTCCGGGTCCGCCGGCTGGCGGCCGACGACGCCGAACGGCTCACCGCCGCCGCCGCCGAGCACGCCGCCATCGCCGAGGCGATCGCCGCCGGCAATCCGCGGCTGGCCGAGGCCGCCACCACGCTTCACCTGCACCGCAGTCTTTCCCACGTCAAAGCCACCCACGTACCTCACTAACTAAGGAGCATCATGGTCAAGGAACACCACGTCCGCGTCTACAAGAGCGAAGAGAACCTGCCCCGCGAGGACCAGCTCGCCTTCAAGATCGCGACCGTCGCCGCGGATCCCGTCGCCGTCTCCGACGAGGTCACCGACATGGTGATCAACCGGGTCATCGACAACGCCTCCGTGGCCATCGCCTCACTGAACCGCGCCCCGATCGTCGCAGCCCGCGCCCAGGCACTGACCCACGGCCCCACCACGGGCGGCAAGGGTTCGAAGGTCTTCGGCATCGAAGAGCGGGTGGCCCCCGAATGGGCGGCCTGGGCCAACGGCGTCGCCGTCCGTGAACTCGACTACCACGACACCTTCCTCGCCGCGGACTACTCCCACCCAGGCGACAACATCCCGCCGATCCTCGCCGTCGCCCAGCACGTGGGCTCCAGCGGCCAGGACCTCATCCGCGGCATCGCCACCGGCTACGAGATCCAGGTCAACCTGGTCAAGGCCATCTGCCTGCACAAGCACAAGATCGACCATGTAGCGCACCTCGGCCCCTCTGCCGCCGCCGGCATCGGCACCCTGCTGGGGCTCGACGTCGAGACGATCTTCCAGTCCGTCGGCCAGGCGCTGCACACCACCACCGCCACGCGGCAGTCCCGCAAGGGCGAGATCTCCACCTGGAAGGCGCACGCCCCCGCGTTCGCCGGCAAGATGGCCGTCGAGTCCGCGGACCGTGCCATGCGCGGCCAGACCTCCCCCGTGCCGA
The DNA here is from genome assembly GCA_035466775.1 of Arthrobacter sp. Taxonomy (GTDB): domain Bacteria; phylum Actinomycetota; class Actinomycetes; order Actinomycetales; family Micrococcaceae; genus Arthrobacter. Next base: position 57,990 of record DATIUQ010000054.1, read on the forward strand.
TCTACGAAGGCGAAGACGGCGTGATCGCCTGGATGCTGGACGGCCCGGACGCCTCCTACATGGTGCCGCTGCCGACGCCCGGCGAAGCCAAGCGCGCGATCATGGACACCTACACCAAGGAACACTCGGCCGAATACCAGGCGCAGGCGTGGATCGACCTGGCCCGCAAGCTCCACGGTGAGCACCCCGAGGTCACCGACCCGGCCAACGTGTCGTCCGTGCTGATCAAGACCAGCCACCACACGCACTACGTGATCGGCTCCGGCGCCAACGATCCGCAGAAGTACAGCCCCACGGCCAGCCGCGAGACGCTGGACCACTCCATTCCGTACATCTTCACGGTCGCCCTGCAGGACGGCGCCTGGCACCACGTGGATTCCTACGCCCCGGAGCGCGCTGCGCGCCAGGACACCGTGGACCTCTGGCACAAGGTGACCACGGTCGAGGATCCGGAATGGACCCGCCGGTACCACTCCCTCGACATCGCCGAGAAGGCCTTCGGCGGCACGGTTGTCATCACGCTGACGGACGGCACGGTCATCACCGACGAGATCGCCGTCGCTGACGCCCACCCGCTGGGCGCCCGGCCGTTCGCACGGGAACAGTACGTCAACAAGTTCCGCACCCTCGCCGCAGGCCTGGTCGCCGAAGAGGAAATCGAACGCTTCCTGGCCACCGCCGCCCGCCTGCCCGAACTGGCTGCCGGCGAGCTGGACCAGCTCAACATCAAGGCCGCCGACGGCGTGATCGACCTGGCCGCCGCACCGAAGGGGCTCTTCTAAATGCTGTACTCGAAGGTCACGCCGGAGCAGAAGCGGATCCGGTTCCGCGAGCTCCTGGCGTCCGGGACGATCCAGCAGTTCCCGGGCGCGTTCAACCCGCTCTCTGCCCGGCTGATCGAGGAGAAGGGTTTCGCCGGGGTCTACATTTCCGGCGCCGTCCTCGCCAATGACCTGGGCCTGCCGGACATCGGGCTGACCACACTCACCGAGGTAGCCACCCGCGCCGGGCAGATCGCCCGGATGACGGACCTGCCCAGCATCGTTGACGCGGACACCGGCTTTGGCGAGCCGATGAACGTGGCACGCTCGGTCCAGGAACTCGAGAACGCGGGCCTCGCCGGCCTGCACATCGAGGACCAGTTCAATCCGAAGCGCTGCGGCCACCTCGACGGGAAGAACGTTGTGGACCTGGACACTGCCACCAAGCGCATCCGGGCGGCGGCCGATGCCCGGCGCGACCCGAACTTCCTGATCATGGCGCGGACCGACATCCGTGCCACCGACGGGCTGAAGGCCACGCAGGACCGCGCCAAAGCACTCGTCGAGGCCGGTGCGGACGCCATCTTCCCGGAGGCCATGAAGGACCTCAGCGAGTTCCAGGCCATCCGGGACGCCGTCGACGTGCCGATCCTGGCCAACATGACCGAGTTCGGCCAGAGCGCGCTGTTCACGGTGGAGCAGCTTGCCGGCGTCGGCGTCAACATGATCATTTACCCGGTGACGCTGCTCCGTAGTGCCATGGGCGCTGCGGAGCGTACGCTGGAATCGATTAGGGCTGACGGTACCCAGGAAGCCCAGGTCGGGAACATGCTGACCCGGGCGCGTTTGTATGACCTCGTGGACTACGAGGCCTACAACAGCTTCGATACCGGGGTTTTCAATTTCCAGATCCCGGGACAGTAAACCCCGCATCGGGCTTCCGGCTCCGGCCGGTCCAACACAGGCGACAGGAACAAAGGAGTTTCAGCATGGCTGAACAAGAGATCAAAAAGGGCCTCGCCGGCGTCGTGGTGGATTACACCGCGGTCTCCAAGGTGAACCCGGACACGAATTCGCTGCTTTACCGCGGATACCCCGTGCAGGAGCTGGCCGCCAACTGCAGCTTCGAGGAAGTCGCCTACCTGCTGTGGAACGGTGAGCTGCCCACCCCGGAGCAGCTGGCGGAGTTCACGGCGCGGGAACGCGCCGGGCGTCCGATCGATCCGGTGGTGAAGCAGGTGGTGGACGCCTTGCCCACCACGTCGCACCCGATGGACGTTTGCCGCACGGCGGCCTCCGTCATGGGTGCCCGGCACCCGCTCGCGGAGGATTCCTCGCGGGAGGCCAACATGGCCAAGGCTGTGGACCTGTTCGCGGCGATGCCGGCGATCGTGGCCTACGACCAGCGGCGCAGGCACGGCCAGGATGTCGTGGCGCCCCGCGATGACCTGGGTTACTCGGCGAACTTCCTTTGGATGGCCTTCGGCGAGGAGCCCGTCCAGGAAGTCGTTGAGGCCTTCAACGTCTCGATGATCTTGTACGCCGAGCACTCCTTCAACGCCTCCACCTTCACGGCCCGCGTGATCACGTCGACACTCTCGGACCTGCATTCGGCCGTGACCGGGGCGATCGGTGCGCTCAAGGGTCCGCTGCACGGCGGCGCGAACGAGGCCGTCATGCACACCTTCGACGAGATCGGCATCCGGCCGGAAGAGTCGCTGGAGGAGGCCCACACCCGCGCGAAGGCGTGGATGGAGGACGCCCTGGCGCACAAGAAGAAGGTCATGGGCTTCGGACACCGCGTCTACAAGCACGGCGACTCCCGCGTGCCCACCATGAAGGCCGCCCTGGACAAAATGATCGCGCACTACGGCCGGCCGGAACTGCTGGGGCTGTACAACGGCCTGGAAACGGCGATGGACGAGGCCAAGGCCATCAAGCCGAACCTCGACTACCCGGCCGGGCCCACGTACCACCTGATGGGCTTCGACACCCAGACCTTCACTCCCCTGTTCGTCGCCAGCCGCATCACCGGCTGGACCGCGCACATCATGGAGCAGTTGGACTCGAACTCCCTGATCCGCCCGCTGAGCGAATACAACGGCGTCGAGGAACGGCACCTGCCGTAGCCCCGGTTCCTGCAGCACAAACGACGGCGGGCCGGTCACCTGGAAAGGTGGCCGGCCCGCCTTGTTGTTTCGGCGCAGGGACGCTCACCCCGGCGTGGACGGATACCGGACCGACGCCACCGTTTCGTTGTCCTCGTTGAGGACCACAACGACGTCGATCCGCTCACCCGCCAGGGCGGGAGGCAGCCAGTGCTCGGCGTCCTGCCACATGCGGTGCAGCGGAAGTGCGTCGACGGCGAACCATTCGGGCGTGATTTCCGGGCTTTCCGCGGGTTCGCCTTCCCAGGATCTGGCGGTGAACAGCCTGCATGACATGTTCCACTCCGTCCGGGAGGGAAAGATGAACTCGACGACGCCGGCATGGGCCAGGTCCTCCTGGCGGACGACGACTCCGGCTTCTTCCCAGACCTCCCGGACCACGGCCTCGGCGTCGGTCTCCCCCACCTCGACGTGGCCGCCCAGGCCCACGATCTTGCCCGTGCCGAAGCCGGTCCGCTTCAGGCCCAACAGCACTTCGGTGCGGTTCTCCGCGTCGCGGAGCAGGAAGCAGAGGGTGACCGGCGTGTGCTTCATGTGCTCAACCTTATAACTGCCGCGGGCTACGCCAGCTACCCGGCTGCTGGGCCTTCGCCCACGAGCCGCGGGCGGAGTTCGACCGGGATCCCCTTGGTTGCGAATTCCTTGTCCATGGCCTGTTGCGGCGTGAGGCCCTGATTGTTGGTCGCCTGGAACTCCCAGTTGAAGACGCTGGCCCACTCCTGCCGGACATCCCAGAGGAAACGGCCGTTCTGCAGTTTGGCAATGCGGAACCACGCGTTGCCGCCGTCGAGCTGGAGCGCCCGGACCCCGTCGTCCGAGATGGAGTAGGCGAGCCAACCGTCGGCGCAGCCCAGCACCGTGTAGTAGCCCTGTTCGGCGGGGGGAATCGGAGTGATCGCCCGCTGCTGGTCGTTGCGCAGCTGGTCGATGTTGGCCGGGGTGCACGCGACGCCGCCGGTGCTCAGGGCACTCGTTTGAGTGGGAGACGGTGTTGGTCTCGCCGTGGGAGCTGCAGCGGAGGGGCTTGGCGAGGCCGTTGTTGAGCTGGCGGTGTCCACCGGCGTCGGGCTGCCTGTGTCCACCGGCGTCGGGCTGCCGGTCTGCGCCGGGCCGGGCGCAGGTTGCGGCATCAGGTTCCCGCCGAGAACCACAGCGCCAACAACAGCAGCAGCGGCAAGTGCGGTTGCGACAGCAGTCCGCACGGCAGTGCGCCGCGCCGGAGTGCGCCCTGCCAGGCTGACAACGTTCGGGTCCGTGGAATAGACGATCGAGCGGGCGGCGTGGCTGCCTGGTGCTGAGCCCGGCACTCCGACCCGCGGCTTGGCATCCTTCATGAGCTGTTCGATGCGGTCCATGGCTAGTCCTTCCGTTCGGTCATGAGGTGGGAGGGGGCAGCTTTCGCGAACGCCCGGCGGGCCCGGTGCAGGCGGACCGCAGCAGCCGAAGGAGAACATCCCAGCGTCTGCGCCATTTCAGCGGTGGTCAGCTCGTCCCAATAGCTGAGCATAAGAACCTCGCGGTCGCCCTCCCTGAGCTGCACCAGCACATCCGCCACGGCCGCCCGTTGCTCAGCATTTGGCCCCGGGACCTGGCTGAGGGCCTCGTCTTTGAGCCGTTCAACAAGTTCCTGGCGGCGGCGCCGGCCCTTGTACTCATTGCCGAGCACGTTCCGGGCGGTAGCCAGCAGCCAGCCAATGCCGGGCGGTTCGGCAAGTTGCTTCTGCCAGGCAATTCTGAAGACGTCCGCCGCCAATTCCTCCGCGCGGTGGCGGTCATTAATGCGGCAGGCAATGTAGCCGTAGACCCGCGCGGAATGCTGGGTGTGCAGGTCAATGAACGCTTGCTCTTTGGCGGCCAGCATGGTCTTTCCCCCGGACATCGAGTGACTTCTTCCTGAAGACTAAGTGTCCCGGGAAGAGTCCTTTCTTACACGGGACACCAACAAAATCACAGAAGCGGGGATTCTGGCAGGATGTGGTGATGCCATTCACGCTGCGCGAGCCTGCGCTCCCCGACGCACCACTCATCGCTGAACTGCACGTGGCCACCTGGCGGGAGGCGTACTCCCTGCTACTTCCTGAGGATTTCTTTACCGAGGAGCACATCCAGGGCCGGCACCAGATGTGGCATCACGTCCTCGGGAATCCACGCGAGGAATGGACTATCAGAATCGCGGAGAGCGGCGGGCGGATCATCGGCTTCGCGTTCGCCGGCCCCAGCTTCAACCCGGACGGGCAGGAAGTCCCGCGCGATCGCCAGGTGTTCAGCCTTTATGTCGCGGCAGCGCACCATGGCACCGGGGCGGGACAGGCGTTGCTGGACGCAACGGCGGGT
>DATIUQ010000055.1:0-2937 GCA_035466775.1 Arthrobacter sp.
CGTGCTGACACTGTGGCCCACCAGGATGACGTCATCGAGTTCAAGGGCGGCGCAAATCTCCAGCAGGTCCGACGCGTACCCATTCAGGGACCCGTACTTGTCCCAGTCATAGGCGCTGATGTCGGAGTGTCCTGCACCAACATGATCAAAAAGCACCAGCCGGTAATCATCAACAAAATAGGGCAGCAGCTTCCGCCATATAGCCTGATCGCAGCCAAAACCGTGGGCGAACATCATCACAGGCCCATCATCCCGGCCGGATATGGTGACATTGTTCCGGCCGATTACCGCAGCAGCTGCTTCGATCACATTCTCCCTGACCCTCCGTAGAGTGGCATCCTGTCCCAGACTATCCACGGGGAATTGCGAATCCTAGGGATCCTCCCACTATGACCTTCACAGCGACATCGATGCAGCCCGCTGCAAAAGCCTGCGCCCCCTTGACCGCCCGCGCTGGAGACCGGCTTCACCCCTATTTACAGGATTTGCGGTTGATGCTCGCTGCGCCACCGTTGGCGCCATGACAGTCAATACCTACCCTTGACCGTTTCGGTCAACCATATCTACTGTGGAGTAACATCGCTCCCTGACGTTGTCACGTTTGAACTGAGCGTCGATCTCGCAGCAAGGGCACACGGCGCCGAAGCCTGTGTTCCGGAGCGCGCCGGGCAGTGCAGCCCGGATCCGAGAAGGAGCATCGATGAACACCCGTGCCCGAGCATCCATCCTGCTGACGCTGTCCCTCGCCTTTGCGGGCCTCAGCGCGTCAGCCGTTCCAGCCAACGCAGAGGCTCCCGCTCCGCCCGGGCAGGTCGCAGAGTCTGCCGGGGCGACGCCGGTACCCACTGTGCAGGGTCCCTTGGCGGCTACCGCCGAGTCGTACCCGTTCGGTGCGGCCAGCCATCAAGAGGTCCCCCAGGATCTATCGAAGCTCGGCTATGACGAGGAGGAGTACCTGGTCAGCGGCACCTCGAATGTCTATAGCTGGCCCGCCGCGGGCCCCGCCCAGATCCGAACCCCCGACGCCCCCTACACCACCCGCGTCCTGGTCCGTAAGCCCGCCGAGGGCCAGAAGTTCAGCGGCAACGTGGTAGTTGAGATGCTCAACCCCAGTAATCTGTTCGACCTCAACATCGGCTGGGCAATGGCCCATGAGCAGATCGTCGCCAACGGAGACGCCTGGGTGGGCATCACCGCCAAGCCGATCGCCGTTGAGGCGCTCAAGAACTTCGATTCGGCGCGGTACGGGGCCTTGTCCTTCGCCAATCCGCTGCCGCTGACCGATCCCCGCAACTGTGCAACGGTGGCCGCTGACTCATCCCGGACGACGGAGAACGGCCTGATCTGGGACATCTACTCGCAAGTCGGCGCTTGGCTCAAGAGCAATGATCCCGCCAACCCGCTGCGCTACGGATCGCCGACCACCCGCGTGGAGCACGCCTACGGCTTCGGCTACTCCCAGACCGGAGGCTTCCTGGTCAACTACATCAACGGCGTCCACCCGCTCGTCGTCGAGTCCGACGGCGAGCCGGTCTATGACGCGTACATGGTCGCTGTGGCGGGTGGCGCGTTCGCTGGCGCGTACCCCATGAACCAGTGCGAGACTGCCCCGCCCGCCAACGACGTCCGCCGCCAGTTCAAGGACGTCGGGGTGCCCATCATGCGGATCATGTCCCAGTCTGACTACCTCCGGGGCATCGGATCCCGGCGCGCCGACAGCGACGCTCCAGGGGACCGGTACCGGCACTACGAGATGGCGGGCGCCGGCCACGCCACACCGGACGAGCTCACCTTCTCGGCCTCGTCCGAAGACATCATCGCCGCGGGCCGGTCGGTCCCGCCCGCGTCCTGCAACGAGGGGCCGCGCAGCAGGTTCCCCAGTTCCATCTTCTTCAACTCCGCCCTGCAAAACCTCGACCTCTGGGTCCGGGAGGGCATCGCGCCGCCGCGCGCTGAACCGATCCTCGTCCGCGACGGCGCGCCGGTGCTGGACGAGTTCGGCAACGTGCAGGGCGGCCTGCGCTCGCCGTTCCTCGACGCTCCGACGAGCACCTGGTACGGCACTGCCACCGGCGCGTCGTTCTGCTTCATCGCCGGCTACGAGCGGCCCCTTGGGCAGGACGTGCTCGATGGCTTGTACGGGAACCACGGCGACTACGTGGCGGCCGTGAAGAGCAGCGTTCGAGCCCTCGAGGACCAGGCATTCCTGACGGACTACGATGCCCGCCGTCTCCTCACTGAGGCCGCGCAAAGTACGACACCCTGACGAGCCATCGGGTCGGCGCGTTCCATCAGTAGCCTCAAACCCCGATGTGAAGCCGGTCTTTGGCCTGGGCGGAATGAGCCTTTTCGGCTTGACCGCCTGCGCTGGAGACCGGCTTTACCCGCCGGAGCGCGGCAAGGATGGCCCGCCCCACCACCGCGATGCCGATCACCGTGGTGACGGCGCGCAGGGTGTCCCAGCCCGCCGTCGACGTCACCAGCGAGTACAGCAGGAAGCTGCTCAGGTTGGTGCCCAGCGGCGCGCCGGGCACATACGAGATGCCGGTGCCGGCGCCCACCGCGAAGGGCCAGAACCACAGGTTGGTCAGCAGGCCGAACAGGTAGGACGCCACCACACCATAGCCGGCCAGCATCCACAGTTCGGCCCTGCCGCGCACCCGCCGGGGGAGCAGGCCGGCCCCCGCACCCACCCACGCACAGGCGAAGATCTGGAACGGAGTCCACGGCCCGATCCCGCCCCACAGGGCACTTGAGAGGGCGATGGTGGCGGCGCCGAGCAGCATGCCGAACCGCGCGCCGAACGCCCGGCCGGCCAGGATCAGCAGGATGAACACTGCTTCAACGCCCCCGACGCCGGTGCTCGCCACCCGGACAGCCGTACCGACGGCGGCCAGGACGCCGAGCAGCGCCACAGTATGTGCCGAGCGGACCGAG
>DATIUQ010000056.1:0-2950 GCA_035466775.1 Arthrobacter sp.
AGAACACCTCGCCGCCGCCGGTGAAGGTGACCCAGACGCTGTAAAGCCATCCGGTGCCTACGGCGATCGCGACCAGGACCATCATGTCCAGGGTGCGGGCTTTCAGCGCCCGGTAGGCGCCGTCGAAGAAGATCCAGGCCGAGTAGAAGATGACCGGAAGGGAGAGGATCAGGGCCATGACGTCGTCACGGAGCCCGAACGGCGTCGGTGCGGTGAAGCCGAGCATATCCCGGCCCATCGGGGAGAACAGCGTCACGCCCACTGACAGGATTGCGGCGACGAGGAACCGGTTTCGCATGTCCTTGACCATGTCATCCATCGACATTCCGCCGTGGTGCCCGCCGTGGCCCATCATCTCCTGCGGGGTCCGGGTCGTCCCGGGGTGCGGGCCGGGGCCGTGGCCGGCGTGGCTGTCCACCGGCGGATGGACATGGCTGGGGTGGGGTTCCGCGGTTTCCGGCGCCCCTACTTGCAGTCCCCGGCGATCAGGCGTCGGGTGCACGCGTTGCGTCGGGTGTGCTGCACCGGGGTGGACGTGCCCGGACGGCGGATGGCCGGCGGTGTCATGCCTTGTCTCGGTGGTGGGGGCTGTTTCGTCCATCGGGTAGCAGATGTGGTCGGGGACCGATTCGCCCCGGCAGTGGTATCCGCAGTCCCGGATCCATCCGGAGATCTGCTCCAGGGAGGTCACGGACGGGTCATAGCTCACGGTCGCTGTCTGGGCGACCGGGTTCGCGTCGACGGCGGCGACTCCGGGGCGCTGCAGCAGGACGTGTTCCACGACCGCTTTGGAGGTGGCCCAGTGCAGGCCGCGGACCTCCACGACGGTGCGTTTCAGATGCGTGGTCACTGCTCCTCCTTCGGCGTCGCTGCGCCCGGACGGGCCGTCCGGGCCGGCAGGCGGGCTGCTGTTGGCCGCTGCCGGCTGGTGATCGGATTCGGGGCTGGGTCGGAAGGCAAGGTGTGTCCTTTGGCAGTGAGACATCCGGGGTGGGCGGCGGGCTCAGGCCACCCGCAGCCCGGACCTTCATTGCGTAAGGGCTCTCGCCCGGGACGTCGGTTTCCGGTTAAGCCGAACATATACCCCCTAGGGGTATGCGTCAAGTGACTTACGGCCTCGGACATGGCGACTGGGGCAGTGGCCGCCAAGACACCGGCCAGCGCCCGCATCCGCGGCCGGAACGGTCGCCCAGGCGGGAACTGTTCGGGCCAAGAAGTCCGCCCAGACCGTGAATATCACCCCGGCCCGGCCAACGCAGTCGAACCCGACGACCCCGGCGTGTGGCGGCGGACGGCACCGCCGTGTCACGCACGTACTCTTGCCGCTAATACCCCTAGGGGGTATTATTCGAGTGTTGTCAGTGACGTGGTTTGTCCGGGCCCCAGGCCGCTACAGCCGTTCAACCACAACAGCCCCCTTTATCCCTCGCTCCGAAGGAAAACTGACATGTGTGGAACAACCGAAACACGAACCCAACTCCCCCTGGCCTCCACCGCGCAGCACGGCTGCAGCTGCTGCTCCCCCGCTGACGACACACAGGCGGCTGCTCCGGCGCCGGCGGTCCAGGCTCCCGGCTCGCAGTACACCCTGGAAGGACTGACCTGCGGACACTGCGTCCAGACCGTAGAGAAGGCCGTGGCCGGGGTCCCCGGCGTCGAGCTGGCAACGGTTGACCTGGTCCCGGGCGGCACGTCGCGGCTCAGTGTCACCGGCACCGCCGACCACGAGGCGTTGACTGAGGCCGTGCGCTCCTCCGGCTACCTCCTGACCGGCGCGAAGTAGCCTTTCCACGTCCTTGGCTGGGGTGGAACCCTTGATTCCCGGGTCTCCAAGGGGTTCCCTGGGCGTTCAGTGTCCTCCGGTGTGCTCGCTGGGGTGGCCCGGGGTGGGTACCTGGCCAGGCGTGGGTACCGGGCCCGGGGTGGGTACTTGGCCCGGGGCCACGTCCACTCCGGTGCCGCTGATGGCCGGGCCTATGACGAACGCGGACAGGGAGAACATGGCGGCGAATACCAGTAGTCCCAGTGCCGGTGCGACCCAGCTGCCGAACCGGCGGTAGAGGCGAGCCAGCATCGGAATGGATGCCAGAAGCCCGAGTGCCCCGAACAATGCGGTGCCACCGGATCCGGCCACCAGTGCGGTGCCGGCGAGCAGCCCGACATGGTGCAGGACGTGCGGAAGGAGTCCCATGATCAGTCCCACTGCGCCGACGATCGTGTGCCACAGCGCGTGGAGCCTGCCCCGGACGGTTCGCGCCGGAACCGTCCCGCCGTCGGTCCCGCGGCGCGGATGCACGTGGGAGGAGTGGTCACCGGTCACCGGCCGGCTACCTTCACCTTATGGGTTTCCTGCAGGGTCAACGGATATCCCATTCGTCGCCTGCGGTCCGGGACCGGGTCCGGACTACGAGCACCGGGCAGGGCGAGTGATGGAGGACCTGCGTGGATACGGAACCGAGCAGTAATCCGGTAAATCCGCCGAGGCCTCGGGAACCCACAACCAGCAAATCAGCGTTCTCGGCCGCCCTCAGGAGGACGGCGGCCGCATTTCCTTGGACAACGTCGCCGGTGACCGTAACGGCTTCGCTGTCCACGTGCTTCAGGACATCGTTCTGGGGGTGGCGTGCGGCCTGCGGGAAGACGTCCGGGTCTTGGATCCCGCCTTCCACCCCGACCGTGACGGGCGGGAACTCCCACGCGGTTACAACTCTGACCTGCCCGTGACGCAGCCGCGCCTCCGCGACCGCCCATTCCAGCGCGAGGCGCGACGGGGCCGAACCGTCCACCCCAGCAACGATCCTGAAGACACCATCGCCGCCCATGAGCCCCGCCTTCCACAACGTCCTGAACCTGTTGCCTCAGTGTGGTCCCGGCATGGTTTTGCCCGCAAGGTTCCGAGGATCCCGGCCTCTCACCTGCACCGGTCGGCGGCAGTAACAAAGTCCGGGGC
>DATIUQ010000057.1:0-7524 GCA_035466775.1 Arthrobacter sp.
CGCTGAGCTGGGCGGCCTTGAGCCCTTCGATGTAGCCGTTGACGATCCGGGTGTAGTGCAGCCGCAGCGCGCCGGGAGAGACGAACTCGGCCTGCCGGATGATCCGGTACAGCGCGGGGTGTTCCGCGGTGAACTTGAAGAAGGCCCGGAACCCGGCCCGTTCGGCCGCGAGCCTGGTGTCCGCGGAGCGGGCGGCGTCCGTCATGGCGTGCCGGACGCGCCGGTTCAGGTCCTCGACCACCTCGTCGAAGATGGCCTGTTTTCCCTCGAAGTACAGGTAGAAGGTGCCGAGGCCGACACCCGCCTCCTCTGTGATCTTGACGATCGATGCCTCGTGGTAGCCCACCGAGGCGAACACCGTCTCGGCAGCCTGCAGCAGCTTGGCCCGGGTGCGGGTGCCCCGCGCCGTGCGCGGCGCGGCGCTCACCGCCGGCTCCGGTCCGCGGCAACGGCGTCCGAGTGCAGGACAGCTGCCGGGATTTCCGTGCGTCCCGCCGGCACCCGCTCTTCCAGCTGCTGCCGCAGCCGTGCCCGCAGCACTTTGTTCAGCGCCGTGCGCGGCAGCGCTCCGACCGTCTCGATCCGGGAGGGAACCTTGAAGTGCGCCAGTTGCGCGGTGCAGTGGTCCAGGAGTTCCTGTTCGTCCGTGGCGAGGCCGGGACGGATCACCACAAAGGCGACGCCCGTTTCGCCCCAGCGGTCGTCCTCCACCCCGACGACGGCGGCCTGCGCCACCGCCGGATGGGCCAGCAGCGCCGCCTCGACCTCGGCCGGGGCCACGTTCTCGCCGCCGGAAATATAGATGTCCTTGAGCCGGTCCACCACTTTGATGTAGCCCTCGGCGTCGCGCTCCACCAGGTCCCCGGTGTGCAGCCAGCCACCGGCCAGGACGGCCGCCGTCGCGGCGGGATCGCGGAAGTAGCCGGCGAAGACGCCCGGGCCACCGACCAGCAGCTCGCCTGATGCGGCGCCGTCGAGGATCTCCCCGGTCACCGGATCGGCCACCGCGACGGCGACGTGCGGATACGGTTTGCCCGAGTATCCGACCATCCGGGCGGCGTCCTCGTTGGCCAGGCAGAGCACATTGGGCGACGCCTCGGTCAGCCCGTAGCCCTGGCTCAACGCCACTCCCCTGCGGTGCCAGATCCGCAGCAGCGGCGCCGGCATCGGCGCGCCGCCCACCACGGCGTGCCGGAGGCTGCCGAGCTCGGCGGCGGCGAAGTCGGGGTGCTCGGCGAGCATCAGGTACTGGGTGGGGACGCCCATGAGCATGGTGACCCGGCGTTCCGCGATCAGTTGCAGGACCCTGCCGGGTTCGAAGCCGCGTTCCAGCACCACGGTGGCGCCCGTCCACCAGGCCAGCAGCGGCTGGATGTTCCAGCCGCCGACGTGGAACTGCGGCAGCACGGCCAGCACGACGTCGGTGCTGCCCAGATCCATCGTCCGGGACAGCGAGAGGTTGGTCCAGAAGCAGTTGGCGTGGGTCAGCACGGCGGCCTTGCTGGCCCCCTCGGTGCCGGAGGTAAAGATCATCAGGAGGGGGTCGTCGTCGCGCACTTCGGTGCGGACTTCATGCCGGCCACCGCTGAGCGTCCGCGACGGCGGCGGCACGGACTTTTCAACGCCGCCCGGGCCGAGCGGTGCGGTCCGGGGCCGGTGCGGGAGCAGCGCGCACGCACCCGCGGCGAGCGAGTCGAGTTCGTCCTCGACGAGCAGGAGCTGGGGGTCGGCGAGTTCAAGCTGGGCGCCGAGTTCCCGGGGTGAAAGCCGCCAGGACAGCGGCACCAGGACCAGCCCGGCCTTGGCGCAGGCGAAGAACACCACCACGTGGTCCGAGCTGTTCCCGGTCAGGGTCGCGATCCGGTCCCCCGTGACATAGCCGGCGTTTTTCAGTCCGGCGGCGAGGCCGGCGGCCCGGCGTTCCAGTTCGCCGTAGCTCAGGGTGCAGCCGCGGTCATCGACGGCGATCCGGTGCGGGGTGGCGAGGCTGCGGTCCGTGGTCCAGCGGCCCAGGGTGTGCAGTCCGTCCGCCCGTCCGGGACCATTTGTGCTGCTCATGCCGATTCCTCCAGGATCTCGCGGGACGTGGCTGTCCTGTCGTTTCCGGCACTGTCATTTCCGGTGACCTGACCCCGCCGGTTGCGCCGCTGCGCCAGCCGCTGCGCGGTACCCGTCAGGCCGCCGGGCAGGAAGAGCACCACGAGGATGAACAGGGTGCCCAGGATGAACAAAGGTTCAGACAACGGTACCCGCAGGATGTCCGGCAGCGCATCGATGGCGTCCGAGTTCGCCAGGGTCGTGAGTCGCTGGTCCAGGATGGTGTAGAAGACGCCGCCGATCACCGCGCCCCAGCGGGAGCCGACACCGCCCAGGACGACCATCACCAGCAGGGTGATGGTGAGGTCGGCGGACATGGCGCGCGGGACGGCGCCGCTCTGCAGGAGCAGGAACACCATGCCGATGATGCTGACCAGGATGGCGGAGACCACGAAGATCAGCAGCTTAACGAGGTAAGGCTGCAGGCCCAGGACACGGACGCGGAGTTCGTTCTCGCGGACCGCGGCGGCGACGTGGCCGGCGCGGGAGGACTGCACCCAGGTGACCACGATGAACACGGCCACGAGCACCGCCAGCGCCAGCCAGTAGAGGTTGCGGGTGTTGACCACGCCCACGAGGAAATCGGGCAAGTTGTCGGTGCGCAGCGTCAGTCCCTCATCGCCGCCGGTGGTGCCGTCCGGGTTGCGGCCCACAATCACCGAGCCGGCCTGGGCAAAAGCGAGCGTGACCATGGCGAAGGGGATGCCGCTGACCCGCAGGCTAATGCTTCCCACCACGTGGGCCAGCACGATCACGACCAGCAGGGTCAGGCCCATCGCGGGCAGCAGCGGGATGTCCAGGTTCTGCAGGATGATCGCCAGCCCGTAGACGCCGGCGCCGAAGTACAGGGCGTGGCCGAAGGACAGCAGCCCGGCGACGCCGAGCAGCAGGTGGTAGGTCAGGGCGGCGGCGGCCATCAGCATGCACATGGCCAGCAGCTGCAGGGACCCGGGCGTATACGTCGGGCCGGGCAGCACCCCGGGCAGCGACAGGTTGAGCAGCGGCAGCAGGACCAGGAGCACCATACCGGCGACCCCGGCGGACGCTCCGGCGACCTTCCGGCGGGTCGGGCGGGAACGTTGGGTCGGGCGGGGACGGCGGGAGGTGTCCGTTCCGCGCGTGGCCGAGGGGCTCTTGGGATCCGTGCTGGTGGCGCCGGCGCTGTTGATGTCAGCGGCGTCGGTATCGGTGGTCATGAGGTTCTCCCGAGCAGGCCGGAGGGACGGAACAGCAGCACGAGCGCCAGGGCCAGCACCACGACGAAGTCGCCGGTGCCGCCGAGGTAGAAGTTGGCGAACTGCTGCAGGACGGCGACGGCGACGGCGGCGATGGCCGCGCCGGTCAGCGAGCCCAGTCCGCCGATCACGGTGACGATGAACGCGAAGATCAGCAGCGAGCCGCCCAGCATCGGCGAGACGTAGCCGAAGTAGTGCGAGGCCAGGACCCCGCCGAGGCCCGCTGCGGCGCCGCCGATCGTGAAGACGAGGGTGAAGGCCTTCCGGACGTCGATGCCGAGGGCTGTCACCATGGAGCGGTTCTCGACGCCGGCCCGGATGATCATGCCGTAGCGGGTGTTCTTCAGGAAGAACACCATGGCCAGCAGCACCAGAACGGCGGCGATGATGCAAACAAACCGGTCGTTGGGGACGCGGGCGCCGAGGATCTCGGTGGTGTCCTTGAACCAGGCCGGCCCCTGGATGAACACCGGGTCGGTGCCCCAGATGCCGTCGAAGAGGGCCACAGCGGCGAGCGAGAGGCCCACCGTGATGAGGACCTGTTCAATGTGCCGCTGGTACAGCCGGCGGATCAGGACGAACTCGGTGAACGCCGCAAAGGCGGCGCCGGCCGCTGCCCCGACCAGCAGGGAGAGGAGGAACGTCCACCAGTTGTCCGAGCCGGTCCGGCGGGCGATTTCCCAGCCGGTGAAGGCACCGAGGGTCAGGAAGGCGCCGTGGGCGAAGTTGAGCACACCCATCAGGCCGTAGATCAGGGACAGCCCGGCGGCCACCAGGAAGTACAGGGCACCCAGGCCCAGACCGGTGAAGATCAGCAGAACAACGGTACTCACAGGGCGGCGCCTTTCGCAGCTGTGTTAGCTGTCGTCTCCCTAGCGGGGCTTTCCGCGGCGACGCCCAGCAGTCGCTGGGTCAGTCCGGCGTCGTCGAGGAATTCCAGGGCGCTGCCCGTGTGGACCACCCGGCCGCCGGAGAGGACGACGGCCCCCTGGGCGAGCTGGCGGACGACGTGCAGGTTCTGCTCGACCAGGAGGATGGGGACGGTCTTCGCCGCTTCGGCGAGGGTCTCGGCGACCTCGGCGACGATTTTCGGGGCCAGGCCCTTGGTGGGTTCGTCGACGAGGAGGATCTTGTTGGTGTTCAGGAGTGCGCGGGCCAGAGAGACCATCTGCTGCTGGCCGCCGGAGAGGGTGCCGGCCATCTGGGCGGACCGGGCCAGCAGGTCCGGGAAGAGCTCCTCGACGAGCTGGCGCCGGGGTGCGGCGTCGCGTTCGGCGAGCCGGAGGTTTTCCGCCACGGTGAGCTTGGAGAACACTTCGCGATCCTCGGGCACGTAGCCCACCCCGCTGCGGATGATCTTGAACGTCGGCTCCTTCTCGATCCGCACGCCGTCGAGCTCCACGGCTCCGGTCCGGTCGATCAGGCCGATGATGGCCTTGATGGTGCTGGTCTTGCCGACGCCGTTGCGGCCCAGCAGCGCGGTGATGCCGGTGGCCGGGACGGTGAAGGAGACGTCCTCCACGACCTGCTGTCCGGCAATGTGGGCGTTGAGACCCTGGATGGTGAGGATCGGTCGGGTTTCCGCTGCGGCGCTCATACGGGTTCTCCCAGGTAGGCACTTTGTACGGTCGGGTCCGACATGACGGCCTCCGGGGAGTCCAGGGCGAGCAGGCTGCCGTGGTGCATCACGGCCACCCGGTCCACGAGGCCCAGGACCACGTCCATGTGGTGCTCCACCATCATCACGGTGCAGCCGCGGTCCCGGTGCATTCCCCGGATGATCGCGGTGAGGGACGGGACGTCCCCCGACGCCACCCCGGCCATCGGCTCATCCAGGAGCACGACGGCGGGATCCGTCGCCAGGAGCACGGCGATTTCCACCTTGCGCTTCTCGCCGTGGGAGAGGTCCCCCGCCGCCGTCGAGAGCTGGGATGTGAGCCCGACCTCGCCGATGGTGCCACGGGCGATCCGGGTGGCCTCGTCGGAGGCGGAGGGGAACCGCAGGAGGCTGAAGCTGCCCCCGAGTTTCGCCTGGGCGGCAAGCCGGACATTTTCCAGCACGCTGAGCCGGGGAAACAGGTTGGAGGTCTGGAAAGTCCTGCCCAGCCCTGCCTTGGCCCTGCGGTGGACCGGCGCAGCCGTGATCTCCCTGCCGTTCAGCGTTACGCTGCCCGCGGTGGGGCGCATCACGCCGGAGATCAGGTTGAACAGTGTGGTCTTGCCGGCGCCGTTGGGGCCGATCACGCCGACCATTTCGCCGGTGCCGACGGAGAAACTCACATCCTGGAGGATGCGGGCACCGCCGATCTGCAGACCGAGGCCGTCCACCGCAAGGGCAGGCAGGGCTGGGGAATTCATTCGGATCCTTCGTGTCTCGCTGGGGCCGTAGGGGTGGTGTGCGGCGCTGTGCGTCGTCACTGCAGTGACTATGGAGTGACTGTGCAGTGTGGTCCGGCACAGCGCCGCGGGGACTATCCGTCCGGCGGGGTTACTTCTTTTCCGGCGGGGCGACGGTATCGCCCGGAACCACCTTGATGAGCTCGGGCGCCCAGCTGCCGCCCGTCTGGACGAGCTTGACCTGGTACATGTCCTGGACCAGGGCGTGGTCCGAGGCGCGGACTGTTTCCTTGCCCTTGGGCCCGTCGAAGCTGAAGCCCTCGAGTGCCTTGACCATGGCGTCGGCGTCGGAGCCGCCTTCCTTGATGGCCTGGACAATCATCTGGCCGGCAACGAAGCCGTCGGGGGTGAAGAGGTCGGCCTTCTTGCCGGCCTTCTCGACGGCGGCGATCATCTTCTTTTCCACGTCGCTGCCCGAGGCGCCCGGGAAGTAGTGGTTCAGGAAGCTGATCTTGGACGTGGCCTCGCCGTAGGCGCCGAAGGTGGCGGCGTCGCCGAGCCCGGTGACGATCGGGGCGGCGTCGAAGGCGCCCTGCTGGCTGAGGGTCTGCCACATGGTGCCCGACGTTGCCCCGGCCCAGGCCACGAAGACCATGTCCGGCTTGGCGTCGATGAGCTGGCGGGCGAAGGGGGTGAGCTCCTGCCCGTCCGGAACAAGGACGGCCTCCACGGTGGCACCCTTGGCGCCCAGGACGGCCTTGACGGCGGCGACATTGCCCTGGCCGAACGCGTTGTCCTGCGCGAAGACGACGACCTTCTTGCCCTTGGTGTCAATGAAGGAACCGGCCGTGGCCACGTCCTGCAGGCTCTGGCGGCCCGAACGGAACGTGTACTTGTTGATGCCCTGGATGGCGTCGGTGGCGGCCGGTCCGGAGATGTAGAGGACCTTGTTCTGCGCGGCCTGTTCCGCCAGCTTGAGCGCGATGCCGGAGACGACCGTGCCGCCGATGATCTTGTAGCCCTTGCCGATCAGGTCCTTGGCGGCCGTCACGGCCTTGTCCGGGTCGCCGCCGTCGTCGGCGTAGGTCAGGTTGATCTTGGCGCCGTTGACGGCCCCGGTCCCGCCGGTGGCGTGGTCGATGCCCGCCTGCAGGCCCTCGTAATACGTCGCGCCGTAAGCGGCCAGGGGTCCGGTCTTGGAGTAGATGATGCCGACGTTGACCGGCTCGGCGGCCTTGGTGCTGCCCGACTCGGCCGGTGCTGCGGTGCCGGCGGAGGGCGCACAGGCGCTGAGGGCGAGCCCGGTGGCCATAACGGCGGCCATCAGGAACTTCTTTGTATCCTTCACGGGATGCCTTTCGTTGAGAATCCGCGGAATCTGAAGAGAGATCTGACTCAAAACTTTGCTGAACCTGAAAGGTGATTCAGATTACGGCAAATCTAAGACGCAGCTCTCGGCGTGTCAACGGATTTCAAGGGCGGCTTTGCAACGTTATGGCAACGGTTTGGGCAGGGGTGTGCCATCCAAAAGCGAGGACCCTCCCTCAGATCAGGTGAGAAAGCGTCCCGGGCCGGCGGCTGGGAACGTCAGGCGGGGACGGCCGCGTCCTCGGCGACACGGCGGCAGACCGACGTCATGAACGGCGTGAATTCACTCGCCGACCCCAGCCGGAGGCCGGCGCTGTGCGTCAGCACGCCGTCCTCCACCCGGAAGGTATGCCGGGACGTGCCGCGGTCGCTGCGCCGTTCCATCGTGAGGGTGCCCTCCAGCCAGTTGGCGCGCGCGGGCGCCTCCGGGGGAAGCCCCATGCTGTTGACGTGGTACCAGAGGGTGTCCGGGCGGTCCGGATCCATG
>DATIUQ010000058.1:0-12527 GCA_035466775.1 Arthrobacter sp.
CCGCGCGCCGTCGGCGCCCTTCCAGGAGGTGTTGTTGTTGATGGCCGACGTCAGCGTGGTGGACTGCTGCAGCAGCGTCTCGGACGTCTTGCCGAACTGCTGCGCAAGTGTGCGCAACTGGGCGACGTCGGCGCCCCACAAGTTTCCTGCCATCGTGCATCCCCCTTTGACCTGCATCAGCCTAACCGGCTTCGTCCGAGACCTGGTGCATTCCGGCGTGAGTATCTAACCGGCACCAATGTAGCCGGAACCGCCGCGCCGGGCGATGGGGTGATCTCCCCATGGCACCATCCGGTTCGCCTAGTCCCGGACTGTCGAGCGGCGGGTGGGGTGCTGAAGTGCCTTGCCACTGGCACGTCGAAGGCGAACGGCTTTGCGTTCCTTGAGGTAATACGCCCATGAGGTGGGCACCAGGAACAGGACGGTGGCGAAGGCAATGCCGAATTCCATCCAGTTCGGACTCACGCCGTCGATCAGGACCCCGACGGTGGCTACAACTATGACGATGGAGACCAGCGAGATCAAGATGGCGATGAAGAGCAGCCCGCCGGCCGAATTGATCGGTTGGACGGCACTTCCCACGGAGCCTTTGTAGACGCCGTACTCCTCAACGGTGAGACCCTGCTTTGCGGCTTCCAGTTCGATCTGGCGCTTGTAGTAGCCCTTCCGCCGGGACGGGCGTCCATTCTCTGGCGCGTCGCCCATCACGCGCCGACTCCTCTGGTTTCCCGGATCCGAGCGAGCAGCTGCTGAGCGACGTCGGCGCCCCACAAGTTTCCTGCCATCGTGCATCCCCCTTTGACCTGCATCAGCCTAACCGGCTGCGGCCGGGAGCCGGTGTATTCCCGAGAGCGCAGCTAACCGGCACCAATGTAACCTGAGCCAAGAAAACAGGCGATGGGGTGATCTCCCCATCCGGCCTCCGCCCGGGGCAGCCGGCCGTTACTCGCCGGTGCGCTCCGCTAGCAGCGCGTGCTTGCGCCTCCGGAGGGCGAAGAACGCTCCGAAGGCGAACGCCTGGGTGATCACCACGAGCACAATTGCCCCGACGATCTTATTGCCGCCCAGGATCATGGTCAGCCCCACGATCGCGGAGAGCAGCGCCAACAGCGGAAGCAGCATGTAGCCAAGGACAAAGAGGGTTTCGGGTTTCTTCAGCATTTCCTCAGGCCTCCGTCCGGCGCCACACGTTAATGCGGTAGCGGGTGCCGTTCTCGGCGCTCTGCCACCCGTCGGCCGGCAGGCTTGCGCCCATGGTCCAGTCGTAACCGAGGTCCGGGGCGAATGTGTCGCCCTCCGTCGCAGCGTCGATCGTGGTGATGACCGCGACGTTGGCCAGGTCCATGGACTGCGCGTAGATGTTGCCGCCGCCGATGATCCAGACCATGTCGTTGCCCGGCGCGAACTGGGACTCCAGGAGCGCGTCGTCCAGGGACCTGACCGCGATGGCGCCTTCGGCCGCCGGCGTCCCGCCCCAGCCTTCCTGGCGGGTGATGACGATGTTCGTCCGCCCAGGCAGGGGGCGGTACTTGTCGGGAAAGGACTCCCAGGTCTTGCGGCCCATGATCACCGGGTGGCCGGTAGTGAGCCGGGTGAAGTGCGCCATGTCCTCGGGAAGGCGCCACGGCATGCCGCCGTCCTTGCCGATCACACCGGTGCTGGTTTGGGCCCAGACGACGCCGAGCCCGGTGAGGCCGCTCAACGTGTCGGTGAAATCGGCGGGCTGCCCGCCCTGGATATTGTCGTTGCTCATACGGCTATCGGGGCCTTAATCGTCGGGTGGTGCTGGTATCCGACCACTTCGAAGTCATCGAGGGTGTAATCGAAGATGGAGTCCGGCTTGCGGGTGATCTTTAGCTGCGGGTACTCGTAGGGGGCGCGGGCGAGCTGCTTGAGGACCTGGTCCATGTGGTTGTCGTAGATGTGGACGTCGCCGCCGGTCCAGACGAATTCGCCCGGTTCCAGGCCGGTCTGCTGGGCAATCATGCAGGTCAGCAGGGCATAGGAGGCGATGTTGAACGGCACCCCCAGGAAGGTGTCCGCGGACCGCTGGTACAGCTGGCACGAGAGCTTGCCGTCGGCCACGTAGAACTGGAAGAACGCGTGACAGGGCGGCAGGGCCATGTTCTTGAGCTCGGCGACGTTCCAGGCCGAGACGATGTGCCGGCGGGAATCCGGATTGGCCTTGAGGTTCTCGATGAGCTCGGCGATCTGGTCGATGTGGCCGCCGTCGGGCGTCGGCCAGGAGCGCCACTGGACGCCGTAGACAGGGCCGAGTTCGCCGTCGGCGTCGGCCCATTCGTTCCAGATGGTGACGCCCTGGTCCTGCATCCACTTCACGTTCGTGTCCCCGCGCAGGAACCAAAGCAGCTCCACGGCCACGGACTTGAAGTGCACGCGCTTTGTCGTGACCAGCGGAAAGCTTTTGCTCAGATCGAAGCGCATCTGGCGGCCGAACACACTCAGGGTGCCCGTCCCGGTCCGGTCCGATTTGTGCGTGCCGTGGTCCAGCACATCGCGCAGCAGGTCTTCATAAGGCGTTGGAATGCTCACCGTCCCAGTCTACTGAGAAGTCGCCGCCTCTCCTTATCCGTCTTGCTGGCTGAACCTCGTCCGCAAGATTGCCAGCAGGGCGGCGTCGTCCAATCCCGCTTTGCGGCCTTCCGCGATGTAACGGTCGACGGCGGTGGTCACCTCGCCGGCGAATGTCCCGGGAGGCGGGGATTCGGGCAGGACCCCGGCCGCCGGCGTCCCGGCGACCACGGTGCCGTTGCGGCGCCGGGTTTCGATCAGTCCTGACTGTTCGAGCTCCCGGTAGGCCCGGGCAACGGTCCCGGCGGCGATGCCGAGGTCCGCGGCGAGGCTCCGTACCGTCGGCAGCCGGGTGCCCGGCGCCAGGGCTCCCAGCGCGATCAGCGAGGAGATCTGCGCCCGGATCTGTTCGTACGGAGGTGTGGCCGAGCCCAGGTCCACGGTGAGGCCTGCGCTCACGCGGAGATTTCCTTCCTTGGCAGGGGAGCCGAGGCGGGCCGGGCCAGGGCGCGCACCGGGATGACCGCTATGACTATGGCCGCCCCGCCGAGGACCGCGCCGGCCGTGATCGCCGGCCACCAGGAGGTCTCGGCCGGGTCGGCCCACCCGAATGCCGCACGGCCCAGCACCGCCGCCCAGGCATTGCTCTGGGTCAGCAGCAGGATCCCGGCCTGGGCCGTGAGGGCGGCCGCAAGGGTCCGCACCACCCGGTGGACGGTGATGGCGCGCAGGGCAGCGTCCACGCCGGCCGGGGCATCGGGAATGCCGTGGCGGCGCTTGGCCGTGGCAAGTGCCGGAAGGGCGGCGGCACACACCCCGGCGGTGAGCAG
This sequence comes from Arthrobacter sp., assembly GCA_035466775.1. Lineage (GTDB taxonomy): Bacteria > Actinomycetota > Actinomycetes > Actinomycetales > Micrococcaceae > Arthrobacter. Next base: position 3,363 of record DATIUQ010000058.1, read on the forward strand.
TCCCGCCGGAACCCAGGCCGCACCCTCCGCCAGCCGGGCATTCCCCACCGCCGTGACAATCAGGACTATGAGGAAGATCAGCATGGCCAGGACGGCGGTGGTCAGCAGGGCAGGACTCACCGGCTGCCGGGGCCAGCTGCGAGGGGCGTCCGGAGCGCCGTAATTGTGCTGCAGCAGGAGCTCGCCGGCGGTAATGGCGAGCAGCACGGCGGCGGCCGTCAACGCCACCAAACCGGCAAAACCGTAGCCGGCGGCCGCGAGGGCCTGGGCGAGCAAGGCTCCGGCAACCAGCGGCACGCCGGCCGCCAGGCCCAGCAGTGCCCCGAGGGAGGCGACGAGTCTGGCTGCCGGGTGCCGGCCGGCGGCGATCCCTTCCTCGGGCCGGTTCCGGACGCCCAGCCCGGCTGCCGCGATCCGCGGCGGCCGCCACCACCACATCACGAAGAGCACCACCATGCCCGCCAGGCCGGCAGGATTCGTCCAGGACGTCATCCCCTGGGCGGGATCGGGCCGGGCCGCGAAGTTCCCGGCGATCATGCCGAGGCCTGCTGCTACGGTGGCGACGGTCCGGAGCAGGCGGTTCATGGCGATGGTCCGCAGCACGGCGTTATCGGCGGCGTCGAGGGTCTCCAGCTGGCGGCGGCTGGCGATCAGCCACAGCACCAGCCATGTTCCGCCCGCCAGCACCAGCAAGGCGGCTCCGAGCCACCCGGCGACCTCCGTCCCGGGGATGCGTCCGTCACCGCCGCCGCTGTAGTTGCTGTAGCTGTTGGGACCGTCGCGGACCGTTGTGGGCGCCACGGCCGCGAATCCGGGCAGGGCGGCCGTCCGGGCGATGGCCGCTGCGGCGGTGAGAAAGATGGCTGCCGTGGTTAAGGCCAGCCGGCGGGGCAGGAAGTCCCGGATGCGGCGGACCGACAGGACCGCCTGCCGCCGCAGCCGGCGAGGACCCGGGTAAGTGAGCTGGCCCAGGGCGTGCACCGTCAGGCAGCCCAGGACCGGCCACATCAGTGCCGGGGCGATGGTCTCCGCGCTGGTCAAGGCGCCGCCGGCCGAAGGATTCGCCGGAATGATGCCCACGTTCATCGCCCCCTGGAGGGAGCTCGCCAGCCAGCCGATGACGCCCACCCACAGCGCGTGTTCCGAGACTGACGCCGGCGTGATCCCCGTGCGCGGCGCCCAGATCACCCCGCGCAACACCACGTAGACGACGACGGCGGCGAGGAGCGGACCAAGCAACAGCAGCGGCGGCAAATTGAACTGGACCGGCATAAATCCCCCAAGATTCTGCAGCAATGTATCAAGTACTTGATACAAAGTATGGCCAGCGGGGTGCCGGGTCAAGGACCTCAGTCGTCGAAGGGCCTGAACCGCTCGACCGCGACCACCTTGTGCTTGCTGTGGTGCGCCACGTGGCACACCACGATCTCACCGGGAGCGAGGAACGGGTCGGCGTCCGGCAGCAGGGCGCGCAGCCGCGAACTCATGTGCTTCCCGAGTTGGGCAAACACCGTGGGAAGGGCGGGGCGGTGTGTGCAGAGCGCCACGCCCCGCTGCTTGTCGAAGAGGCCTTCGACGGCGGCCGCCGTCTTGTGCGGATGGCGGCCGTGCCGGTGCTCCGTCAGGGCTTCGTTCAGCTTCACCTTCGCATCGGAGGCCTTGGCGTACGGCGCAATGGTGGCCACGCACCGGACCCACGGGCTTGAGACAACTCGCTTGGGTTTCCAGGCCTGCAGGAGCCGGCCCACCGCCTGGGCCTGCCGCATCCCGGTGGCGGCCAGGGGCCGGTCCCCTTCGGCTTTGGACCAGGACGAGCGGGGCTTGGCTTTTGCGTGGCGCACAATCACCAGCGGCCACGTTTTCAGTTCGCCGCGGGCGTGGGCGGCCGCCAAGTGCTCCAGCGGGCCCACGTCGCTCGGGTTGCTCAAGAGCCGCGCCGCCTTTTCTGGCGAGCACCACATGATGCTGTCCACCTCCCTGCCGTCCGGCAGGAGCGCCGACCCGTCGACGTCGACGGCCCAATAATGGACCACCTTCAGTCCGGCGGGGACGTGGTAGTGGATGGAGGGCAGCGGGATGCCCAGCGGCACTGTCAGCCCGATTTCCTCTTCGACCTCGCGGGCGGCGCACTCGGGCACCGTCTCGCCGGGGTCGATCTTGCCCTTGGGCCAGGACCAGTCGTCATACCGCGGGCGGTGGATCAGCAGGACCTCGAGGTCGCCGCTGTCCACCGCGACGCGCCACGGCACGGCGCCCGCGGCCACCACCGCAATTGCTTCGCCGGGATGGTCTGTCTGGTCGGCGACCAGAGAATCGCTACTCAATGCCAGAGCCCCTACCGCAGCCCGGACGAGCGCTGACGCGAGCGGGAATTGAGCAGCCAGGATTGGATGTCCGCGAGATCCTGCCCGTCGTCGGCGAGATGGTGCCGGGTCCATTCGCCCTGGTTGTCGAGGTGCCAGCTGGCGGTGTCGGGATCCATGTAGCGGCGCAGCAGGTCCATGACATAGCTCGTATCGTCCCCGCTGGTGAGCTGGACGAGGGCTTCCACGCGGCGGTCAAGGTTGCGGTGCATCATGTCCGCGGAACCGATGTAGACCACCGGGTCCCCGCCATTGGCGAAGGCGAAGACGCGGGAGTGTTCCAGGAAGCGGCCCAGTACGGAGCGGACCGTGATGTTCTCGCTGAGTCCGGGCACCCCCGGGCGCAGCGAGCAGATGCCGCGGACGATCACGTCCACGGGGACGCCGGCCTGCGAGGCCCGGTACAGGGAATCGATGATGGCTTCGTCCACCATTGAATTGACCTTGATTTGGACCCGGGCGGCGAGGCCGGCCCTGGCGTTCCGGATTTCTGTTTCAATCCGGTCGATGAGTCCTGAACGCACTGACCGAGGGGCCACCAGAAGCCGCTTGAACGTCGACTTCGGCGCGTAGCCGGAGAGCTGGTTGAAGAGCCGGGAGAGGTCCTCGCCCACCTGCTCATTGGCCGTGAGGAGACCGAGGTCCTCATAGTAGCGGGCCGTGCGTGGGTGGTAGTTGCCGGTGCCGATGTGGCAGTAGCGGCGGAGGCCGTCCACTTCCTGGCGCACCACGAGGGAGAGCTTGCAGTGGGTCTTGAGGCCCACTATGCCGTACACCACGTGGACACCGGCCTGCTCCAGCTTCCGGGCCCAGGAGATGTTGGCCTGTTCATCGAAGCGGGCCTTGATCTCGACGAGGGCCAGGACCTGCTTGCCGGCCTCGGCCGCGTCGATCAGGGCGTCGACGATCGGCGAGTCGCCCGAGGTGCGGTACAGCGTCTGCTTGATGGCTTGGACCTTCGGGTCCGACGCCGCCTGTTCCAGGAACGCCTGCACCGAGGTGGAGAAGGAGTCATAGGGGTGGTGCAGCAGGATGTCCCGCCGCCGCATGGCCGCAAAAACGTTGGCCGCCTTGGACGTTTCCGATTCGTTGAGGTGCCGTGAGGTGTGCGGGACATGCTTGGGGTAATGCAGGTCCGCACGGTCGATTCCGGCGATGACCGACAGGCCGCGGAGATCCAGCGGGGCCGGGACGGAGTAGACCTCGGATTCCTCGACGCCGAGTTCCCGGATGAGCAGCGCCCGGATGTTCGGGTTGATGTCGTTGGTGACTTCCAGCCGGACCGGCGGGCCGAAACGGCGGCGCAGCAGTTCCTTCTCAAGCGCCTGCAGCAGGTTTTCGGCGTCGTCCTCTTCGACCTCGACGTCCTCGTTGCGGGTGACGCGGAAGGTGTGGTGCTCCAGCACCTCCATCCCGGCGAAGAGCTGGTCCAGATGGACGGCGATGACTTCCTCGAGCGCGATGAAACGCGCCACGCGGCCCGGCACCGAGCCGGCGCGCGGGCCGTCAATCGAGATCAGCCGGGGGAGCTGGTCCGGGACCTTGAGGCGGGCGAAGAGTTCCTTGTCGCTGACCGGGTTGCGGACGACGACGGCGAGGTTCAGTGAGAGACCGGAAATGTAGGGGAAGGGGTGGGCCGGGTCCACTGCCAGCGGCGTCAGGATCGGGAAGACCTTTTCGGCGAACATGGCGCTGAGCTGGTCCTTGGCCTGGGAATCGAGTTCCTCCCAGCGCATGAGGTGGATGTGTTCATAAGCCAGCGCGGGTCGGATCTGCTCGGCGTAGACGCGGGCGTGGCGCTGCTGCAGGCGGTGGGCCTCCTCGCCGATCTGCTCCAGGACCTGCACCGGGCTGAGCCCGGCAGGGGAGGGGACGGCCAGCCCGGTGGCGATGCGGCGCTTGAGCCCGGCGACCCGGACCATAAAGAACTCGTCCAGGTTGGACGCGAAGATGGACAGGAAGCTGACGCGTTCCAGCAGGTGCAGGTTCGGGTCCTCGGCCAGTTCCAGCACGCGGGCGTTGAACGCGAGCCAGCTCAGTTCGCGGTCCAGGAAGCGGTCCGGGCTGAAGTCGCCCTCCGGCTCCAGGTTCGGCGCGAATTCGGGGATGTCGATCCGGTCCTGGGTCGCGCGTGAGGCAGGCACTTCGGAGGAGCCGAACCGGGCACGCGCGGGTCGGACTTTTTTGTTCGACGTGGCGCCCTCAGACGTGGCGGTCCGGGCAGATTCCGGTTGCATGGTCTCTCCTAATGCTGGCGCGATTTAGCTTCAACCTTACAAGCATTCAGCCTGCGAGCAGCTTTCGGAGAGTGCAGATTTCCCGCGGTGGACATCAGATGTCTGCCGATTGGATTAACGCCCTTCCAATGGGGCATACATGACGTCGACGTCCCAGCGGGTGAAGCCCAGTCGCCGGTACAGCGACACGGCCGGAATGTTGTCCGCATCGACGTAGAGCATGACGGCGTGCAGGCCCAAGTGCTGCAGGTGACGGATGCCGGCCACGGTCAGTGCTTTCCCCAGGCCCGTGCCCTGGGCCTCGGGGGTTACGCCCACGACGTACACCTCGCCGATCGCCGGGTGGTCGCCGTGCCGGGGGTGCACCTTGGTCCAGTGGAAGCCGAGGATCCGGTCCGAGGCATCGACGGCCAGCAGGAAACCGGCGGGATCGAACCACGGCTCGGCCATCCTGGCGTCCAGGTCCGCGCGGGTCATGTTTCCCTGCTCCGTGTGGTGCGCGAAGGCTGCCTTGTTCGCCGCAAGCCAGGCGTCCTCATCCCGGCCCGGGGCGAAAGCGCGAAGCGCCACCCCGTCGGGCAACGGGACATCGGGCAGTTCCGCCGCCGCGCTGGTGAGCCGCATCTTCCATAGTTCGCGGACGGGGCCGTAGCCGTAGCGCGCGGCGAGGTCGGCGGCGGCCTCGTGGTTGCCGTGGGACCAGGCCTTGAGGCCGGCAAAGCCGCGGGTGTTCTTAAGCTCCCCGACCAGCCGGTCCGCGACGCCCTGGTTGCGGTAGCTGGGGTGGACGGCAATTTCCAGCACCCCCGTGCCGTCCTCTTCCTCGATGACGACGGCGACGCCGGCCAGGTCCTGCGCCGTCGCCGGGTCGGATTCCTCATCGGGGCTGTAAAGGGCGAGCGTCAGCACGGTGGTTGACCCTGCGGCCGCGCCGGCGTTCGCGGCGCGCAGCGTCACCAGCGTCTGTTCGGACAACGGCGGATTGCCGTCGGACTCCTCCGCGGCGGCCGCGAGGGCCTTGATGTCCTTCAGGAGCTGCGCATCGGCAACTCCTTTGGCGGCGAGCACGGGCCAGTTCTCAGGATGCGCAGGACTCATGCTGCAAGGCTATACGGTGCCGTCGGCGCGGCGCCGATTTTGCTGTTCCGGAACAGTTACGTATAGTCGTTAACTCATCCGGGTGTTCGGCGGGGACTTCGTTTCCCGGCCCGTCATTCCAGATGCGAGGGGGATCCACCACTGGGGTGGCCTCGATACGTTCGACCCGTATGTCCTCCACTCAGTACCGAAAAGCCCCGGACCTTGGTCCGGGGCTTTTCGTGTTCCTGGCCGCCAACCCCGAGCTGCGGGGAGGCAGATCAGGGCGGATCGGCGCCGCACATGCGCCGTGATCTGCCCGCAGGCTTCGGGAAATCTGCCTGGGCGCATAGGCCGGCCTATGCCGCCGCTTTGCGGGGCTGAGGTGCGGGGCGCGGTTGCCGGTTCAGGCCTCGGTGAGTTCTTCTTCCGGATGCCGGACCAGGGTCAGGCGGTAGCCAACGTTCCGGACCGTGCTGATCAGGTTCTCATGGTCGGCGCCGAGTTTAGCCCGCAGCCGCCGGACGTGGACGTCCACCGTTCGGGTGCCGCCGTAGTAGTCGTAGCCCCAGACCTCGGTCAGCAACTGCTGGCGGGTGAAGACCCTGCCGGGGTGTTGCGCCAGGTACTTGAGCAGCTCAAATTCCTTGAAAGTCAGGTTCAACGGTGCGCCGTTGACCCGGGCGGTGTAGCTGGCCTCGTCGATGACAACGCCGGCGGCACGGATCTCGGTCGGGGCATCGTCCTGGTCCGGCACGGCCCGGGCGACGCCCAGGCGAATGCGGGCCTCCACCTCGGCCGGCCCGGCGGACTCAAGGAGGATGTCGTCCACGGCCCACGCAGAGGACACCGCAGCCATGCCGCCCTCCGTCAGGATGAGCATGAGGGGAGCGCTCAGGCCCGTGGCCTTGAGCAGTTGGGTCAGCGACCGTGCGCCGACCAGGTCTTTGCGGGCGTCGAGCAGGACGATGTCGCAGGGGTCGGTCTCCAGCAGCGCGGTCGGCTCCGCGGGGAGAATATGGACCCGGTGGTTCAAGAGTTCCAGAGCAGGCAGGACGTCCACCGATGAGCCGGTGCTGTTCGTCAGGAGCAGGATGTGCGACATATTTCCTCCAAGGGGTGTCCGCGCATCTTTGGGCGTCTGTAGCTGAGACTGAGTATACCTAAAGGCCCCTTCCGGGACATGGTTCCGTCACCTCAAGCCAGTCCTCTTGCGACACAAAACGGTCACATAGGGCAGGATTGATCCGTCGGGGCCCGCAGCCCCCTGGGGTTGATCAGGTCGATTGGGGTCCGCAGTGAGCGAAGGTACGACGATGACCGGTAGAGGGATGACGGATAAACAGATGTCGGGTAAACAGTGAAGTCTTGGACCATCGGCGTCGTTGGCCTGGCCGGGCTCGCCGCGATTGTCGGCGCGTCGTACACCTCGCCGGAGGCACTCCTGGCGGTGGGGGTCCTCACCGCCGCCGGTGTGGGGATCGGCTGGCCGCACTTCCTGGGCATCCCCGCCAGGAAAACCTTGGCCGTCCTGATCGGCCTGCCCGGCATTGGCGCCGCGATTGCGGCCGCTTACCTTCCCGCCCCGGGCTTCCTGGACTGGACGCCGTCGTTCATGGCCGCAGGCGTCATGGCGGTCTTCGTCATGCAGCTCATCCGCGGCACCGGACAAGCGCAGCGCCTCGAATCCACCCTCGGCTCCTGCGCCGGCGTTCTGTTGTCCTGCCTGGGTGCCGGCTGGATCGCGTGTTTCCGCTTCAACGGCGTCCGCGAGATGCTCCTGGTCGCGGCGATCAGCGCTGCCATCGCCCTGATGGCGGGCCTCATCCGCTGGCCGGACCGGGTTGTGGCGCCCCTGGGCGTTATCAGTGCAGGGCTCGCCGGACCCCTCGCGGGCCTTGTCTTCTCCGACATCGCGGTGCTGCCCGCCGCGATCGTTGGTGTCGTGGTGGGGGCCGTGCTGGTTAGCTTCCGCCGGCTGGTGATCCTCCGCGGCGAATCCCTGAGCTTTGCGGCAGCCCTCGGAATGGGGCTGGGTCCGGTCGCGGCCATCGGTTCGCTGGCGTACTTCATAGACAAACTACTCATCTACTAAAGCGTTAGGATGGCATCATGTCCGTACTTGCATTTGAAATCTTCTTCCTTGTCCTCCTCGGCGTTGCCAGCCTGGCCATGGCCTGGTTTGCGGGCTTTGTTGTGTACCGGCTCTTCAAGGGCCAGAAGTAACAGCCAGAAGTAACGCCCTGCAAAGTCCCGTCGTTTCCAGAGGTAGCTGCTGTGCCGATTGAAATTCCTACAGATCTGACACCCGAAATCGTTCCGCTGTCCTGGCTCATTGGTGAGTGGGAGGGCCGCGGCCGGCTGGGGGCCGGGGAAGAGGACTCCGAGCACTTCCTGCAACACGTGTCCTTCACGCACAACGGCCTGCCGTACCTGCAGTACCGCGCCGAAAGCTGGCTGACCGACGACGAAGGCACCCGGCTGCGTCCCTTGACGGTCGAAACCGGTTTCTGGGCCCTCGAGCGCAAGCAGCGCGAGGAAGACGGCGGCCCGGGACTTATCCCCGCTGACATCGTTCCCGTGCTCAAGAGCGCCGACGAAGTCGAAGCCCTCCGCAACAAGGACGGCGGCTTCGACATCTCGGTGTCGATCTCCCACCCCGGCGGGATCTCCGAGCTGTACTACGGGCAGATCAAGGGACCGCAGATCCAGCTCAGCACCGACATGGTGATGCGCGGCAGCCACTCCAAGGAGTACACGGCCGCCACCCGGATCTTCGGACTCGTGGACGGCAACCTGCTCTGGCGCTGGGACGTGGCCACGGGCAAGGGCGATGCGGGGGGCAGCGGCCTGGAGGCCCACGCGTCCGCGATCCTCCACAAAGCCGGCTGACCAGCCGCGCGCACCAAGCCTGCTGAGCGGCCGCCGGAACGCCGCCGGGTTTGAGGTCTCACTGATTTTCCGTTGTCCGCAGCGACCGCAGGGAGCACTAAAGTGAATGCCACACCCGCCATGTCCGACACGTCCGGCGATTTCAGCGACCTCAAGGCCGTCTTTTTCAACGGCACCCTCAAGAAGTCCCCCGAGACCTCCAACACGCAGGGGCTGATCGACGTCAGCCGCCGGATCATGGACAAACACGGCGTCACCACGCGGGTCATCCGGACGGTGGACCACGACATCGCCAGCGGCGTCTACCCCGACATGCGCGAACACGGATGGGGCACCGATGAGTGGCCCGAGCTGTACCCCGCCGTCCGGGACGCCGACATCGTCGTCGTCGCCGGACCCATCTGGCTGGGCGACAACTCCTCGCAGACCAAGAAGCTGATCGAGCGCCTCTATGCGCACTCCGGCGAACTCAACGACAAAGGCCAGTGGGCCTTCTACCCCAAAGTGGGCGGCTGCCTGATCACCGGCAACGAGGACGGCATCAAGCATTGCGCCATGAACGTCCTGTACAGCCTGCAGCACATCGGCTTCACCAT
>DATIUQ010000059.1:0-4873 GCA_035466775.1 Arthrobacter sp.
CGCCAGCAGGATGGCGTTGGACTTCGCCGCACGGCAAGCGGTCCACGCGAACGCGAGATCGGCCAGGGTGTCGGCGTCGGCGGCTGCACCCGCGGCTAGCGTCCAGTTGGCGGGGTTGTCGCCGTCGGCGTCGACCCGGTCAGACATCTGCACGAGCACACCGCCGGAGACCTGGCGGATTTCGGAGGGGTAGCGGCCGTAGCCCTCGGGCAGGGCTAGGAGGCGGATATTCTTCTTCTTGGACAGGATCTCCACGGCCTCGTCCTCGAAGCCGGGGGCGATGACGACCTCGGTGAAGATGCCGGCGACCGTCCGGGCCATGCCGGCGGTGACCGTGCGGTTCGCCGCGATGACGCCGCCGAACGCGGAGACGGGATCGCAGGCGTGCGCCTTGGCGTGCGCGTCGGCGATAGGGTCCGCCGCGGAGGCCGAGCCCACGGCCACGCCGCAGGGGTTGGCGTGCTTGATGATCGCGACGGCCGGCTCGGCGAAGTCGAACGCGGCGCGCAGGGCGGCGTCGGCGTCGACGAAGTTGTTGTAGCTCATGGCCTTGCCGTGCAGCTGGTCGGCCTGCGCGATGCCGGCCGGGGCGGCCTTGTCGACGTAGAGGGCCGCCTGCTGGTGCGGGTTTTCGCCGTAGCGGAGCACCTCGGAGCGCTCCAGGGCCAGGCCGGCGTACGCGGGCCAGTCGATGACTCCGTCGCCGTCCTCGTCGAGGAACTGGCTCGCGGTCCAGCTCGCCACGGCGGTGTCGTACGTCGCGGTGTGCGCGAAGGCTTTGGCGGCCAGCCGGCGTCGGGTCTTCAGGTCAAACCCGCCGGAAGCAGCGGCCTCCACCACGGAACCGTACGAGGACGGGTCCACCACAATCGCGACGGCGGCGTGGTTCTTCGCGGCGGAGCGCACCATCGCGGGGCCGCCGATGTCGATCTGCTCGACGACGTCGTCCTGCGCGGCGCCCGACTTCACGGTCTCCACGAAGGGGTACAGGTTCACGACGACCAGGTCGAACGGCTCGATGTCCATCGAAGCGAGCGTGTCCATGTGGGCCGGGACGCGGCGGTCGGCGAGGATGCCGCCGTGGACGCGCGGGTGAAGGGTCTTGACGCGGCCGTCCAGCATTTCCGGGGAGCCGGTGACCTCCTCGACTTCCTGCACCGGGATGCCGGCCGCGGCGATCTTCTTGGCGGTGGAGCCGGTGGAGACGATCTTGACGCCGGCGTCGTGCAGTCCCTTCGCGAGCTCCTCCAGACCGGTCTTGTCGTAGACCGAAATCAGGGCCCGGCGGATGGGAACACGGTCGATGGATACACGGTCAAGCTGCGTGAAGCTCACAAAAGTCTCCGTCTTATATCGCGGCGGGGCCGCGGGTGGTGGGGATGCGGCCAGTTTATCGCGTCGGCGCGCCGGGACTCCCCCCGGTACTCCCCCGCGCCGGAGTATGAAGCGGACCGCACCCCCGCGCCCGGCCACGTAGAGTTTTCCCAGGAGGCTGAGATGAATACATACACCACTGTGCCCAGCGGCGAACAGGTGGTCCAGGAACTGCCCTGGCGTTGGAAGGTGCAGGGACGGATCTTCCTGATCGGCGGCCTGGGCTTTATGTTCGACGCCTGGGACGTGACGCTCAACGGCATCCTGATCCCGCTGCTGTCCAAGCACTGGTCCCTCAGCCCGGGCGAGGCCGCCTGGATCGGCGCCTCGAACCTGATCGGCATGGCCCTGGGCGCCTTCATCTGGGGCACCATCGCGGACACGATCGGGCGCAAAAAGGCCTTCACCGCCACGCTGCTGATCTTCTCGCTCTTCACCGTGCTCGGCGCGTTCTCCCCCGACTTCCTCTGGTTCGTCGCGTTCCGCTTTATGGCCGGTTTCGGCCTGGGCGGCTGCATCCCGGTGGACTACGCGCTGGTGGGCGAGTTCACGCCGCGCAAACAGCGCGGCAAGGTCCTCACCGCGATGGACGGCTGGTGGCCGATCGGCGCCGCGCTGTGCGGTTTCGTGTCCGCCGGGCTCGTGGCCCTGTACGGGGACTGGCGGCTGACCATGCTGGTGATGGTGCTGCCGGCGCTGCTGGTGTTCTGGGTCCGCCGCAGCGTCCCCGAATCCCCGCTGTTCCTGATCCGCAAGGGCCGGCGGGACGAGGCCGCCAAGGTGATCGACGACCTCGTCGCCGCCACCGGGGCCGAGCCCCGCGTCTACAGCCTGCCCGAGGCGCAGGACGCGCCCCGGCTCTCCGCCGGCAGCGCCTGGACCCAGCTGCGCCTGCTCTGGCAGTACGACTGGAAAATCACGACGGCGGCCTGGTCCCTGTTCTTCAGCATCCTGCTGGTGTACTACCTGTCCCTGACCTGGATGCCGCGGATCCTGATCGGCGCCGGTTTCGAGGAGTACAAGGCGTTCCTCACCACCGCCTCCATGGCCGCCGTCGGGCTCCTGGGTGTGGTGGTGGCGGCGCTGCTGGTGGAGCGGGTGGGCCGGAAGTGGATCCTGGCGATCACCGGCCCGCTGTCCGCGCTGACCCTGGTGATCGTGGCGTTCGTGGTGGACATCCCGACGGCGGCCGTGTTCTGGCTGCTGGTGTTCGGCTTTGTGGTGCAGGTGGCCATCCCGGTGCTCTACGCCTATGTGTCCGAGCTGTATCCGACGGAGCTGCGCGGCTCGGGCTTCGGCTGGGCCTCGACGTTCTCCCGGCTCGGCGCTGGCTTCGGCCCGCTGGTATTCGCGGCGTTCCTCTGGCCGGAGCTGGGCCTCGCGACGTCGTTTGCGATCGCGGGTGTGCTGGTGCTGCTGAGTGTGCTGTGGATGGCGTTCTTCGCCCCGGAGACCAAGCAGCGCCACCTCGCCTGAGCCCGCCCTCCCCCGCGGATGAGCTATCACTTTTGGTGCTTCTGAGCCTCTGTGAAGCACCAAAGGTGATAGCTCAACGGGGTGATGCGGCGGCCTTCTCGGCGGCGAGGGCTGCCAGGGTGGAGACCAGGAGCCGGCGCTCCACCACCTTGATCCGTTCGTGCAGGGACTCCTCGGTCTCGCCGTCCGCCACTGCCACGGCTTCCTGGGCGATGATCGGGCCCGTGTCCACCCCGGCATCGGCCCAGTGCACCGTGCAGCCGGTGACCTTCACGCCATAGGCCAGCGCGTCGCGGACACCGTGCGCGCCGGGGAACGACGGCAGCAGCGCCGGGTGGGTGTTGAGGTATTTGCCGCCGAACGCATCGATGAAGTCCGCGCTGACGATCCGCATGAACCCGGAGGACACGACGACGTCGGGCGAGTACGCGGCGACGGCCTCGGTGAGCGCGGCGTTCCAGGCAGCCCGGTCCGGGTAGGCCTTGAAGTCCACCACGAAGGTCGGGATTCCGGCCGCGGCGGAGCGCTCCACCCCGTAGGTCCCGGGCCGGTCCGCGCCGACGGCGGCAATCTCGACGTCGAGCCCGCCCTCTTTCACGGCGTCGATGACGGCCTGGAGGTTGGAGCCGGTGCCGGAGACGAGGACTACGATGCGCATTGTCCTAGCTTATGGGGCCGCTCGCGTAGGCTGGAAAACATGAATCCCCCGAACGACTCCGCCAGCCAGGGCGGCCGCAGCGGCCAGCCGCAGGGCCCGCACCCGCTCAGTGACGCGGCCAAGGCCTCGCAGGCGAAAACCCATCTTCTGTTCCGCAGTTTCATCGTGGCGGTGCTGGGATCGTTCTTCGTCTACCAGTTGGACATCAATTACCTCTGGCTGAGCGCGCTGCTGACGGCGGCAGGGATCGTGCTGGGCATCATGGTGCTGGTCCGGTACGCCAGGTTCAAGGAATCAAAGTTCGTGCTGTTCGGGACGATTTCCGGGCTCGTGGTCCTGGCCGTCCAGGTGCTGCTGCTGCTGTCCTCGGCGCTGTTCTTCAACCAGGTCCGCGACTACCAGCAGTGCAGCCGCCAAGCCCTCACCCAGCAGGCGGCCTCCATGTGCCAGACTCAGCTGGAAAAGTCGCTGCCGCAGTTCCGGTAGGCGCGGTTCCGGTAGGCGCAGTTCCGGTAGGCGCGGTTCCGCTAAGCCTGGTGCCGAAAGATCCGGTGCCGCGTCACACGGACGCAGTCTCCAGGTCCGCTTCGCGCAGCTTCTGCTGGCGCTCCAGCCACGGCCCGGCAGCGTAACCGATCACGACGCCGATCCCCACCTCCGCGGCCACAAACAGTGCCGTCCGCAGCGGGTCGGGTCCGATCTCCGTGAGCCGTCCGATGCCCGCGGAACCGCGGGCCAGCCAGGCGAGGCCGGCCGCGAACAGCCCGGCAACGCAGCCGACCATCACGCCCAGGCACAGCGTGGAGACCGCGGCGGTGAACAAGCGCGCGCGGATCTTGATCGACAGCCATTCGTCGAAGTGGTTTTCGCCTTCGCGCAGGAACCACCAGCCGGCCAGTATCCCGGCGAGGACCGGCACCACCAGCGCCGCGGCACCAAACTCCAGCGACCCGGCCGGCAGCGCCGCGAAGACCGGGATCGACGGCAGCGGCCCGACGGCGGTGCCGAGCGCCCCGGCTTGGGAGCCGACGCCGAGGGCCACGCCCGCGCCGGAGGTCCAGGCGAGCGCGAACACCGCAAGGTTGGGGAGGAAGCCGAGCTGAGCGATGGTGAGCACGCCACCGCCCAGGGCGCCGGCGTCGAGCGCTTCATATACCGCAATCACAAGGTTCCAGTGGATGATCAGGGTGGCGGCAAGGAGCGCGCAGGACATTGCCAGGCTGGCCAGGACCGCCACGAAGCCGGCTTTGACCGCGGACCCGAGGTAGGAGCCGGCCCAGCGTGAATGCTGGCTGGTGCGGGAGAGCCAGGCGACGGCGTCGACGCCGATCAGCCGGCTCCAGGAGCCGGCCTCGCGGCGGGCGC
>DATIUQ010000060.1:0-4915 GCA_035466775.1 Arthrobacter sp.
TGCTCCCGTCGATTGCTCTGCACCGGCTCCCTAGCCTCACAAGTTCGGCCAGGGAACCCTGCCGGCGTGGGCCCTCCGCAACGGCTGTTTTGACCCCTCAAAAGGGCCGTTGCGGAGCAATCGATGACCAGCTGAGCCCGCGGGCAGGCCGCAGGGGACTTAGGTCCCTAGACCGACGGAAGGCGGCACCCTAGGCTCAACGCATTCATCAGCCGGGCCGTCCGCCGACCGGGGAGGGTGCTGGCTGCCGTGCCCCAACCTGCTCGCAGCACGCGAGAGCTCAGGAGCTCATCATGCTTGCCATCGACGACATCCAGGCACTGTCCGCGGCCGTCAGCGGCCCGGTCGTTTTGCCGGACAGCCTCGAATTCGCGGCGGAGACGCTCGCGTTCAATGCCGCCACAGTCCACCGGCCCGACGTTGTCCTGGGGGCCGCGAACGCAGAGGATGTCGCCGCCGGGGTGAAGTGGGCGGCGGAGCTCGAGCTCCCCGTGGCGGTCCAGTCCACCGGGCACGGCGCTGACTCGGTGGTGGACGGTGGCCTGCTCATCAACACGCGCCGCCTGCAGGGGCTTCAGATCGACCCGGCCGAGCGCACGGCGCGGGTGGGAGCCGGCGTGAAGTGGCGCAGCGTCCTGGAAGCGAGCGTGCCATTAGGGCTGATCGGGCTGCACGGCTCCAGTACCGACGTCGGCGTCGTCGGCTACACGGTCGGCGGCGGGCTGCCCCTCCTGGGCCGGGCCCATGGTTTCGCGGCGGATCACGTCCGCAGCATGGAGGTCGTCACCGCGGACGGTGCGCTGCGCCGGATCGATGCCGGGGCCGAAGCCGAGCTATTCGCACTCATGCGCGGGGGAAAGGGCAACTTCGGCATCGTGACGGAACTCGAGTTCAGCCTCTTTCCGCTGGGGGAGTTCTACGGCGGCGGAATCATGTATCCGGGCGCGGACGCGGACCGCATCCTGGCTACGTTCCGGGAGTGGCTGCCCACGCTGCCGGACGACGCCTCGCCGTCAATTTCCCTGCTGCGGCTTCCGGACATGGAGTTCGTTCCCGCGCCGCTGCGGGGCCAGTTTGTGGTGCACCTGCGCTTCGCCTTCCTGGGGAGCCGGGAGGACGGTGACCGGCTGCTTGCCCCGATGAGGGCGGTGTCGAGGCCGATGATGGACACGGCCGGGCCCATGAGTTACCTCGATGTGGACCAGATCCACATGGACCCGGCGGATCCGCTCCCCTTCACAGCCGGCGGAGCGCTCCTGAAAGACCTCGGCGAAGAGACCGCCGCGGATTTGCTGAAGTTCACCGGCGAGGGCTCGGACTGCCCGCTGCTCCTCGTCGAAATCCGCCCGCTCGGCGGTGCGCTGGCCCGGGCCGGGGAGCTGCCGGACGCCGTCTCGGGGCGGGACGCGGCGTTCCTGCTCTTCCTGCTCGGATTCAAGATGCCGCCGTTTGCCGAGGCCGTCGCCGCCTCCATCCGCGGGGTCCTGGCCGGGATGGCGCCACACTCCACGGGATACACGCTGGTCAACTTCCACGGCGATCCCGGCGACGAAGCTGACCGGGCCAGGGCGTGGTCGCCTGCCGTCTACGAACGGATGAGGGCCGCGAAGTCCAGCTACGACCCCACCAATCTCCTGCGCTTCGGCCACACAATCACCGGGGCGACGCCCGCGAAGTGAGCCGGGCCGGGCGGCTTAGCCCGATTAATTACGACGGCGGGCCGGCACCCTTTGTTGCGAAAGGTGCCGGCCCGCCGTCGTCGTTACCCGGGCCTCCGCGCCCGGATCCTTGCCGGCCCGCCGGGTCTGCCGGCAGGGTGTGCAAGCATGGGCGCCCGGGCGGCGGTCCAGCGGCGCGGCGCTAGCGGACCTGGAACACCGCCACGGTGCGGGCCGGGACGGTGAAGGTCCCGGACGCCGGATCGTGGGCGGCCTTCTTGACCACCGGGTCGATGCCGCCCGACTGCACCGGGTGCAGGGCATACGATGCACCTGCTGTCCCGGCGACCGTCTGGCTGACGGCCGTATCGGCGGCGTTGAACACCACCACCAGTCCCCGCAGCTCCGTATCCACGTCCGGGCCCACGGAATCGTCGATGCGCATCACCACTACGCCCGGCGTCTGTTCGGGTCCACCGGCGGGGAAAGACACCTTTTGCTGCACCAGACCGGCTTCGCCCAGGTGGAACAGCGGCGTGCTTTTGCGGATCTGCAGCAGCTCGGCCGCCCTGCCGCGCGCCTCGGCAATCTCGGCGGAAGCAGGCTTCTGCGCGGAGTCCGCCAGCAGCGGGCGCATGTAGTCGTACTTGTCCTGGTTGTCAGCCTTGGGCGGCAGCCCGCGGCCGAAACCGTTGGTGGCATCCGTGAAGTCCAGGATGTTGAACCAGTCGCCCGAGTCGTAACTGTTGCGGTCCAGGGACTTGCTGCGCAGCGACTCGCCACCCGCGTGCCAGAAGGAGATGCCCTGGCTGAAGGCCGTGGTGCTGAGGGCCAGAGTCTGCATCCGGGTCCGGTCAGCCATCACCGTGTCCTGGGGCAGTTTCAGGGCAAGGGCATCGAAGAGCGTCTCATTGTCGTGGGCCTCGACGTAGGTGACGGCCTCCTGCGGATCGCTGGTGTAACCGGCCGGGGCGCCGTTGTACGGCACGTCCGCGCCGGTGACGGCGGTTCCCGTGCGGTCGATGAACGAGTAGTCCTTCAGGTTGCCTGTCAGGCCCACCTTGATCAGGTCCTGGGCAAGGAGGAGGGCCGCCTTTTGCTGTTCCGGCGTGCCGTTGGCGGGGGAGCTGTTGGGGTCCGTGAACAGCCCGGACGCGAAGCCCTGGACCCGCGGATCAGGATCGAAAGGGCCGCCGCCGCGGACGGCATCGCGCAGGCGGTCGTTGAATGTTCCGATGCCGGTTCCGGCCATGTTCGCCTGAGTGGCCTGGACGAACCGGGCGTTGTTGGCCACCTCACCGAAGTTCCAGCCTTCGCCGTACAGGGTGATGTTCTTGCCGTCGACGCCGTCCTTGGCCTGGGTCAGCTCGTCCAGGGCAGCCCTGGCGTCCAGCATGTTCTGTTTGGAGTGGTGGCCCATGAGGTCAAAGCGGAAACCGTCCAGCTTGTAGGTCCTGGCAAGTGTCACCAGGGAATCGATCATGAGCTTGCCCATCATCGCGTTTTCCGTGGCCGTATTGGCGCAGCAGGTGGATGTCTCCAGGGACCCGGTGGCAGCGTTCAGGCGGTGGTAGTACCCGGGAACAATCCGGTCGAGGTTGTTGCTGCCGGACTGGCCGGCACTTGACGTGTGGTTGTAGACGACATCCTGGATGACCCGCGCGCCGGCGGTGTTCAGCGAGGCCACCATCTCGCGGAATTCGGTGATCCTGGCTGTTCCGTCCGCCTCCGTGGCGTACGAGCCTTCGGTGGCCGTGTAGTGCAGGGGATCGTAGCCCCAGTTGAACCCGTCCTGGGCCGCGGTCTTTCCCACGCAGGCCTGCTGCTCCTCCGAATCTGCCGGAAGGGCGGCGAGATCGCAGTTCGGTTCGAGCCGCTTACTGCGCCGCTCCTCAATGGTGCCGATGTCATTGACGGGCAGCAGGTGGACAGCGTTCATTCCGGCGCCGGTCAGCTCCCGGAGGCGCCGCATGCCGTTGCTGTCGGCATCGGTGAATGCTTTGTAGGTCCCGCGGTGCTCCGCCGGAACGGACCCGTCCGTGATGGAGAAGTCGCGGACGTGCAGTTCGTACAGGGAGAGGTCCTCCGGCTTGCTGAGCGCCGGCTTCTGCAGCTTTTTCCAGCCGGCGGGGGCCAGGGACTTGTCCTCCAGGTCAACGAAAAGGCTGCGCTCGGAGTTGGCCGAGAGGCCCACGCTGTACGGGTCGGTGACGAGGTTGCGCTCGACCTTGCCGGTTTCCGGGACGAAGACCTCCACCTCGTACAGGTAGTAGGCGCCGTTCCAGTCCTTTTCGCCGGTGACGGACCAAACGCCGTCGACGGCGGGTTTCATGGCCCTGCTGGCCACGGGATCGCCGCCGGAGCCGGTGGCGTACGTGTGGACGGTGACGCTGCGCGCTGTGGGTGCCCACAGGGCGAGCTCCGGGCGGTTGCCCTTCCAGATCAGCCCAAGCTCCTGCGCCGCCGCTTCGGGGTAAATGGTGTCCAGAACCCCGGGGACCTGGACACCGGTGGCGGCCGTGACCTTGCCGTCCGCCCCGACGGCGGCCACGAGCAGCTGGCCTTTGAGCAGTTCCTTGGCCCGGAACGCGTCGGCTTCCGTCAGCCGCAGAGAGGCAAGGCCCGCCAGATGCGGGTATTTGGCCGCCAGCCCGGCATCAAGGCCGTCGGCGTCCCGCTCGAGCGGGAGGGAGGTGCCGCCGGTGACCTGACCGTCGGCCACGGCCATCCCGCCGTCGGGCGCGCTGTAAAGCCGGTACTCCGTACCTTCGGCCGCCGGAGCCTTCCAGGCGATGGTGTCTGCCGTCAGCCAGTGCGCGCCGGCCTCGGCTCCGAGTGCATCCGGAACGTCGTCAATGAGGGTGTGGCTGGCGTGGTCGTACGTGAACGTCACGGGTCCTCCCGGCGCGTTGAGCACGATGTCGCCGCCACCCGCCGCTCCTCCGGCCCCGTAGTTCTCGTCCCATGAATTGTTGAGGGCGACCTTCATGGCATACGTGCCGGCGGGGACATCGAAGGCTGCACGGTAGAGCGTTGCTGATCCCTCTACCGGCAGCAGCCTGCTGGCGACGCACTCCGGCTGCCAGTCTCCGGGGCAGCCGATTTCCGACTGCAGCGAACCCACGAGGGCCACAGCCGCCGGGGTGGCGGTGTGGTCCGCAAAGGCGGGGAGGGCAAGTCCGCCCAGGGCGAGGGGCGTCACGCAGGCCGCGGCCTGCGCAGCCAGGAGTTTCCTGTTGAGGGCGGGCGGGGACCCT
>DATIUQ010000061.1:0-24334 GCA_035466775.1 Arthrobacter sp.
TCGCCATTGTGGACATCGACGAGGTCATCCAGATCATCCGGTCCTCGGACGAGGCTGCGGCGGCCCGGGTCCGGCTGATGTCCATCTACGACCTCTCCGAAATCCAGGCCAACTACATCCTGGAGCTCCGGCTCCGGCAGCTGACCAAGTACTCGCGGATCGAACTCGAGAAGGAGCAGGAGGAACTGCGCCGGGAGATCGCCGAACTCGAAGCCATCCTCGGCTCCAGCGAGCGGCTCCGCGCCCTGGTGTCCACCGAGCTGGCCGAGATCGCCGAGAAATACGGCACCCCCCGCCGCACCGTGCTGCTCGAATCCGAGGCCGTCTCCCCCACCGTCGCCGCGCTGACGGCCGCACAGGGCGCCAAGGGCAAGGCCGCACCGCTGGCCCTGGAGATCGCGGACGACCCCTGCTGGGCGATCCTGACGGCGTCCGGCCAGATCGCGCGCACCGCCAACCAGGACAGCCTCGCCGAGGCGGGCCCGCGGACCCGGCACGACGTGTTCACCTCGGTGGTCAAGACGTCCGCGCGCGGCGAGATCGCCGCCATCACCTCGCAGGGGCGCATGCTCCGGCTCCAGGTGATGGACATGCCCGTTCTGCCGCCGACCTCCGGCACCCCGAACCTGGCCGGCGGGGTGCCGGCCAAGGACTTCATCACCCTGCTCAAGGGCGAGTCGCTGGTGGCGTTCGCGCCGCTGGACGAGGTGCTGGCGATCGGTACCGCCCAGGGCGTGGTCAAACGGGTCCAGCCCGACTACCCGCTGAACCGCGAGGACTGGGAGGTCATCGCGCTCAAGGACAAGGACACCGTGGTGGGCGTGGCCCCCGCCGTTTCCGACGACGTCGACCTCGTCTTTGTGACGCGGCAGTCGCAGCTCCTGCGCTTCCCCGCCTCCGCGGTCCGTCCGCAGGGCCGGACCGCCGGCGGCATGGCCGGCATCAAGCTGGCCGCCGGGGACCGGGTGATGTTCTTCGGCACCGCCAGCCCGGCGGACGCCGACGCCGTCGTCGTCACCATCGCCGGCACCGACGGCGCGCTGCCCGGGACCGCCCCGGGCGCCGCCAAGGTGACCGCCCTCGCCGAATACCCTGCCAAAGGCCGTGCCACGGCCGGCGTGCGGGCGCACCGTTTCCTCAAGGGCGAGGACACCCTGCTGCTGGCCTGGGCAGGCCATGGCCCCGCGAAGGCATCGTCCCTCGCCGGCGTGGCCCGCTCCCTTCCCGGGGAACACGGCCGCCGCGACGGGTCCGGCATCCCGCTCTCCCAGGCCATCGACGCGATCGGCCCGAGCATGGCCTGGCAGCCGGAGCCCGGGGCGGACGGCTAGGGTCCGCTGGGGCTGTGGAGGTGGGCGGGCGGTCACCCATCACGGGCCGCTCGCTCAGCGATTCACCACGAGTGGCCGCCATAGCTCACCCATTCACCACAAATGGCCGCCACCGCCCACCCATTCACCACAAATGGCCGCTATATGGCACGCCATAGCGGCCATTCGTGGCGAATGGCCGCATTGAACTGAGCCACGTGCCCAGGGCACCGCCGATGCAAGCCGGACATGAACGGCAGTCTCGGCCGTGCCGGGAAAAATACCCCTAGACTGCTCGCATGCCTATCATCCCGGATAACAAGGATTGGACCTGGGTCCTGCAGCGGCCCTGCCCCGAGTGCGGTTTCGATGCCTCGGCAGCGACGCCCGCGACGGCCCCGGGGATCGTCGAGAGCATGCTCCCCCGCTGGCGGGCGGCACTGCGGCGCCCTGACGTGGCGGAACGGCCGGACGAGAACACGTGGTCCGTCCTCGAATACGCCTGCCACGTCCGGGACGTGTTCACCCTCTTCGACCACCGGCTCGACCTTATGCTCACCAAGGACGACGCCGGGTTCGCGGATTGGGACCAGGACCTCACCGCGGTCGAGAAGGACTATGCCAACGCCGACCCGGCCGAGGTCAGCGCGGAACTCACTGCCGAGGGCGAGCAGATCGCCGCTTCCTTCGGCCGCGTCCCGGAAGAGCAGTGGGGGCGCAAGGGCACCCGCAGCAACGGCTCGGAGTTCACCGTGCTGACGTTCGCCCAATACTTCCTGCACGACGCCGTCCACCACCTCCACGATGTGGACGGATAACGCGTGGACGGATAGCGCGTCTACGGCCGGCTACAGTTCCTTGTCCCACGCCATGCTGGTGTTGACGGCGACGTAGCCCATCTTGGCGTAGAGCGCCAGTGCGCCCGTGGGGTTCTCGGAGTCGACGTCGAGCGAGGCCTTGTCCATGCCGGCCGCGGCGAAGCGGCGCATCGCATCGGCGAGCAGCGCCTGCGCCACGCCGCGGCCGCGGAACTCACGCCGCACGCCCAGCAGGTCCGTGTAGCCCTCTTTGTAGCCGCGCGACACGGCGCTGACCGCGTCGTGGCTGGCGAGCTGGTAGCCGGCCACTCTCCCGGTCGCCTGCTCCACGGCGACGGCGCTTAAATCCGGCCGGGCCAGCGGATCGTTCACCACCAAGGCCCAGCCCTCCTCATCCCGGGGCTCGCTGCCCCAGTGGTCCCGGAAGGCCTCGTTGTGCGCCAGCCGGACGGGCTCGTGCAGCTCGGGGCCGAAGCCGACGAGGTCCAGCCCTTCGGCCAGGAGCGTCTCGGGGAGTCCGTCCCCGAGGGGCCGGTGCATCTCGTTGTAGTACCGGACAATCCGGTAGCCGGAGTCCTCGAACAGGGCAGCCTGGTGCGTGTGCTGCTGTTCCATATGGAGCCGCAGCCTGGGCGTGGATCCCGGCACCGCGTCGTTGGCGAATCGCTGGCGGGTCCTCGCCTCCATCCAGCCCAGCAGACCCGTGCCGATCCCGGTCCCCTGCCACTGCGGATCGACGCAGCCGTATCCGATGGCTTTCTCACCGTCCGGGTTCTTGGTGATCCGGCCATAGGCCCGGGCCACACCCTCCGCGTCGAAGCCGAGGATGGTGTTCGTGTCGGCCGGGTTCTTCTTTGAGTCGAGGACCTGTTCCAGGTCGGCGCGGCGTTCGAACCAGACGGGCTGTTCGACGGCGGCTGTCCGGGCAATCAGCTCCGCCCAGCCGTCCAGGTCCGCGGTCCCGGCGGCCCGCCACTGCAGGCGGGGGTCCAGGCTGGCTTGTGGCTCGGCGTCGGGGTGACCGTTCATGGCAACAGGCTAACGTCCGGCCTACCCCCGCGCCAGCAACGGCGTTGACTCGGGCGTTGGCGCGGCGGCCAGGGCGGCCGCGCGGTCCAGGTCGAGGCGGCCGTCGTCGGCGGAGATGTCCTCCGGGTTATGGGTCACGAGGACCACGGTGCGGTCGCGCAGCCCGTGCCGCAACTCGGCCAGCATCGCCCGGCCGGACTCCGCGTCCAGATGCGCGGTGGGTTCGTCCAGCAGGATCACCTCCGCCCCGGTCAGGAGGGTGCGGGCCACGGCGAGGCGCTGCCGTTCGCCTCCGCTGAGGAAGGCCCCGCCGGGTCCGATCCGGGTGTCCAGGCCATGCTCCAGCCGACTGACCAGCGGCCCGAGGCCCACGGCGGCCAGGGCATCCTGCAGCTGCGGCTCCGCTGCTCCCCCGCGCTGGCCTTCCGGAAGGCCCAGCAGCAGGTTGCCGCGGATGGTCGAGTCGAAGAGGTGCGCTTCCTGCGGGCACCAGGCCGCCCGCCCGCTGAGCACGATCTGGCCCCGCGCCGCCGGGAGGAAGCCCAGGACGACGGCGAGCAGGGTTGATTTGCCGGAGCCCGAGGTCCCGGTGATGGCGAGCCAGCGCCCGGGTTCGGCGGTGGCGGTGAGACCGGTGAAGACCGGCGGGCCGCCCGGCCACCCGGCCGCAAGGTCCCGGAGCTCGATCCCGGCCCGGCCGCCGGGCCTGCCCGCAACGGGGATCAGCCCACCGGCGGCGTCGGCGCCTGCGCGTGCGCCGTCGCCGTCAAGGACGCCGGCTTCGCCGATGCGCCGCAGCACCGCCCGCAGCGCCGGGTACTGGCGGACCGCCGTCGTGATGGCTGCGTAGGGTTCCACGAGCGCGAGCTGGAGCAGCACCACGACGGCGACCGTGGAGGCTTCGACCGCGCCGCCGAGGGCCAAAGGGGCAGCGAGCACTGCGCTGGCCAGGCCGGCGGTCCCGCAGGCCAGCACCGTCAGCCCCTGGCCGAGGCCCTCGGCCCACGCCGAGCGCTGGGAGGCTGCGGTCGCCGAGCGGTCGGCGCGCGTGATGGCGGCGAGCACCGGGGCGGCGACGCTGTTGGCGTGGAGTTCGGCGCGGGCGTCGAGGGCCGCCGCGACCTGGCGGAGGACGCCGGAGCGCAGCCGCTGTTCGGTGCCGGCGGACATCCGGTCCGCTGCGAGTGCCAGGGCGGGGGCTGCCACGAGGCTCACCAGGGCTGCCGCGATGACGGCGGGAAGCGCGGCCGGCAGCAGCAGGGCGATGCCGGTGACGGCGGCGGCCGCCACGGCGACGGCGATCAGGGGCGGCAGGACCACGCGGGGCAGCAGGTCCCGGAGCGTGTCGACGTCGTCCACCACGGTGCCGAGGACGTTGCCGCCCTGCAGCAGCCGGCGCAGCGAGAGGGCGCGGCGGCTCAGCGATTCCCAGAGCCTGCCGCGGAGCCGCGTCAGGGCGGCGAAAACGGCATCGTGCAGCAGGAGGCGTTCGAGGTAGCGCAGGCAGGCCCGGCCGA
This sequence comes from Arthrobacter sp., assembly GCA_035466775.1. Taxonomy (GTDB): domain Bacteria; phylum Actinomycetota; class Actinomycetes; order Actinomycetales; family Micrococcaceae; genus Arthrobacter. Next base: position 4,675 of record DATIUQ010000061.1, read on the forward strand.
TGCCGAAGAAGCGCACGCCCACGATGGCGGTGAGCAGGTACAGGATGGGCGGCTGCTCGCTGGCACGGATGATGAGCCAGCCGGAGAGCCCGGCAAGGGCGACGGCGAAGAGGGCCGCCAGGGTGCCGACGGCGCCGGCCGCGGCGAACTTGGCCCCGACCGGTGCGAGCAGCCGGCGGAGCCTGCCGGCCGTGGAACCGTTGGCGTCGCGTCCGGCGGCCCCGGCGTCCGGTTCTCCGGGATCCGTGTTCCGGGTCGACCCGGCGCCGGGCTGACCGGATCCGGCCGGTTCGGGTCCGGGCTGATCGAGTCCCGCCGGCTCGGCGCCGGCCTGCTCGGGTCCGGTGTTCTCTCGTGCGGGCTGCCCGCTGTCGGCCGGGCCGGGTCCAGGCAATGCGGCCGCGGCCGTGGAAGTCCCGACAGCGGACGCTTGGAGGGCAGACGCTGTGAAGGCGGATGCCGGGACGCCGGGCACGGGGGCGGCGCCCGGTGCCACTGGCACGAGGTGGTCAGCGAGTTCCCGCGTCTGCCGGTCGTGGGCCACCAGCAGCACGGTGACCTTTCCGCGGAGGGCGGCGATGGCTCGGCTCACGGCCGTGGCGGAATCCCGGTCCAGGTGGGCGGTGGGTTCATCGAGCAGCAGCACACGGGCTCCCGCCTCGATCCGGGCGAAGCCGCGGGCCAGTGCGACGCGGCGCAGCTCCCCCGGGCTGAGTTCGGCGGGATGCTTCGCGGCGAGGTGCTCGGCGGCGCAGGCTGCCAGGCAGCGCCGGGCGGTGGCGTCGCCAAGGGCGGATGAGGTGCCAAGGGCGAATGAGGTGCCAGAACCGGATGGGCTGCCGTCCGCCGGGCGGTGGGCGGCGCCCAGATACAGCCGGACCTCGTCCAGCACGGTCGGGGCGACCATCACGGGGTGCTGCGGCACCCAGGCGATATCCGGCGTCGTAAACCCTGCGAGCCGTCCGGTCACCGTTGTTTGCCGGTCAGGCTGGTCCGTCCCGCCGCCGGTCCCGATGGTGCCGGCGAGCACGCCCAGGACGGTGCTCTTGCCGGCGCCGCTGGGACCGTCGAGGGCGGTGATCATGCCCGGGGCGGCGGTGAAGCTCAGCGGTCCGACGGCGGCATCCGTCCTGCCGCCGTAGCGGACGGTCAGCCCGGCCACGGACAGGGCGGGCGGCGGGCCGGCTGCGTCGGCCCCGGGGTTGTCAGGGGCGGCAGCGGGCCGCAGCGGCTCGGGCTCGGGCGCTTCCAGGACCGCGGTGGTTTCGGCGAGCGCGGCACGGCCTTCGTCGCTGGCGTGGTGCGCGGTGCCGAGTTCCCGGAGCGGGAGGTAGCAGTCGGGGGCGAGGATCAGGGCCAGCAGCCCCGCCTCGAGGGCCATGTCGCCGTGCACCAGGCGGACGCCGATGAAGACCGCGACGACTGCCACGGAGATGGTGGCGATAAGCTCCAGCGCGAGGGCGGAGAGGAAGGCGGTCCGCAGTGTGCCCATGGTCCGGTGGCGGTATTCCTCCGAGAGGTCCTCGAGGGCCTTGCGCTGGGCGGTGGCGCGGCCCAGTCCCACAAGGACGGGCAGGCCCTTGGCAAGCTCGAGCATGTGGCCGGACAGCCGGGCCAGGGCCGACTGGGCTTCCCGGACGCGGTCTTCGGTGTACCGGCCGATCAGGACCATAAAGAGCGGCACCAGCGGCACGGTCAGCACGATCACGGCAGCGCTGATCCAGTCGGCGTAGAGGATGCGGGCGCCCAGCAGCAGCGGGATGGCCGCGCAGTTCACCAAGGCGGGCAGGAACTGGGTGTAGTAGTTGTCCAGCGCGTCCAGCCCCCGGGTCGCGAGAATGGCGAGTCCGCCGTCGGAGGGGCCGGCGGCCCGAGTGCCGTTGCGCAGTGCACGCTCCAGCAGCTGCGAGCGCAGTTCCTCCTTCACGCCCAGCGCGGCCCGGCGCGAAGCAACAGCCTGCGCCCAGACGGTCAGGGACCGCAGCACCACCCCCGCCATTCCCCAGTACAGCTGCTCACCCCACGCGGGGTCGCCGGCCATCAGCCCCGCCAGCATGGACGCGACGGCCTGCCCCATGAGCACGAGGGACAGTGCCTTCAGGGCGGCGAGCACGCCCAGCAGGTACAGGGCGGCACGGTTGGCGGGGCCGGAGGGGAACTGCGGTCTCATCGGGTGCTAGTCCTTCGGTGCCAGCGCCCTGGCGGCAATGGCGGGGAGGAAACTGTGGGCCTCGGGAATGTGCGCGCCGCTCACCCGGCGCCGGAACACCCAGTACGTCCAGGCCTGGTACGCGAGGACCAGCGGCAGCCCGATGCAGGCAACGATGCTCATCAGCCCCAGGGTGTAGTCCGAGGAGGAGGCGTTGGAGATGGTCAGGTGGAAGTCCGGGTTCAGCGTGGAGGGCAGCACCACAGGGAATGCCGCGCCGAAGATCGAGGCGCTGCCAAGCAGCAGGAACGTGCCCAGGGACAGGAACGCGCGGCCTTCGGCACCCGTGCGGGCGAAGTTCCAGGCGAGGACGGCGGCCACGACGGCGGCGGCGACGGCCACCATGGTCCACACCTCGCCGCTGAGCAGCTGCAGGCTGACTGCCCAGCCGGCCATCGGCAGCAGCAGGACGGGCAGGAGCCGGACGAACCACTGCCGGGCGCGGTGCCGGACGTCGCCGTCGGTCTTCAGCGCCAGGAAGGCGAGTCCGTGCAGCAGCGAGAATCCGACGACGGCGAGGCCGCCCAGCACGGCGTAGGCGCTGAACCAGGCGAAGGGCCCGCCCTCGCGGTCGCCGTTTGCGTTCAGCGGAAGTCCCGTGGTGGTGAGCCCCAGGGCGGCTCCAATGCCGAAGGCCGCCACGAGGGAGCCCAGGGAGATGGCCCAGTCCCAGCGGGCACGCCACCGCGGGTTGTCCACCTTGCCGCGGTACTCGAAGGCCACGGCGCGGAAGATGAGGGCCACCAGGACCAGCAGCAGCGGCAGGTAGAGCGCGGAGAACAGGGACGCGTACCAGAGCGGGAACGCCGCGAAGGTGGCGCCGCCGGCGGTCAGGAGCCAGACCTCGTTGCCGTCCCAGACCGGGCCGATCGTGTTGAGCAGCACGCGGCGTTCGGTGTTGTTCCGGGCGAAGCCCTTCATCAGCATTCCGACGCCGAGGTCAAAGCCCTCGAGAAAGAGATAGCCCGTCCACAGCACCGCGATGGCGATGAACCAGATGGTGGGAAGCAGTTCCATGCTGAGTATCCTCTGCGTTTCTTGTGCGGACGAAGGCTTAGTAGGCGAACGCCAGGACGTCGTCCCCGGGCTTGCCGGGACCACCGCCCTTGGGGGTGGCATCCTCGTTCTCGTCCACGGGGACGTGCGCGAGTTCCGGCATGGCGGCGGCCACCCCGCCGCGGATGTACTTGACCAGCAGCTTGACCTCGACCACCAGCAGCACCGCGTACACCGCGGTGAGCACCACAAGGGAGGTCAGGAGCTCACCGGCCGAGACGCCGGGTGAGACGGCCGCGGCGGTGAACATAAACACCTGGTCGATCCCGCTGGGGTCCGGATTGGGTGCGACGACGAACGGCTGCCGGCCCATCTCGGTGAAGATCCAGCCGGCGGCGTTTGCGCCGAACGGCGCCAGGATGCCGAAGACGGCCAGCCGCATCAGGCCGCGGGAGGCCGGGACGGTGCCCTTGCGGGCGAGCCAGAGGGCCACGAGGGCGGCCAGCGCGGCCACGCCGCCGAAGCCGATCATCATCCGGAAGCCCCAGTAGGTGACCTCCATGACCGGAACGTACTGGATCTCCTGCCCGGCCCGCTCCCCGTAGATAGGGTTGTCCGGCAGGTGGGTGCCGTAGTCGGCCTTGTACTGGTCCAGCAGGCTGTTGACGCCCTGGACCTCGGTGGTGAAATCCCCCTTGGCGAGGAAGGACAGGATCCCGGGGACCTCGATCACGGCGACGATTTCATCGCAGTTCTTGGAGCCAACATTGCCGATGCTCAGGATGGAGAAGCCGGTGCCGTCGTGGCAGGCCGCTTCGGCGGCCGCCATCTTCATGGGCTGCTGTTCGAACATGAGTTTGCCCTGCAGGTCCCCGGTGATGGCGGTCCCGGCGAAGGAGATCATGGCGACGACGGCGCCGATCCGCAGGGAGCGGATCCAGACGGCGTGGTCGGTGCGGTCCCGGCCGGGGATTGTCGATTCGCCGGGAATGACCTTGCCGTCCTCGCCGATGGTGTCGATTCCGTCGTGGCGGCGCCGCCACAGGTGGTACCAGGCGATGCCGAGGAGGAAGGCGCCGGCGACGGCGAGGGCGCCGAAAATGGTGTGCGGGACGGCGACGAGGGCGGTGTTGTTGGTGAAGACCGCCCAGGCGTCGGTCATCACCGGACGGCCGTCAATCATCTCGACGCCGACCGGGTGCTGCATCCAGCTGTTCGCCACGATGATGAAGTAGGCGGAGAAGACCGAGCCGATCACGGCGATCCAGAGGCAGGCAAGGTGGACGGCGGGCTTGAGCTGCTTCCAGCCGAAGATCCAGAGGCCGAGGAACGTCGACTCCACGAAGAACGCCAGCAGGGCTTCCATGGCCAGCGGCGCACCGAACACGTCGCCGACGAAGCGGCTGTACTCGCTCCACGCCATGCCGAACTGGAATTCCTGCACAATGCCGGTGGCCACGCCCATGATGAAGTTGATCAGGAAGAGCTTGCCCCAGAACTTGGTCATCCGGAGGTATTCGGGCTTGCCGGTGCGGTGCCACATCGTCTGGATCACGGCGACCACCAGGCCCAGGCCAATCGTGAGCGGCACCATCATGAAGTGGTACACCGTGGTGATTCCGAATTGCCAGCGTGCGATTTCCAAGGCGTCCAAGGCAGTCCCTAACTTTGCTAGGCGAGCAACTTCTACGTCACGTAGAAAGCTTCTTCTACAGAGTGTAGAACACTTTGACGGTTGCCTGCACACCAGAGTCCCACGGTGCGCCACGGCCCGCAATGGAGGCGCCTCCCACCAGCACCCGCCCGCCCCGGCACCGGCGCCAACCCCGCCCCCCGGACCGGCCGGGACGGCTTGGGCGACGGGCGCGACACGCCCGGGCCGGGAAGTTCTACCTTATGTAGAAACTATTCGCAAAACACGGTAAATTTAGGAGTGAAGTATTCACATACCGCCCGGCAGAGTCGACTGGCCGGAGCGGCACTCACGAAGGACGTACGGAATGGCAAGTCTCGGTGAACTGGAACGGGCAGTAATGGACCTGCTCTGGGCAGGCCATGAGGCTGCGACGGCGAACACCCTGCGGGACCTGCTCGCGCAGAGTACCCGCGCGGAAAACGGCACCGCAGGGCACGAGGGCAAGGATCTGGCCGTCACGACGGTCCTGACCGTACTTTCCCGCCTTGAGCGCAAGGGCCTGGTGGAGCGCGAACGCGGCACCCGGCCTCACCGCTACCAGGCAGTCTCCAGCCGTGAGGACCACACCGCTGAGTTGATGCACGAGGTCCTGGGGTCCGCACCCGACCGCGAGGCCGTGCTGGCTCGCTTCATTGGTTCCGTCACCGATACCGAGGCAGAAACGCTGCGCAAGCTGCTGGGACTCAGCTAGCACCCGATGTTCTGGACCTCATGGTTTCTGGCGGTCCTGGCGATAGTGCTGGCCTGGCCGGTGCCTGTCCTGCTTTCCCGCGCCCAGTGGCCGGCGCGTTCGCCGTTCACGGCCATGCTGCTCTGGCAGGCGATCGCCCTCGCCGGCGGCCTGTCCATGATCGGCGCCATGCTGGTCTATGGCCTGGAGCCGGTCGGCGACAACCTGCTGGCGGGCCTCAAGGCCCTGGCCGGAATGGTGTTCAATGATGCGCCCACCACGGCCCTGGGCTTCTGGCACATCTTCGCCCTCTCGGCTGCGGCACTGCTGACGGCCCACCTGGTGTTCACGCTGCTGCTGACGTACTACAAGATCCAGCGCCAGCGGCGGCGGCACCGCGAACTGCTGGCGCTCCTCGCATCCCCGTCCGCGGACGGCCCGCGGACCATGGTGATCAATGTCGACTCCCCCGTCGCGTACTGCCTGCCGGGTGGCGCCCGCTCTGTCACTGTCCTTTCCGACGGGCTGATGGCGGCCCTGGAACCCGCTGAACTCCGCGCAGTCCTGAACCATGAGAACGCCCACCTGGACCAGCGCCACCATCTGCTGCTCTGGGCCTTTGCGGCCTGGCGGCAGGCCCTGCCCTGGCTGCCCACGACGCGGCTGGCGCAGGAAGCGGTCAGCTCGCTGATCGAGATGCTCGCCGACGACGTCGCGCTGAAGACCGAGAGCAAGGCCACCCTGATCAAGGCGATCGCGATTGTGGCCAGCGGATCGCCCGGCGCACCGGAGGCCCGCATGGCGTTCGGCGGACCGGAACTGTCCGACGTCGAGCCCGGCCAGCCCGGTGCCACCGGAGGCTCCGGATCGGCCCGGGCGACGGCGTCGCGCGTCAGCCGCCTGCTCTCCCCGCAGCCTCCCCTCCCGGAACCCGTCCGCGCCGCAGTGCTGGCAGGCTGCCTGCTGCTGCTCGCGGTCCCAACGGCCCTGCTGATCGTCCCCGGCCTGCTCGGCTGAGCCCTCCGGCAGCGGCCGGCTGAACGCCGGCCGAAAGCCGCCGCACCAGGCTGCCGTCGTATGCTGCCGTCGTATGCTGCCAACGCAGAGGCCGGGCCGCCCCGCCCGACGGCAGTGCGGCCCGGCACCCGTTGCGCTGTTGTGGCCCGTTGCTACTTGAGCAGCTTGTTGGCCTTGTATTCGAGGTCCACGTTGCCTGCCCCGTTGCCCTTGGACGTGCCGTTGACCGCCGAGGTGGTCATGGCGAAGGTCAGCGTGGAGTGGGCGATCGCGTCGGCCATTTCCTCCAGCACGACTACATTGATGTTGTCGTCGGTGCCGGGCGTGCCGATGCTGTCGCAGGCCGCGTGGTAGCACGGGTCATAAGGTTCGCCCGCTGTGCCGCCGAAGACGGCCGCTTCTTCTGCTGTCTTGACGCCTTCCGCGCCGGTGAACAGGCCTCCGGCTGGAATGCCGTTGTTGATGAAGCCGAAGTAGTCGGACCGACCATCGAATTCTGTCGGTACAGCCGGCAGGTTCTGCGACTTGAAGTAGTCCAGGAAGACCTTCTCCACCAGCGCGGAGCCGTTGGGGCCCTTCTCGCCGAAGGCCGAGCCGTCGCCGTCGTAGACGAAGCGGACGAAGTTCGGCGAGCCGACCATGTCGAAGTTGAGGTTGACGGCGTGTTCCTTGATCTGGCGCGCCGTCAGCTGGTTGACGTAGTACTCCGAGCCGATCAGCCCGGCCTCTTCCCCGCCCCAGAAGGCGAAGCGGACGCGGTTCGTCGGCGCAACACCTGCGGCGGACATTTGGATCGCCGTCTCGAGGATCGCGGCCGTTCCGGAGCCGTTGTCGTTGATGCCGGCGCCCTCGGCCACGGAGTCCAGGTGCGCCCCCACCACAACGGTCCGGTCCGCCCTTCCGCCGGTGTCGGCCAGGATGTTGAAGGACGAGGTCTGGGTGATGGTGGCGTCGACGGCGAGGCGCATGGAGACGTTGCTGAGCCCGGCGAGTTCGGCGCCGGTGTCGAAGCTCGTGCTGACCACCGGGATGTCCGCCTGCGGTGCGCCGAGGGTGCCGCTAAACAAGACATCCCGATCGTCGCCGGGCGCCCCGTTGCCTTGGTTGAAGATGATGACGCCCACGGCCCCGGCGGCGTGGGCATTGTCCGCCTTGATCCGGAAGCTGCAGGTGCCGCGCTGGATCAGGGCGATGTTGCCCGCAGGGAACCCGGTGAAGTCGGCAGCTTCGCAGCCGCTCGTGGAGGCCCGGTCACCCGCCAGGTTGATGTCTACGGCCGATACGGAAGCTGTGACGTCCCCCTCGCCGGAGTACTCCATGTCCCAAAATCCGTCCACGTCGCCGCCGTAGGCGTATTCCTTGGTGGACGGGGTCAGCCGCTGCAGCGAGGCGCTGACGGTCTGGTACTGCTCGTACGTAAAGACCTGGCGTACAGGTTCATAGCCGGCTGCCTCAAGCTGGCCTTCAATATACTCTGCGGAAGCCTCGTAACCTGAGGTCCCGGCCGCGCGGTTGCCGCCGTTGGCGTCCGCGATGGCCTGAAGGGCACTGAGATGGGTCATGATGTTGTCCGCCGATACCGCTGAACGCAGGGCGTTCGAGCTGGTTCCGGTTGCTGCGAGGGCCGGCGGCGCGAAGGTGACTGCCAGCCCGATCGTGGCGGCGATGGCCGCACGCTGGATATTCCGAGTTTGCCTCATAGGGGTCTCCTGGATTGCTGCGAAATCCGGCCCCGGGCGTCATTGCCCGGGGCCGTGAGACGACACTATCGGAACGAGGGATAACAGGTTAGACGGTATTTTGGCACTGGCGTCCGCCTGACACCTGGAGGACAATGCCGGCCCTGCCCACGCTGCCCCGGGCTGCCGCTACGCGTCGATGCGCTCCCGGTCCAGGCTCGCCGCCCCGGCGATGATGAAGTCCTTGCGGGGCGCGACGTCGGAGCCCATCAGCAGGTCAAAGGTCTCCTCGGCCTGCTTGGCGTTGTCGATGCCGACCTTGCGCAGGGTGCGGTGCCGGGGGTCCATGGTGGTCTCGGCCAGCTGCTCCGCGTCCATCTCTCCCAGGCCCTTGTAGCGCTGGATCGGCTCCTTGTACCGTTTGCCTTCCTTGGCGAGCCTGGCCAGCAGGACGTGCAGCTCGGCCTCCGAGTAGGTGTAGATCATCTCGTTGGCCTTCTGGCCGGCGTTGATGACCTCCACGCGGTGCAGCGGCGGGACGGCCGCGAAAACGCGGCCCTCCTCGATCATGGGCCGCATGTAGCGGAAGAACAGGGTCAGCAGGAGCGTGCGGATGTGGGCGCCGTCGACGTCGGCGTCGGTCATCAGGATGACCTTTCCGTACCGGGCCGCGGTGATGTCGAAGCTCCGGCCGGAGCCCGCCCCGACCACCTGGATGAGGGCTGCGCATTCGGCGTTGGAGAGCATGTCCCCCACCGAAGCCTTCTGGACGTTGAGGATCTTGCCGCGGATGGGCAGCAGCGCCTGGAAGTCGGAGGACCGTGCGAGCTTGGCGGTTCCGAGCGCGGAGTCACCCTCGACGATGAAGAGTTCGGAGCGCGCGACGTCGTCCGTGCGGCAGTCCGCGAGCTTGGTGGGCATGGAGGATGTCTCCAGCGCGTTCTTGCGGCGCTGGGTCTCCTTGTGGACGCGGGCGGAGATGCGCGACTTCATCTCGCTGACGACCTTTTCCAGCAGCAGGGCCGACTGGGCTTTGTCGTTGCGGTTGGACGAGGTCAGCTTGGCGTTGATCTCCTGTTCCACCACCTTGGCCACGATGGCCCGCACTGCGGAGGTGCCCAGGATTTCCTTGGTCTGGCCCTCGAACTGCGGCTCGGCAAGCCTGACTGTGAGGACGGCGGTGAGCCCCGCGAAGATGTCGTCCTTTTCGATCTTGTCGTTGCCGGCCTTGAGCTTGCGGGCATTGGTTTCGACCGCTTTGCGGAAAGTCTTCAGGAGCGCCTGCTCGAAGCCGGCCTGGTGGGTTCCGCCCTTGGGCGTGGAGATGATGTTGACGAAGGTGCGAACGGTGCTGTCGTAGCCAATGCCCCAGCGGAGGGCGACGTCGACCTCACAGTCCCGTTCCACCTCCTTGAGGTGGCTGTGGCCCTTCTCATCCAGGACCGGCACCGTTTCCTTGAACTTGCCGGCGCCGTGGAGCCGCCAGATGTCCGTGACGGCGGGGTCGGCGGCCAGGAACTCGACGAACTCGGAGATGCCGCCGTCGTGGTGGAACACTTCCTCATGCGGGCCGGACTCTCCCGGGGTGCCGGGGACCCGGCGCTCGTCCCGGACCGTGAGTTTCAGCCCGGGCACCAGGAAAGACGTCTGCCGGGCGCGGGCGGCGAGTTCATCGTAGGAGAACTTGGCGTCCGGGGTGAAGATCTGCCGGTCCGCCCAGTAGCGGATCCGGGTGCCGGTGACGCCGCGCTTCGCCTTGCCCACGACATCCAGCACGGAACCGTCGATGAACGGCTCGAACACGGCGGCCGGGTCCGGCCTGGTGCCCGTGTCCTTGAAGCGGCCGGGCTCGCCCCGGCGGAAACACATCCGGTAGGTCTTGCCGCCGCGGTCGACGTCGACGTCGAGACGGGCTGACAGCGCGTTCACGACAGAGGCGCCGACGCCGTGCAGGCCGCCCGAGGCGGTGTACGAGCCGCCGCCGAACTTGCCGCCGGCGTGGAGTTTGGTGAAGACGACCTCGACGCCGCTCAGCCCGGTCTTCGGTTCGATGTCCACCGGGACGCCGCGGCCGTCGTCGTGGATCTCCACCGAGTTGTCCGCGTGGAGAATGATTTTGATGTCATGGCCGAAGCCGGCAAGGGCCTCGTCCACGGAGTTGTCGATGATTTCCCAGAGGCAGTGCATAAGGCCGCGGGAGTCCGTGGAACCGATGTACATGCCCGGGCGCTTGCGGACGGCTTCGAGGCCTTCCAGCACGGAGAGATGCCGGGCGGTGTAATCAGAACTTGGTGCCACGGGGCGGAAACTCCTTCAGGAACGGGACCGTCCCCATAGGACGGGCAAAGCTGTTTGGCGCTCTTCCTAGGGTAGTCGGAGTGCCGCCGTCCGGCGCGATGCCACTCCCCCGGGGGCCCCGCACTGGGGAACCCGTTACCGAGACGTGATACGCGTACAGCGAAAGTGGGCCATCCCGGCCATGGTTTGGCTGCGAATGCTGGTTATATAGGTATACCGATCTACCAAGGAGGCCGAACATGACAACAGCAGTTGCGGACCGCACACTCACCACCGTCGACCGGTGCGATCGTTGCGGAGCACAGGCGTATGTCCGGGTTGTTCTCGGCGCCTCCGGGGGTGAGCTTCTTTTCTGCGGCCACCATGCCCGTGCCGTAGAACCGACGCTCCGGCCGCTCAGTTCCGACTGGCACGACGAAACCGCTCGTCTTCACGAGAAGCCGCCGGTTCCAGTCGACTAGAGTCCGGTCGCTTAGACCATATGAGAAAGAGCCCTTCCGATTCCGGAGGGGCTCTTTCCGCTTAACTCTTCTCTTAACTAACAACGCGGGGTCACTCCCGGCCCAATCCTCCGGGGAGGATGGCCGGAAGTGACCCCGCGTTGTTGGTGCGTGCTTAGTCCAGGTAGTCCCGGAGGACCTGGGACCGCGACGGGTGCCGCAGCTTGGACATGGTCTTGGATTCGATCTGGCGGATCCGCTCACGCGTGACGCCGTAGACCTTGCCGATTTCGTCTAAAGTCTTCGGCTGTCCGTCGGTCAGCCCGAAGCGCATCGCGACCACGCCGGCCTCGCGCTCGGAAAGGGTGTCCAGCACCGAGTGCAGCTGTTCCTGCAGCAGGGTGAAGCTCACGGCATCGGCCGGGACCACGGCCTCGGAGTCCTCGATAAGGTCACCGAATTCCGAGTCGCCGTCCTCGCCCAGCGGGGTGTGCAGGGAGATCGGCTCGCGGCCGTACTTCTGGACTTCGACAACCTTCTCGGGCGTCATGTCCAGCTCGAGGGCCAGCTCTTCCGGGGTGGGTTCGCGGCCGAGGTCCTGCAGCATCTGGCGCTGCACCCGTGCCAGCTTGTTGATGACTTCCACCATGTGCACCGGGATGCGGATGGTGCGGGCCTGGTCGGCCATGGCGCGCGTGATGGCCTGCCGGATCCACCAGGTGGCGTACGTGGAGAACTTGAAGCCCTTGGTGTAGTCGAACTTCTCGACGGCACGGATCAGGCCCAGGTTGCCTTCCTGGATCAGGTCCAGGAAGAGCATGCCGCGGCCGGTGTAGCGCTTGGCCAGCGAGACCACGAGGCGGAGGTTGGCCTCCAGCAGGTGGTTCTTGGCACGCTTGCCGTCGTGGATGACGAATTCGAGCTCGCGCTTGAGCTTCGGATCCATGGACCCGTCGTCGGCCGCGATCTTTTCCTCGGCAAAGAGGCCTGCCTCGATGCGCAGGGCCAGGTCGACTTCCTGCTCGGCGTTCAGCAGGGCGACCTTGCCAATCTGCTTCAGGTAGTCCTTGACGGGGTCTGCGGTGGCGCCGGCGGACATAACCTGCTGCACGGGGGCGTCGTCGTCGTCGGCATCGGAGTAGACAAAGCCGGAGCCGGTGGCGGCTGTTGCGGCCTTGCCCGGGATCTCCTCGCCGTCCTCACCGAGCTCGACGGCTTCGACGACGACATCGTCGAGGTCAACCTCGACATCGTCGTCGGCTTCGTCGTCACCGTTGGCGGCTTTACCGGCGGCCTGCGCCGCGGCTTTAGCGCCGGGCTTGGGCCCGCGCTTCTTGGGTTCAGGCTTGGCGACTGCCGATGCGGTGTCGTCACCTTCGGCCAAGGCTGCGTCTTTGACAGCCTTGTTGGCTGCGCGCGTGGCAGCGCGCTTGGCGCTCGTCGCCGCCTTCTTCTCCTCAGGGGACAATACGGCCTGGTCGGCGGGTTCCTTCTTCGCGGAAGACGGGGTCACAGAAAACCTTTCTAGCGGCGGTCTGTGGAATCACCATACGGGCAACACCACTATGACCCTGTCAAGTCCGTGTTTTCCATCAGGTGCAATCACGACCAGCAGAGCCACTAAGTAGAACTCCTGGGGCGACCGTAATGTTCCCTGTTTCCAAGGTTGACTACAAGCACTTGATACACGGACCCAACCGGGTCTCGGCAACCATTGTCTCACGATTTTCGGAATCGACACCGCCCGCCGTCAGGCCACGTCCGGTTTGAACCTCTGCCAGGCCGTCTCCTTCCTTCCGGCCCAGCCGCAGAGCGTCCCGCGGCTTGCGAGCTCGTCCAGCAACGCGGCCAGGCGGTAGCCCGGGTGGACGTCATCCGCGCGGCTGAACAGCGCGTGGGCGTAGGACCCCTTGCCCCGGCACCATTCAATCCAGCCCCGCCCGGTCAGTGCGGCGGCCCCCGCCTCGCCACCGGCCGTACCGAGCCGCTCAAGAATCCGCTCCAGGCTTGCCATCCCGGCCCAGTCCGGCACCGGCGGCGCCAGACCCAGCAGCACCTCCCCGTAACCTGCCGCCTCCGGCGGTGGTTGCTTCACAAAAGCGCTGCCGCGCCCGCCTCCCCGGGGGCGCGGCTCCGGTGGCGAGAATCCGTCCAACGGCGGCAGCGGTACGGGCGCCCGGGCCCCGACGACGGATTCAGGCGGCGAACCGCCCCGCCAGGCCCCGGGCGCCCCGGTGTCCGTTGCACGGGAGTCCCAGGCACCCGTATCGGGCGCCCCGTCGTCGAATACACCGAACTCCTCGGCGCCGCGCCGGGCGGTCTCCGGCCCCGCGGCCGACATCACCAGGACGGCGTCGCGCCAGGGCAACACGCAGAGGGAGGCCCTCAGGTAGCCGGTGAGCGCTACAGGCAGTTTTGGCAGCGGCGCCCCGGCGTTCAAAACCCGCGACCAGACGTCCAGGACCTGGCCGAACTGAACGCTGTCCCGGGCGCGGGCCGAGAAAAGCTCCGCCCAGTCCCGTTGGGAGTCCAACACTGCGGGGTCCACGGCCTCCGGCGGCGTCACGAGACCGTCACCGGGCGCCGCTCCGACAGTGCTGCCGCGGAACACCATCTCGGCGTTGAGCCGGCTGTTCCGGATTTCTTCCACGGGCCGGCCGGGAGGCGCGCAGCACGACGGGTCGAGGCAGTAGGCATTGCGCCAGTAGTCCCGGCCGACGAACCAGGCGTCCCGGACCGGCAGTCCGGCATCGGCCAGAGCCTGTTCGAGTTCGGCCAGGAGCTCCGTCCAGGCCGCGCGCTCCGGGCAGGCGTCGGTATCGGTGCTGGTGTCGGAGTCGGTGCCGGCGTCGGTGCTGGCGTCGGAGTCGGTGAAGAAAGCGAGCAGCGAGCCGTCCGCCTCGTCGTCGGCCTCCAGATACGACACCACGGAACGGGCAAAAACTGCGGGTGTGGTGGAGCCGGGCGTACCGGGTTTAGCGGCGGCGGGAAGGTCCACCCGCAGGGTGGCTCCGAGCCGCTTGCCCTGCATGGTCATGGCCACGAGGCTGCTGGACGGCCAGTAGCCAAGGGAGTGCGGTATGAACCCGAGGATGTCCTCCGGGCCCGTGATTCTCAGGTGTTCTTGAGCTGTCATAAAGCCAGCTTGGCCGGGCCGGCGGACCCCCGTCAGCCGCCGGGTGTCCTATGTGGACAACAGGGGGAATTACCCGCGGTCCGCGGTCAGGGCGTTCGGCGCCGTTCAACGCTGAGCCGGCGCTGTTCGGCGAGGGCCGCCAGCAGGGGCGGCACCACGACGCCCTGGGCTGCCATCTGCCGCCGCACTTTCCGCCGGATGATCAGGATGGCCGCTGCCCCGCCGCCCAGCAGCAGGAACTGCACGCTCAGGGCGATCCGGAACGGGTCAAGACCGTACAGCTCGCCCCGGGAGAACCCGGTGGCGTACAGGACATCCAGGACCAGCCCGATCAGGTAGATGGAAATGAGGGCGGCGATGAAGCCGCCCACGTTCACGATTCCGGTGGCGGTGCCGATCCGGTGCGCCGGGTTGAACGTGCGGGCAAAGTCGAAGCCGATCATGGAGCCGGGGCCGCCGACGGCGAGCACCACCACGAGTCCGGCCAGCAGCCACAGCGGCGAACGCCCCGGAATGAGCAACACAGCCGCCCACGCCGCGGCGGTGGCAGCGGAGATCAGGAGCACCATGGTGGACCGCCGCAGGGGGTGCCGCGCGACGAAGCTGCCCATGAGCGGCCCGGCGGCGATGGCAGCGGCCACGTAGAGCGTCATGAGCGCCGACACCGTGGGCGTGTCCAGGCCCTGCGCGGAGATCAGGAACGGGTAGCCCCAGGTCATCGCGAAAACGGTGCCGCTGAACTGGACGGTGAAGTGGCTCCACAGCCCCAGCCGGGTCCCGGGCTGCCGCCAGGCGTGGGACAGCGAGACCCCGGTGGCGCGCAGCCCGCTGGACGGTTCCGGTGCGGGGTGCCCCGGCGGCAGGTCCTGGAGCAGGACCAGCACCAGCACCAGGGCAAGGGCCGACATGGCCGCGAGCGTCAGGAAGGCGGGGGTCCAGCCGGCCAGATGCAGGATCATGGCGAACGGCACGACGGAAAAGAGCTGGCCGAGCTGGCCGGACATTCCGGTCAGCTGGGTGAGCAGCGGGACGCGGGCGGGCGCGAACCAGATCGGCAGCAGCCGGATCACGGAGATGAAGGTCATCGCGTCCCCGGCGCCCACCAGCACCCGGCCCAGCACGCCGCCGGGGATGTTCTCGGCGAACGCCAGCTGGAGCTGCCCCAGCCCCATCAGCAGGGCGCCGCCGGCGATCATGGCCCGGGAGCCGAACCGGTCCACGAGGATGCCGACCGGAATCTGCAAGGCGGCGTAGACGAGGAGCTGCAGCACGGTGAAAAAGGAGATTTCGGCCGCGCTGGCCTGGAAACGCTCCGTGGCCTCCAGTCCCACCACGCCAAATGAGGTGCGCTGGCTGACCGCCACGAGGTACGCGAAGACCCCGATGATCCAGATCAGCCAGGCACGCGGAGAAGTCACTCCCCCATTATGCCCAGCTGCCGGATAAATAGTATTTATTCGCCGGGTTCTTTACGGGCCAGGTAGGCCTCGACGGCGGCGCCGAGGGCATCCGCATTCGGCAGCTGGTCGTTCTCGTCGGCGAGCAGGGAACGGCGTACTGTTCCTTCGGCGTTCTCGTCGTAACGGGTCTCGAGCCGTGACACCACCTGCTGCACGTCCTCCGAAGCGTCAATCTGTTCGGCGATCTGGCGTCCGACCTCACGGCCCGCTTCGCGGAGCCGGTCGGTGGGCAGCATCAGCGAGGTGGCCGCGCCAAGGTATTCAAGGCCGGCGACGGCGGCCGTCGGGTATTCGGCCTCGGCCAGGTAGTGCGGAACGTGCATGACATAGCCGGCAACATTGCGTCCGGCCTCCGTCAGCCGCAGTTCCAGGAGGTGGCCGACGGCGGCAGGCACCTCGACGGTGGGCTTCCAGACCGAGATGCCCTCGATGAGGTCCGGCCGGTTGCCGTGCACGGTCACGCCGACGGGGCGGGTGTGCGGCACGGGCATCGGGATCGAATGGATCCAGGTGACGAGGTTGACGTCCAGCGCCTCGATGATTCCGACGACGGCGCGGGCGAACCGCTCCCACTGCAGGTCCGGTTCGAATCCGGCCAGGAGCAGGAACGGGCTGCCGAGCCCGTCGACCAGCCGGTACAGGGCCAGGCGCGGTGCTTGGTAGTCCTGCAGGTGGTCCTCGACGAAGCTGATCTGCGGGCGCCGGGTGCGGTAGTCGATCAGCTGGTCGGCGTCGAACTCGGCCACCGTCACGGCATCCGGGGTGTCCAGCAATTCGGCGGTGATCTGCCTGACGACGTGTCCTGCGTCGGCGAACCCGGTGAATCCCATGACGAGGTTCAGCCCGCGCAGTTCGGGGCTGTGGAACAGCGCGTCATCACGCAGGTAGAGCGTTTCGGGGTCCAGCAAGGAGCCGGAAATCCGTTCAATCACGGCATGTTCCTTTCGTCGTAGTCGGTGGGAGCGGCCGGACGGGCCCTGCGGGGCGGCGGCGCTGTTATCGGGTACAACACGCCGGAGTGCGGGGGCATTCCTGATCGGAGTGTGCTCCAGCTCTCATTCAATTGAACACCGGCGCCGGGGAGAGACTACGATCGGAGCTGGCCCCATGACGGCTTGGAGACACCATGTTCTTGTCCCGAATGGTCCCGTCTCAAACCGGCAGTGGCCTACGTTCCATGGCAGGGCGCCGAACATGCAGTTCCTGCCGAAAATACTCAGAGAATTGAGGACTTTCCTCGTGGTCAAGAATACCGAAGTGAAACTCAGCGCAATCGCAGGGGATCTCAAGAAGTCCCCCAGCGACGCCCTCGTCATCGGCGTCGGGCAGGGCACGGACGGCCCCGTCCTGCTCAGCAACCCCCTGACGGCCAAGGCCGCCGAGGCCCTGGCGGAATCACTGAGTGTTCTTGGCGTTACCGGCGCAGCCGACCAGGCCCACCGCCTCCCGGGCCTGGCCGAAGCCGGGGCGAAGGTCCTGGTGCTCGCCGGCGTCGGCAAGTTGTCGGCCGCGCGGCCGCTCACCGAAGAGGCCCTCCGCCGCGCCGCCGGCTCGGCCGTCCGCCAGCTGGCCGGCGTCAGCACCGTCGCCCTGGCCCTCCCGACGTCGTCACTGGGCGATGTCGCAGCCGTCGCCGAAGGCGCCGCTATGGGCGCCTACTCGTTCACCGAGTACCGCACCTCCAAGGACGGCCTCAAGGACCCGGTGAAAAACGTTGTGATCGTCACCGACCTTGCCGCCGACAAGGGCCTCAAGACGGTCCTGGACCGCGCTGCCCTGATCGGCAAGGCCGTGAACGCCACCCGCACCTTGGTTAACCAGCCGCCGAGCCACCTCTACCCCGAGTCCTTCGCGGAAGCGGCCAAGGAACTGTCCAAGGGCCTGCCCGTGAAGGTGACCGTCTGGGACGAGAAGCGCCTCGAAAAGGAAGGCTTCGGCGGCATCCTCGGCGTCGGCAAGGGCTCCACCCGGCAGCCGCGCCTCGTCAAGGTCGAATACTCCCCCGCCCGGGCCACCGCCAAAATCGCCCTCGTGGGCAAGGGCATCACCTTCGACACCGGCGGGATCTCGCTCAAGCCGCACCTGGGCATGGGCGACATGAAGTCGGACATGGCGGGCGCCGCCGTCGTCCTCAACACCGTGCTGGCCCTCGCCGGCCTGGGCCTGCCCGTCAAGGCGACCGCCTGGCTGTGCATCGCCGAGAACATGCCATCCGGCGCGGCCCAGCGCCCCGCCGACGTGATGACCATCTTCGGCGGCAAGACCGTCGAGGTCCTGAACACCGACGCCGAGGGCCGGCTGGTCATGGCCGACGGCATCGTCGCGGCGAGCCAGGAATTCCCGGACGCCATCATCGACGTCGCCACCCTCACCGGCGCGCAGCTGATCGCCCTCGGCGACCGCACGGCCGGCGTCATGGGAGCGGACTCCGTCACGGGCCCGATCAAGGCCGCCGCCGACCGCGCCGGCGAGCTGGTCTGGCCGATGCCGCTCCCCGAAGAGCTGCGCCCCAGCCTCGACTCGCAGGTCGCGGACATCGCCAACATCGGCGAACGCCACGGCGGCATGATGACGGCGGCCGTCTTCCTCCGCGAATTCGTCGGCAAGGGCAAGGACGGCGAACAGATCCCCTGGGCCCACATCGACATCGCGGGCCCGTCCTTCAATAACGGCAGCCCCTACGGCTACAACCACAAGCAGGGCACCGGCTGCACCGTGCGCACGCTCGTGGCCTACGCCGAGGACATCATCGCCGCTTCCGCCTAGGCAAGAACCTCCAGCCGTCCGCGCGGGTTTGTGGCAGGGTGATCCCCCGGCCACAAACCCGCGTGACACTGGACACAAGCGCTCCACAAACGCCACGGCAAGGTGGAGCATGTATTAGTGGTTCGCTAAGGTGAACTCCGGTAGTCACAAATGAAAGGGAACTGCCCTGCTGGCATAATCACGGCAGGGAAGTTCCAAGACCAGATGATGCGTACTCTCGTGTCATCGTTCACGCGAGGGAGCGTTTTAGTGGCCGATCAGGCAACTGCGCAAGAATTCGACATCCTGGTACTCGGCGGCGGCAGCGGCGGCTACGCCACTGCCCTGCGTGCCGTCCAGCTCGGCCTCACCGTCGGCCTCATCGAAAAGGGCAAACTCGGCGGCACATGCCTGCACAACGGCTGTATCCCCACAAAGGCCCTGCTGCACTCCGCAGAACTGGCCGACCATGCCCGTGACTCGGCGAAGTACGGTGTCAACGTCACCCTCGACAGCATCGACATCACCGCTGTCAACGCCTACAAAGACGGCATCATCGCGGGCAAGTTCAAGGGCCTGCAGGGCCTCATCAAGGGCAAAAAGGGCATCACCGTCATCGAAGGTGAAGGCAAGCTCCAGGGCGCCGACACCATCGTTGTGAACGGCACGGCGTACAAGGGCAAGAACATCGTCCTCGCGACCGGCTCCTACTCGCGGACCCTGCCGGGCCTGGAAATCGGCGGCAAGGTCATCACCTCCGACGAAGCCCTCACCATGGATTTCATCCCCAAGAGCGCGATCATCCTCGGCGGCGGCGTGCCGCTGCGGCAGGGCTGCGTCGTCGTGAACACGGAGAAGCTGAACCGCATCCGCGGCATCGCGACCCGCACCTTCCCGCTCCCCGGCGGGCGCAACGCCGAGGCGAAGGTGGTCGAGGTCGAGGCGGGCGTGATCACCGAGCGGGCGATGGAGCACGCCGCCGAGCACGGCCTCGTCTTCGCGACGGACCCCACGAGCGCCTGGGCCTGCACCATCGGCGGCAACATCGCCGAGAACGCGGGCGGCAAGGACTGCGTCCTCTACGGCACGTGCATCGACAACCTCGTCTCCTGGCGGATGGCGATGCCGTCGGGGCGACGCTGGACCATCGCGCGCACCGACCACCAGCTCCGCAAGATCCTCTTCGACGACCGCGTGACCTTCGAGGTGCGCGACGCCTCCGGCGCGCTCGTCCGCGGCATCGAGCTCCTCGGCAGCGAGATTCGCAAGCGCGGCCTCTGGAAGGACATCACCAACAAGGCGCTCGGCGGCCTC